>CAYVHH010000489.1:0-8675 GCA_964450175.1 uncultured bacterium | reverse complement strand
CCTTGTGCCACTCGTATTCGGGATCGAGCGGCGCGGCGCCGGCGACCCAGCTCCGCACCAGGGTCGGCTCGAGCGAGACGGCGCGCACCACGAGGAGCCCGCCCCAGTCGTGGCCGACCAGATCGATCGGTCCGTCGAGGCGGGCGAGCTCGGCGAGCAGCCAGCTGCAGTAGGCTTCCTTCGTGCAGTCGTAACCTGCCGGGATCGCGCAGCCGACGCCGGGAAGGGACAGCGTGACGACATCCCGCCGACACAATCGCCCGACGACGGCACGCCAGACCCGGTGCGTGTCCGGCACCCCGTGCACGAAGACCGCCGGCATCAGCGGCCCCGCGCCCGACGAAGCGTCGCGCGTCGCGTGATCGTCAGCGCCGGAGCGGCTATCCGCCGGCGCGCTTGACGGCCTCGGTCAATGCGCGCTTGGCGAACACGCGGCAGAGGTGCGACTTGTACTCGACGGAGCCTTGCAGGTCCGCCTGCACGTCGACCCCTTCGGCGGCCTTCTGCGCGGCCGCCTCGATCGCCGCGGCGTCGAGCTTCTTGCCGGTGCAGCCCGCCTCCACGCCCTTCGCGCGCACGGCCTTGGTGCCGGCGCCGGTGACGCCGATCGACGCCTTGGCGCAGGCGCCCTTGCCGTCCAGGGTGACGGCCGCGGCGACGCCGACGACGGCGAACCGCGAGGCCGGATGCGGGAACTTCATGTACGCGGCGCCGGTGCTCGCCGGCAGCACGGGGACGCGGACCTCGACGAGAATCTCGTCCTCGCCGACCGCGGTGGCCATCAGGCCCTTGAACCAGTCGTCCACCTTCACCGTGCGACGCCCCTTCGCGCCTTCGCACACCATCTCGGCGCCAAGCGCGATCATCGCCGCCGGATAGTCCGCAGCCGGGTCGGCGTGGGCGATCGAGCCGCCGACCGTTCCGCGGTTGCGCACCGCCGGGTCGCCGATCAGCGCGGCCACCTCGGAGAGCACGGCCAGCTTCGACTTCACCAACGACGACGACTCGACCTCCCAGTGGGTGGTCATCGCGCCGATCGCGAGCATGTTGCCGTCCTGCTTGATCCCCGAGAGCCCGGGAACCTTGCGCAGGTCGATCAGGTGCTTGGGCTGCGCCAGCCGCAGCTTCATCATCGGGATCAGGCTGTGGCCGCCCGCGAGCAGCTTGGCGTCGTCCTTGTGCTTGCCGAGAAGGTCGAGCGCTTCCTTGATGGTGCCGGGCGCGTGATAGTCGAACGCGGCTGGGTACATGTCGTTCTCCTGGTTACCGGGCGCCCTTGGCGCCCTGGATGATCGTCCACACACGCTCGGCGCTCAGCGGCATCGCCTCGATGTGGTCCACGCCGAGCGGCGCGAGCGCGTCCACCACGGCGTTCATGACCGCCGGCGGCGACGCGATCGTCCCCGTCTCCCCGGCGCCCTTGATGCCCATCGGATTGACCGGCGTAGGAGTCACCGTACGGTCGGTCTCGTACATCGGCAGCATGTCGGCCTTCGGCAGCGCGTAGTCCATCATGCTGCCGGTCACGAGCTGCCCGGACTGCCCGTCGTACACGGCGCCCTCGCAGAGCGCCTGCCCGACGCCCTGCGCGATGCCCCCGTGGACCATGCCGTCCACGATCATCGGATTGATGACGTTGCCGACGTCGTCCACCGCCAGGTAGCGGAGGATGCGGACGTTGCCGGTCTCCCGCTCGACCTCGACGACGCACGCGTGGGCGCCGAAGGGGAAGCAGAAGTTCGAGGGGTCGTAGAAGGACGTCTCCTCGAGCCCGGGCTCGAGCCCCTCCGGATAGTTGTGCGGCACGTATGCGGTGAGGGACACGGCGCCAAACGGTACCGCCTTGCCGGGGGCGCCTTTGACGGAGAACTGGCCACCGCCGAACTCGATGTCGCCCGGCGACGCCTCGAGCAGGTGCGCCGCGATCTTCTTGCCCTTCTCGATGACCTTGTTGAGCGACATCAGAATGGCGGTACCGCCGACCGAGGCGGAACGGCTGCCGTAGGTGCCCATGCCGAACGGGATCGCGCCGGTGTCGCCGTGCACGATCTCGACCTGGTCGATCGGGATGCCGAGCTTGTCGGCCACGATCTGCGCGAACGTCGTCTCGTGCCCCTGCCCGTGCGAGTGCGAGCCGGTGTACACCGTGACTCCCCCGGTCGGATGCACACGCACCTTGCCGGACTCGTAGAGTCCCGCGCCGGCGCCCAGCGCGCCGACCAGCTTCGACGGCGCGATCGAGCACGCCTCGATGTACGCCGAGAAGCCGATGCCGAGGAGCCGGCCTTGCTTGCGCGCGGCTTCTTGATCGGCGCGGAACTTCCGGTAGTCGAGCATCTGGAGCATCCGGTCCCAGGCCGCGCCGTAGTCGCCGCTGTCGTAGACGACGGCGACCTGCGTCTGGAACGCGCCGGAGAACTTCGGGATGAAGTTCTTCTTCCGGAGGTCCGCCACGTCCATCCCGGCCGCGCGGGCCCCGACCTCGACGATGCGCTCGAGGACGTAGCACGCCTCCGGCCGCCCCGCACCGCGATAGGCGTCGACCGCCGTCGTGTTCGAGAAGACGCCGGTCACTTCGCAGTGAATGGCGGGGATCGCGTAGACGCCGTTGAGCAGGGTGCCGTAGAGGAACGTCGGGACCGCCGGCGCGAAGGTCGAGAGATAGGCGCCGAGATTCGCCGTCGTCTTCACGCGCAGCCCGAGCATCTTGCCGTCGCGCGACAGCGCGAGCTCGGCGTCGGTCACGTGGTCGCGGCCGTGGGCGTCCGTCAGGTAGGCCTCGCTGCGGCTGGCGGTCCAGCGCACCGGCCGCTTGAGGCGGCGAGAGGCCCACGAGCAGACGACCTCTTCGTTGTAGAGGAAGATCTTGGAGCCGAAGCCGCCGCCCACGTCTGGCGCGATCACCCGCACCTTGTGCTCGGGAATGCCGAGCACGAAGGCGCACATGAGCAGGCGATGCACGTGCGGGTTCTGCGACGTCACCCAGAGCGTCAGCTCGCCGGTCGCGTCGTCGTAGCGGGCCACGCAGGCGCGCGGCTCCATCGCGTTGGCGACCAGCCGCTGGTTGACGATGCGCTTCTTGACCTTGACCGGCGCGCTGTTGAAGGCGGCGTCGGTCGCGGCCCGGTCACCGATCTCCCACTTGAACGCGACGTTGCCCGGCGCGCCCTCGTGGAGCTTGGGCGCTCCGGACGCCGCCGCCTTCTCGGTCATCGTGACGGACGGCAGCGGCTCCCAGTCGACCTGCACCTTCTCCGCGCCGTCGACCGCCGCCTCGTGGCTGTCCGCGATCACGATCGCCACCGGATCGCCCACGTGGCGCGCGGCGTCGGACGTGAGCGGCATGTGCGGCACGATCGCCAGATCCTGCATCACGCCCGGAACTTTCTTCTCCTTCCGGAGGTCCCAGCCGCAGGGCAGCGAGTTGACGCCGGTCATGTCCTTGCCGGTGAAGACCGCAACGACACCGGGATGGCGCGCGGCCGCTGCGGTGTCGATCCGGCGGATCTTCGCGTGGGCGTGCGGGCTCCGCACGAAGGCCGCGTACGTCATCCCCGGAAGCTTCAGGTCGTCGACGTACTGGCCGCGCCCGGTGATGAAGCGCGGGTCCTCGCGCCGCTTGATCGATTTACCGAAGAGCCGGTCGGAGGCGACGGTGGCCATGGGCTTCCCTCACTTCTTCGCGGGCATGTGCTCGGCCGCCCACTCGATCGCCTTCACGATGTTGTGGTAGCCGGTGCACCGGCACAGATTGCCTTCGAGCTGATGCCGGATCAGCTCCTCCGAGGGCTTCGGATAGCGCTCGAGCATCTGGTACACGGACATGATCATGCCGGGCGTGCAGAACCCGCACTGCAGGCCGTGCTTCTCCCAGAATCCCTGCTGGATCGGGTGCAGCTCGCCGTCCTTTGCCAGTCCCTCGATGGTCATGATGTTGGCGCCGTCGGCCTGGACCGCGAAGAAGGTGCAGGCCTTGACCGCCTGGCCGTTCATGAGGATCGTGCACGCGCCGCACTGGCTCGTGTCGCAGCCGACGTGCGTCCCGGTGAGCCCTACCGTCTCGCGGATGTAGTGGACCAGCAGCAGACGGGGCTCGACTTCATGGCTATAGCTCTGACCGTTGATCGTCATCTTGACTGGCAGTTTCACGACTCATCCTCCGGGATTCGGCGGTTTGAGAGCGGGTCCTGGGACGCCCCGATCTGGCGCGACAGAGGGTAAGACTTCGCCCCCCGGCGTGTCAACCGGGACGGGGGTTTGGCTACTGCCCGAGAAGGCGCCGGCCGTCGGCGCGGGCTTGGTCCAGGACCTCGCGGACCGGCAGCGACTTCTCCCGAGCGATCCGCGCCACGTCGGCGAACTCCGGCGTGACCGTCACGATTCGACCGCCCAGACGCGAGATCTTGAACGGGATCGTCCCGTAGACCGTCGTCAGCTCGACCATCTCGCGCTGCAGGCGTGCCCGGCGCCACTCCGACCAGCGGACACCGATCGTCGTGGACTCCTCGAACAGGGCGCGGGACAGGTCGCCGACCTTCTCGGGCACGCACAACGCCGTCACCACCACGCCCGGACGGCCGCGCTTCATGATGACGGGCTGCAGGAACACGTCGAGCGCACCGGCGTCGAAGACGCGCTCGATCAGGGTCTCGTAGAGCTGGGGCGACATGTCGTCGATCGTCGTCTCGACCTGGAGCACCGTCTCGTCGGCGGCGATGCTGTCGGCGGTCTGGCCCAGGAAGCAGCGCAGGACGTTGGGCGTGCCGGGCAGGTCCATGGTGCCGGCGCCGTAGCCGATCGCCTCGATCGTCATCGCCGGCATTTTCCCCGCCGAGGCGGACAGCGTCGTGAGGATTGCGGCGCCCGTCGGCGTGACGAGCTCGGCCTTCACGCCGGTGTCGACGACCGGGAAGCCGCGCAGGAGCTCGACGGTGCCCGGCGCCGGAACCGGGATGCGGCCGTGCGGGCCACGGACGAGTCCGCCGCCCACCGGAAGCGCGGACATGTGAATCGCCTGCGCGCCGGCCAGATCGAGCGCGATCACACCCCCGGTCACGTCGACGATGGCATCCACCGCGCCCACGTCGTGAAACTGTACCGATTCGCGGTCGGCCCCGTGCACGCGCGCCTCGGCATCGGCCAGCCGCGTGAAGATCCGCGTGGCCCGCTCCCGAACGCTCGCCTCGAGCGCGCTCCGCTCGAGAATGTCGAGAATGTCCCGCAGCGACCGATGATGCCGATGCGCATCCCCATCGATCTCGACATCCACCTTGGTCGCCCGAAAATCCCCCTTCATCACCTCCCGCACAACCAGCATCCACCCCGGCAGAGCCAGCTTCGCGAGCTCCTCCCGGAGTCGCGCCGGCGACACCCCAGCGTCCAGCAACGACGCCATGATCATGTCCCCCGCCGCCCCGGAAGGACAATCGAAGTACGCCACCCTCAAACCGTCTTCACCTCACCTCGACAAATCGAACAGGCCGCAGACCCATCCAGTCGACCATCAGGACCACCGACACCTCCGCGCCTCTGTCGCTATGCCGACGCGCGAGTTCACCAGGCCCCCGTCGATCACGCATCTCAAGCGCGATGCCGCTCGCGGCGGCGGGGGCCGGGCGTGCCGGGAGGGGGCTTGGGACCCGTTCCCTCCAAGGGCCAACGGGCGCGAACGCAAGCCGCGTGGTCCCAAGCCCCCTCCCGGCACGCCCGGCCCCCGCCGCCGCGACGTCACCGCACTTTAGCGATGAGGTGATTGATCTGGCTGGCCTGGTGAGCCGCCCCGTACCCGTTGTCGATGTTCACCACCGACACCCCCGCCGCGCACGAGTTCAGCATGGCCAGCAGCGCGGCGACGCCTCCAAACGACGCTCCGTAGCCGATGCTCGTCGGCACGGCGATGACCGGCCGATCGACGAGTCCTCCGACGACGCTCGGCAGCGCCCCTTCCATCCCCGCCACCACGACGAGCACGTTGGCCTCGGTCAGGAGATGGTAGTGCGCCAGCAACCGGTGCAGCCCCGCCACGCCGCAGTCGTAGAGCCGCTCCACGCGATTACCGAGCGCCTCGGCCACGAGGGCGGCTTCCTCGGCCACGGGAAGGTCGGCGGTCCCGGCGGCGAGCACGGCGACGAGACCGAGCCCCGCGCCTGGCTCCGGTCGGGCGATCACGAGCTTCGCGTCGGCGTGATAGACGTGCGGCAGTCCGGCCGCGGCCACCGCGTCGGCCACCGCGCGATCCGCCCGGGTGGCCAGAATGTTCGGGTGATGAACGATCAGGCGCTCGAGGATTGCAACGACCTGCGCGGGCGTCTTGCCGGGACAGAACACCGCCTCGGGCGCGCCGCCGCGGAGCGCGCGGTGGTGGTCGATCTTCGCGAATCCCAGGTCTTCGAACGGCAGCGCGCGAAGCCTCGCGGCCGCCGTGTCGACGTCGACACGCCCGGCCCGGAGATCGTTCAGGAGCGCGCGAAGCGCTTCCCTATCCACCGTTCGCTTTCGATCTCAGATTGAGCAAGAGATTCGCGCTGCCGGACTGGAAGCCGGCGAGGTCGAGCGTCACGTAGATGTAGCCGAGCTCGCGCAGACGCTTCACGATGGCATCGCGCAGGTCGCCTTCCCAGAGCTTTGCCATCTCGGCCCGGTCGATCTCGATGCGGGCCAGGCGATCGTGGTGACGCACCCGGAACTGGCGGAAGCCGAGCGAGCGAATGAATGCCTCGGCGGCGTCGACCTGCCGGAGCTTCTCGGCCGTGATCCGGTCGCCGTACTGGAACCGCGACGACAAGCACGCGAACGAGGGCTTGTCCCACGTGGGCAGGCCGAGCCCGCGCGACAGCGTTCGGATCTCTTCCTTCCACAGCTCGGCCTCGATCAAGGGCGCCCGCACGCCCCGCGCCTGCGCGGCCTTCATGCCCGGGCGGTGGTCGCCACGGTCGTCCATGTTGGCGCCGTACACGAGCGCGCGGCAGCCCTCGCGCGCGGCAATGGGCTCGAGCTTGAGGAAGAGCTCCTCCTTGCAGAAGAAGCAGCGATTGGTCGGATTGCGCGCGTAGTCCGGGTTCTGGAGCTCGTCCGTCCGCACGATCAGGTGACGCATGCCCAGGAGCTGGCCGAGCCGCCGGGCCTCCTCGAGCTCGCTGGCCGGATAGGTCTCGGAATCCGCGGTCACGAGCAGCGCGCGGGCGCCGAGGGCATCTTTGGCGGCTCGCGCGAGCAAGGTCGAGTCGACGCCGCCCGAGAACGCGACCACCACGCTCTCCATCTCGCGGAGCACGTCGACCAGACGATCGTACTTCGCCAGCGTCATCGGGCTCAGGGCTCGACCCGGATCAGGTCGTGGAACGCCGTGTAGCGCTCGGCGATGTCGTTGGGCGAGAGCCGCGTGAGCCGCTTGAGCGAGAAATCCTCGACGGTGAACGACGCCATGACCGAGCCGTAGACGATCGCGCGCCGCATCGCGGCGGCGTCGATCCGGTCCTGAGCCGCCAGATAGCCCATGAAGCCGCCCGCGAACGTGTCGCCGGCGCCGGTCGGGTCGTAGACGGACTCCAGCGGATAGGCCGGCACGAAGAAGAGCCGGTCCTCGGTGCTGAGCAGCGCGCCGTACTCGCCGCGCTTGACGACGACGGTCCTCGGTCCCATCGCCGAGATCGCGCGCGCGGCGCGGATCAGGTTCGGCTCGCTGGCGAGCTGCCGCGCCTCGCCGTCGTTGACGGTGACGACGTCCACCTCGGCCAGCACCCGGCGGAGCGCCTCGCGCTTGCCCTGGATCCAGAAGTTCATCGTGTCCAGGGCAACCAGCTTCGGGCGCTCCTTCATCTGGCGGAGCACGTCGAGCTGGAGCTCGGGATCGATGTTCGCCAGGAACAGGTAGGGCGTGCGCCCCGATCCCTCGTTCAGCACCGGGCGGAACTCCGCGAAGACGTTCAGCTGGGTCTCGAGGGTCTTGGCCTCGTTCAGGTCGTAGCCGTACTGACCCGCCCATCGGAAGGTGCGGCCCTTGGAGGTCTGCAGTCCCCGGATGTCCACGCCGCGATCCGCGAGGAGCTTCATGTGCGCCTCGGGAAAATCCTCGCCGACCGTCGCCACCAGGTGCACGGCGGTGAAGAAGCTCGCCGAGTAGGAGAAGTAGGTCGCGGAGCCGCCGAGCGCCTCCTGCACCTTGCCGAAGGGCGTCTCGACGCTGTCCAGCGCCACCGAGCCGACGACCAGGAGGTCACTCATTGTAGCGGGGACCGTGAGGCCGCCTTTGACCGAGGGTGGCCTGCTGGAGGCGCACGCCGGCTCCGTTCGCGCGGAAAGTACGGGTCGAGTAGGAGCTCAAGCTTTTTCCTCGTCGCCGTGGGGAAGGCTTTGGGGTTGGTGATGACCGCATTCTTGAGAAGGCTCGGACACTCGCATGCGCGCGGCCGCGCGATCGCGGGGATCACCCGGGTCAGGACGTCTTTGGCGGTCGCGACGTTCTTCAAGAGATTCTGGACGACCGCCTCGACCGAGACCGCGTCGTGCGTCTCGTGCCAGACGTCATAGTCCGTGGCCAGCGCGAGCGTCGCGTAGCAGAGCTCGGCCTCTCGCGCGAGCTTGGCCTCCGGCATGTTGGTCATCCCGATGACGTCCACGCCCCAGCCCCGATAGATGCGCGACTCCGCCCTGGTCGAGAACTGCGGCCCTTCGAT
>CAYVHH010000488.1:0-3082 GCA_964450175.1 uncultured bacterium | reverse complement strand
GCGCATCCGGCACCTCGGCGTGAAGGCGCCGATCTTCATGATGACCGGCGTCTGGAATACCGAGAAGGAAGCCGAGGCGATGATCGAGGGCGCGGCTGGCTATCTCCACAAGCCGTTCGACGTCCGCGAGCTGAACCGGCTCGTCACGGCCGCGCTGGGGTGCTAGCGCTGCAGCCGATCGACCAGGGCGTCGAGCCGATCCGAGTCGTGCGTCATGAGGTCGAGGAACCAGAACGCGGCGCTGTCGGCGTCGACGCGGACGACGAGGGCGAGCACGTCGATCGGCGCGCCGCCGTCGGGCGGCGTGAACTCGAGCTTCGCTGCCTGGCCCGCGCGCAGCCGCCGGCTCACGCGGACCTTCATGCCGGTCGATGAGATCTCGACGCACGTGCCGTCCAGGGTGCCGTTCGAGGCGGCGATGCGGACGCCGAGCTTGACCGCCGCCCGCGCTGCCGGCCGCCGCTCGGGCGGCCGCTCGGTCCGCTGCTGGCGGGAGAGCGCGAACGGCCCGAGGTAGGCGAGGACCTGTCCCAGCCGCTCGAGCGTGACGGGCTTGCGGATGAAGTCGAGCGCGCCGAGCTTCAGACACGCCCGCGCCTCCATCTCGGTGGCGACGCCGGAGACGACCACGATCGGCACCTCGGAGTCGCGTACCGCCGGAAGGCTCAAGAACTCGACGCCGCTCATGCCCGGCAGTCGGACGTCCAGGAGGATCGTGTCGGGTCGCGCGCTGGTGAGCGCCTCCAGCGCGGCTTCGGCGCTGCCGACGACGATCGGCTGATAGCCGAGCTCGGCGATGAAGTCGCGGAAGATCTCGGCCAGCCGCTCGTCGTCCTCGACGACCAGGATCCGCATGGCGCTCATGGCGCGCGCACGCCCCAGAAGACCGGCTCGGGCGTCAGCCGCACGCCGAAGCGGTCGACGACCGCGGTCTGGATGCGACGGGCAAACGCCACGACGTCGCACGCCCGCGCGCCGTCGTGGGCGACGATCGCGAGCGCGTGCCGGGTCGAGAGACCGACCGGTCCGTCGGCGCGGCCCCGCGTGTAGCCGGCGCGCTCGATCAGCCACGCGGCCGAGAGCTTCACCTGCCCGTCGGGCAGGGGCCAGCGCGGCATCGCCCGATCGCCGGCGCGCGACTCGACCGCGGCGAGCTCGGTGTCGGGAATGACCGGATTGGTGAAGAAGGAGCCGCAGCTGCGGCGGTTCGCATCGCTCGAATCGAGCACCATCGATTTGGACCGGCGGATGGCGATCACGCTGGTGCGCACGTCCGCGAGCGAGGGCTTGTCGACCCCGCGCGCCGCCAGATCTTTCTCGACGTCCACGTACCGGACGGTCGGCGACCCGCCCGGGCGCAGCCGGTAGGCCACCGAGAGGATGACGTAGCGCCCGGGCTCATCGCTCCGGAACAGGCTGTCGCGGTAGCCGAAGCGGCATTCGCGATTCTCGAAGGTCATGATGCGCCGGCTGGCCGTGTCCAGCGCGCGCACGAGCGTGACCGTCTCGCTGACGTCCTGACCGTAGGCGCCGACGTTTTGCATCGGGGTCGCGCCGACCAGGCCCGGAATCCCGCTCAGGCACTCGAAGCCCGCCCAGCCGCGCGCGACGGTCAGCTGCACCAGCCCGTCCCACGGCTCGCCGGCCGCGGCGGTCAGCTCCACCACCCCGTGGGCCTCGCGCGCATCGACGCCGCGCAGCGCGAGCTTCACCACGAGGCCGTCGATCCCCTCGTCAGAGATGACCAGGTTCGAGCCGCCGCCGAGGACCCGCATCGGCAGGCGCCGGGCGCGGGCCCAGTCGTGGGCCTCGAGCACCGCCGCCTCGTCGTGCGCCTCGACGAAGAACTGGGCCGGACCGCCGACGCCCAGCGTGCAGTGCGCGGCCAGGCGGACGTTCTCGAGCGGGGTCATACCCTTGAGAATATCGCGTCAGGTCGCGATCCCTCACATGCTGCGCTCCATCCGGGGATCGAGCTCATCGCGCAGCCAGTCCCCGACCAGATTGATCCCGAGCACCAAGAGCAGGATGGCCAGGCCCGGGAAGAGTGCCAGCCACCAGCCGGTCGTGATGTAGTTACGCCCTTCGTCGAGCATCGCGCCCCAGCTGGGCGCCGGCGGCGGGAGGCCGAGGCCGAGAAAGCTCAGCGAGGCTTCGGCGATGATCGTCCGCGCCACCGAGAAGGTCGCGACGACGATGACCGGTGGCAACACGTTGGGGAGAATGTGGCGCCGGATGAGATAGCCGTCGGTCGCGCCGAGGGCCCGCGCGGCCTCGACGAACTCGCGCTGCCGGAGCGAGAGCGTCTCGCCGCGCACGATTCTCGCGTACGTGATCCAGCCCGTCACGCCCAGCACCAGGATGACGTTCGCGAGGCTTGCGCCGAGCACGGCCAGCACCGCGACCGCCAGCACGAGGACCGGAAACGCGAGCTGCACGTCGCCCAGCCGCATGAGCACGTCGTCCGTGAGGCCCCGGTAATAGCCCGACAGGAGCCCGAGCGCAACGCCCAGCACGCCGGCGACCACGACCGCGGCGAGCCCGACGATCAGGGAGACGCGCGCGCCGTAGAGCAGCCGACTCGCGACGTCGCGGCCGAGCGTGTCGGTGCCCAGCGGATGCCTGGCGGTGCCGCCGGCATTCCACATCGGCGGTGTCAGGCGATCGACGAGGCTGTTCTTGACCGGATCTCCGGGGGCCAGCGCGGGCGCGAGGACCGCCATCAGGATCGTGCCGGCGACGACGATCAGCCCGAGGATCGCGCTGTGGTCGCGCGGGCGGCCGATCACGTCAGCCGCACGCGCGGGTCGACCACCGTGTAGAGCAGATCCACGAGCAGGTTCAGGCCGACGAAGATCAGCGCGAACACGAAGACGCCCGCCTGGATCACTGGGAAGTCACGACCGGGGACGGCCTGCACGATCAGGCGGCCCATGCCGGGCCACGAGAACACCGTCTCGATGATCACCGCGCCGCTCAGCATGAACCCGAGCGACAGGCCCGTCACCGTGATGACCGGGATCGCGGCGTTGCGCAGCGCGTGGCGATAGATCACGAAGCGCTCGGCCACACCCTTGGCGCG
>CAYVHH010000487.1:0-7531 GCA_964450175.1 uncultured bacterium | reverse complement strand
GGACTCAAGCAGCTGAGCCGCTGACCTGACCGGCGGAGATCCATCGTGAGCGCAGCGCGCGAAGTACGCATCGGTTTGCTAGGGCTCGGCACCGTCGGCGCCGGGGTCGCGAAAATCTTGCAGACCCGGCGCCAGATGCTCGAAGAGCGGGCGGGCGCGCGCCTCGTCCTGGCCGCCGTGGCCGACACCGACCTCACCCGCGCGCGTGAAGGCCTCGATCTTGCGTCCCTGCCGCTGACGGGTGACGCCGGCCGCGTGCTCGCGGACCCGTCGATCGACGTCGTGATCGAGCTGGTGGGAGGCCTCGAGCCCGCGCGCTCCTTCATCTCGCGGGCGCTCGCCGGTGGCAAGCACGTGGTCACCGCCAACAAGGCGCTCCTCGCGCACCACGGCGTCGAGCTCTACGAAGAGGCGCGGCGCGCCGGCGTGGCGCTCGGTTTCGAGGCGGCGGTGGCCGGCGGGATCCCGCTGATTCGCGCCGTCAAGGACGGCCTGGTCGCCAACCAGGTGCTGTCGCTGGCCGGCATCGTCAACGGCACCTGCAACTACATCCTGAGCAAGATGACCGACGAGGGCCTGGACTTCTCGCTGGTCCTCAAGGAAGCGCAGGCTCACGGCTACGCCGAGGCGGATCCGACGCTCGATATCGAGGGCATGGACTCGGCCCACAAGCTCCAGATCCTCGTGGCGCTGGCGTTCCGTACCTTCGTCGATCTCAAGCACATCCACACCGAAGGGATCTCGCGGATCACGGCCCAGGACATCGACTACGCGCGCGAGCTCGGCTATCGGATCAAGCTGCTGGCCATCGCCAAGGTGACGGCGCCCGACGCGCCGGGTGGCCCCGGCGTCGAAGTCCGCGTCCATCCCACGATGATTCCGGCCGCCTCGCCGCTGGCCGCGGTGTCCGGCGTCTTCAACGGAATCTTCCTGACTGGCGACGCGGTCGGCGATCTCATGTTCTACGGCCGAGGCGCCGGTCAGATGCCGACCGCCTCGGCGGTGCTGTCGGACGTCATCGAGATCGCCCGCCGGATCGCCCACGGCATCCCGTCGCTCGCGATCGAGCTGCCGTCGGTCGGCTCGTCGCCGCTGCCGCTCACGCCGATGGAGGCGATCCGCTGCCGCTACTACTTGCGCGTGACCGCTCAGGATCGGCCGGGCGTCCTCTCGAAGGTCGCGGGCATCCTGGGTGAGAACGACATCTCGATCGCCAACGTCATCCAGAAGGGCCGCGGCGTCCGCGAGGCGGTGCCGGTGGTGATGCTGACGCACGAGGCCCGCGAGCGCGACATGCGGGCGGCGCTGGCAAAGATCGACCGGCTGCGTGACGTGGCCGCGTCCACGACCATGATCCGCGTCGAGGGCAGTCCGGCGTGAAGGCCTGGCGCGGCGTGATCGAGGAGTACCGGGACTTTCTCCCGGTCTCGGACAAGACGCCGATCGTCACGCTGCACGAGGGCGACACGCCACTCGTCCCGGCGCCGCGGCTCGCCGAGGCGACCGACGCGCGCATGCAGATCTTTCTCAAGTGCGAGGGGTTCAATCCGACGGGCTCGTTCAAGGACCGCGGGATGACCGTGGCGATGTCGAAGGCACTCGAGGCCGGCTCGCGCGCCGTCATCTGTGCCTCGACCGGCAATACGTCGGCCTCGGCCGCCGCGTTCGCCGCGCGCGCCGGCATCCGGGCCTTCGTCATGGTGCCGAAAGGCTCCGTCGCGCTCGGCAAGCTCTCGCAGGCCGCCATTCACGGCGCCAAGGTCCTCATGGTCGACGGTAACTTCGACCAGGCGCTGACGATCGTTCGGCAGATCGCCGAGCGGTATCCCGTCACCCTCGTGAACTCGGTGAATCCGTTCCGGCTCGAGGGACAAAAAACCGGTGCCTTCGAGGTCTGCGATCAGCTCGGCCGCGCGCCCGACTATCACCTGATCCCCGTCGGGAATGCGGGCAACATTACCGCGTACTGGCGGGGCTACCGCGAGTATCACCGCGCGGGCCGCGTGAAGGAGCTCCCGCGCATGGTCGGCTTCCAGGCGGCCGGCGCCGCCCCGATCTACGAGAACCGGGTGATCGAGGAGCCGCGGACGGTCGCGACTGCGATCAAGATCGGCAATCCGGCCTCGTGGGGCCCGGCGCTGGAAGCGATGAAAGATTCACGCGGCTGGATCGACATCGTCACCGACGAGGAGATCCTGCGCGCCTATCGCCTGCTGGCCCACGAAGAGGGCATCTTCATGGAGCCGGCGTCGGCGGCGACGGTGGCCGGCTTGATCAAGCTCGTCAAAGCCGGGCGCTTCGAGCCGGGCTCGACCCTCGTCTTGACGCTCACCGGCCACGGGCTCAAGGACCCGGACACCGCGCTCGAGTCCGCCTCGCGCCCGACCACCGTGCCCCCGCGTGTCGACGCCGTCCTGGCGCAGCTCGGCCTCTGAACCGGCTCCACGTCGCGCTCGGTGTTGCAATCAGTGTCGTCCTACTCGTCTATCTCTTCTGGAGCGTCGATCTCGCCCAACTCGGTCGTCAACTGCGTGACGCCAACTGGGGCTGGATGTTCGTCGCGGTCGTCATGGCGCCGCTCCAGATCTGGGTGCGCGGGCGGCGCTGGTGGTATCTCTTTCCTCCGGGCTCGAACCCGCCTGGCCTCACGCCGGCCATGATGATCGGTTACATGGTCAACAACGTGGTCCCGGCCCGGGCGGGCGAGGTCGCGCGTGTCTACGTGGTCGCCCGGCGCTGGAGCGCAGCCGAGGCAAACGCGGCGCGCCTGCATCCGTTCTGGACGACCCTCGCCACGCTCATCGTCGAGCGGGTCCTGGACGGCCTGGCGGTCGTGCTCATCCTGGCGGCGCTGGTCCTGGTCGTTCCGGTGCCACGCATCATCGAGGTTGGGGCGATAGCCATCCTGGTGATCGACCTGGTCGGGATCGGGGTCCTGATCGCCCTCGTCATTGCGCCCGCCGGCTGCGAGCGCCTCATCAGCCGGCTCGTCAGCCGCTGGCCCAGGCTCCGGCGATGGGCGCTCACCACGCTCGGGACGTTCGTCCGCGGCCTCGACGGGATCCGCACCCCGTCGCATGCGTTCCCGCTGATCGTCTGGACCATCGCGGTCTGGCTCGCGCCCGCGCTCGCGGCGTGGACCGTCCTGCTGGCGCTGGACTTACACCTTCCGTTCGCCGCAACCTGGGCGGTGCTCGCCTTCGTCGGACTCGGCGTCTCGCTCCCGTCCACTCCGGGTTACGTTGGCACCTTCCACGGGGCGGCCGTGCTCGCCCTCGGACTGTTTGGCGTTTCGCGCTCGACCGGATTCGGCTACGCGCTGCTGTTTCACGCCAGTCAGATCCTGCCGGTCACCCTGCTCGGGTGGCTCTATCTGCTGCGCGAGGACGTGAGTCTCGGTGAGGCCACCCATGCGCGGCCAGGCGAGGAACCCGGCACTGCCGGCTAGCGGCATGCGTCACCCCGTGCGCGTGCGTCGCGATCGACGGTGTCGCTCTCGGGAAGCGGCGCGCTCGAGCTTTGCGGTCGGCACGGGCGTCGTGTAGGCTCTCGCCAGCCATGGCGCTGCTCGTCCAGAAGTTCGGAGGATCGTCGGTCGCCGACGCCGAAAAGATCATGAACGTCGCGCGCCGGGTCGCCGCCAGCGCGCCGGGCAATCAGATGGTCGTCGTCGTCTCGGCCATGGGCAAGACCACCGACGGCCTCCTGGCGCTCGCCCGCCAGATCTCGACGACGCCCGACCTGCGCGAGATGGACATGCTGCTGTCGACCGGCGAGCAAGTGACGATCGCGCTCCTGTCGATGGCGCTCCAGTCGCTCGGCCTCAAGGCGAAGTCCTTCACGGGCCCGCAAGTCGGCATGCGAACCGATCACTCGCACACGCAGGCCCGCATCACGCAGATCGACGCCGATCGCGTGCGGCGCGCGCTCGACACCGGCGAGATCGCGGTCGTCGCCGGATTCCAGGGGCTGTCGGACGAGGATGAGATCACGACGCTCGGGCGGGGCGGCTCCGATCTGACCGCGGTCGCGCTGGCGGCGGCCCTGAAGGCGGACGTGTGCGAGATCTACACCGACGTCGACGGCGTCTACACCGCCGACCCGAACATCGTGCCCGACGCCCGAAAGCTCGCGCGTGTCGCCTACGACGAGATGCTCGAGCTGGCCAGCCTCGGCGCCAAGGTGCTCCAGACCCGCTCCGTCGAGTTCGCCAAGAAATACGGCGTCACGGTCCACGTGCGCTCCACGTTCCGCCCGGATCCGGGCACGCTCGTGACAAAGGAGGAAGCCGGCATGGAACAGGCGGTGGTCACCGGCGTGACGCACGACCGGAGCCAGGCGAAGATCTCGATCCTCCGAGTGCCCGACCGGCCCGGCATCGCCGCGCGGGTCTTCGGCGCGATCTCGGCCAAGAACATCGTCGTCGACATGATCGTCCAGAACATCAGCCAGGACGGCTACACCGACATGTCCTTCACCCTGCCGCGCGGCGACCACGCGCGGGCGGTCAAGGATCTCTCGGAGGTCGTGCGCGAGATCGGCGCGCGCGGCATCGTACACGACGAGCGGGTCGCCAAGGTCTCCATCGTCGGCGTCGGGATGCGCAGCCACTCCGGCGTCGCCTCGACGATGTTCGCCACGCTCGCGCGCGAGGGCATCAACATCCAGATGATCTCGACGTCGGAGATCGCGGTGTCGTGCGTGATCGAGGACAAGTACGCGGAGCTGGCGGTGCGGAGTCTGCACGACGCGTTCGACGTCGCCCGCGGAGCGCGCCGATGAGCACCGGCAAGGCGGCGGTCTTCTTCGGTCCGGGCAAACCGTTCGAGATCCGCGAGGTGACGGTCCCCGACGTCGAGCCCGACGCGGTCCTCATCCGCGTCTCGCTCGCCAACGTCTGCGGGTCCGATCTCCACTTCTGGCGAGGCGACGCCCCGCTGCGACTACCGGAGGACGGCTGGATCTACGGCCACGAGATGACCGGCCGCGTCGCCAAGCTCGGCGCCCGCGTGAAGACCGACTCGCTGGGTCGTCCGCTCAAGGAGGGCGATCGCGTCGCCTACACGTACTTCTATCCGTGCGGGCGCTGCTACGCGTGTCTGGCGAACGAGCCGGCCGCCTGCCCGGCGAAGATCGAGCGTCCGGCCGGGCCATCGCAGTTCCCGCACTTTCACGGCGCCTTCGCCGAGTACTACTACCTGCGCCCCCGCGGGGCGATCTTCGTCGTGCCAGACTCTCTGTCCGACGAGCTGGTGTCGCCGGTCAACTGCGCCCTCTCACAGGTGATCTTCGGCCTGGATCGCGCAGGGCTCGCCTTCGGAGGCACCGTCGTCATCCAGGGCGCGGGTGGGCTGGGGATCCAGGCGGCCGCCGTCGCCAAGGACATGGGCGCGGCCACCGTGATCGTCGTCGATCAGCTGGCCGGCCGCCTCGAGCTGGCACGCGCGTTCGGCGCCGACCACACGATCAACGTCAAGGAAGTCCCCGACCGCCGGGAGCGCGTCAATCTCGTCCGCACGTGGACGGGCGGCGTGGGCGCCGACGTCGCGTGCGACTTCGTCGGATTTCCCCAGGTCATCCCGGAAGGGATCGAGATGCTCCGCTCCGGTGGAACCTACCTGGAGATCGGGACGATCAGCCGCGGGGCCAAGATCGAGCTCGAGCCGTCGCTGCTCGTGTGGGGCTCGAAGAGAATCGTCGGCGTGATCCAGTACGACCCCGGCGTCATCCCGCGCGCGCTCGACTTTCTCGTTCGCAACCGGACCCGATTTCCCTTCGACCGGCTCATCTCGCACAAGTATCCGCTCGATCAGATCAACAAGGCCTTTGCGGAATCCGAGTGGCAGGCCAAGGACGCGACGACCATCACGCGGGCGGCGCTCGTCCCCTGATATTTTGACGCGGCGCCGGTACTCCGGTTCCGGCAGCGTCAGAATTTTTCGACTCTAGTCGCGCGGCCACTGAGCGTGGGATCGTCCGCTCATGGTCCTCTATACGCGTCGTCAGATCGTCGTGCTGCTGATCCTTCTCGTGATCGCCGGGCTCGGTCTGGCGATCGGCCACTGCCGACGAGCCAGGCCCGACGTCGCCGACTATCTCGAGCAGCTCGATCGAACGCCGGCACCGGCGCCGAGCCTGGCGGCGCCGCGCCCGGACGCAGGAGCGTCGTCGACGCCGTCGTCCGAACCGGAGCCTCGACGCCCGCGGCGCGGCAAGGCCCCATCGGAGTCGTCACGCCCGGCCGGCTCGCCGACCGGCGTTCCGTCGGACACGATCGACCTCAACCGCGCGACGCCGGACGAGCTCACACGATTGCCGGGAGTCGGGCCGGCGCTCGCCCGCCGCATCGTCGACGTCCGTGACGCGGACGGCCCCTTCGCGCACATCGACGAGCTCGGGCGTGTTCGAGGCATGAGCATGCGCAAGGTCGAGAAGCTTCGCGCGTACGTCACGATCGCCAAGTGACACTCGCGCGGACGCCCCTCGCGCCGATCGCCGTAGCGTTTGCCGGGGGCCTTGCCATGACCTCCCTCGCGGCGCCCGAAGTCTTCCGGGTGGCATGGCTACTGGCCGTCGTGGCGTGCCTCGGGTCGCTGGTCGCCGGTCGAACGACCCCGGCCGCGGCGGCGCTCCTGCTCGGCGTCGTCGCCGCGGGCGCGCTCCGCGGCAGTGACGCGCCGCTTCCGCCCGAACACGTCGGCCGCCTCGCGCTCCCGCAGACGCTTCGCGTCGAGGGACGCTTGGTCACCGAGCCACGGCGGTGGGCTCCCGATCGCGCCCGCCTTCTGGTAGATACCGCGCGCGTGGACGACGAGCCTCGAGTGGGTCTCATCCAGGTGGCGGCCTACGGGATCTTGCCGCCGCTGACCGAAGGGCAGCGCGTCACCGCTCCCTTGCGCCTGAGTCGTGCCACCGGCTTTCGGAATCCTGGAGGCTACGACCATGCGGCGCATCTCGCGCGCGAAGGAATCTATGTGGAGGCCACGACGCGCGCCGACGCGGTGACCCCGCTGGACGATCCCGGCCCGCCGTGGCCGGTGCGCGTCAAGCACGAGTCGGTCGCAGCCATTGGGCGGGCCCTGCCGCCGACTTCGGCCGCGCTGCTCGCGGGGCTCCTGCTCGGTGACCGAACCGAGCTGCCGCGCGACATCGACGACGCATTCCGCCGGGCCGGCGTCTATCACGTTCTGGCCGTCTCCGGCTTCAACGTCGGAATCCTGGCCGCATCGGTCTGGGCGCTGTGCCGACTGCTGCGCCTGCCCCATCGAGCGTCGGCCGTCACGGCGATCATCGTGGTGGTCGGATTTGCGCTGGTCGTGGGACTGGAGCCCTCGGTACTGCGCGCGGTCGTCATGGCCGTGCTCGTCCTGGTCGCTTCACTCCTGGACCGTGACGCGTCCGTGACCAACAGCCTGGCGCTGGCGGCGCTCGGCATCCTCGCGGTTCGACCCAGCGACCTCTTCGACCCGGGTTTTCAGCTCTCCTTCGCCGCCACGCTCGGCATCGTCGTCGCGCCGTTGCCGCGCGGAAT
>CAYVHH010000486.1:0-6300 GCA_964450175.1 uncultured bacterium | reverse complement strand
ATTGTGGCGGGGAACTCGACCCGCGCGCCGCCCGCCCAGAGGATCTCTCCGTTGCGGTGGACCAGCATCCCGCGCTCCCGGAGCGAAGCCGTGATCTCCTCGACGAACAGCGGATTGCCTTCGGCCTTCTCGCCGATGACCCGTAGCAGATCGGACGGGATGAGGCGACTCCCGAGCAGGGCCGCCACGAGCGCCTCGATCTCGTGCTCACCGAGCAGGTCGAGGGCGATCTGCGTGTAGTTGGTCTTGTCCGCCCAGCGCGCGGTGTAGCCGGGGCGCTGGGTCGTCAGCAAGAGAACAGGGACACCGGCGAGGCCAGCCGTCATGAAGGCGAAGTAGTCCTCGGAGATCTTGTCGATCCACTGGAGATCTTCCAGGACCAGCACATGAAGCCGTCGCTGAGTCCCGACCACGGTCAGGGTCCGGATCGCCTCGAACGTCTTCTGTCGCTTGTCCTTCGGGTCCAGATGCTTGAGGGCCTCGTTCGCGCCGGCGAGGCCGAACACGTCCAGTAGGAATGGGAGAATTCCTTCGAGGGCCGGGGCCAGCCGATGGATGCCCTGGCGAAGCTTCTCCTGGACCTGGAGCGGGTTGTCCGCCTCCTCGATCTGGAAGTTGGCGCGGAGGATGTCCAGAACCGGCAAGTAGGGAGTCGTCTGGCCGTACGCCACACAGTGGCCCTCGAGCCAGGTCATCCGCTCCCCTTCCAGGGACTTGCGGAATTCGTAGAGGAGGCGCGACTTCCCTACCCCCGACTCGCCCACGACGCCTACCAACTGGCCGCGGCCAGCTTTCGCCCGAGCCAAGCACTCGTGCAGCAGGCCGAGTTCTCGTTCGCGGCCGACCAGTTGTGTGAGACCGCGTTCCACGCTCACGTCCAGCCGGGTTCGCCCGCCGCGGCGGCCGATCACCCGATAGACCTCGAGGGGCTCGCTCCGCCCCTTGACCGCGACCGGCCCCAGGCCTTCGCTTCGGACGTAACCTTCGACAAGCCGGTGAGTGACATCGGCGATCAGGATGGTTCCGGGCTCGGCCAGCGTCTGTATCCGCGACGCCAGGTGGGTCGTGTCCCCCACCGCGGTGTAGTCCATCCTCAGGTCGTCGCCGATCCGTCCGACCACGACGAGGCCGGTATTGAGGCCCAGACGGAGCTGGAGCTCCACGCCTCGCTCCTGCTTGAGTTGCTCGCTGTAGCCGCTGAGCGTTTCCTGGATCGCCAGCGCCGCCTGGACGCCGCGAAAGGCGTGATCCTCCAGGGCTACGGGCGCCCCGAAGAGGGCCATCAAGCCGTCTCCCAGGAACTGGTTGACGGTTCCTTCGTAGCGATGGACGGCCTCCGCCATGAGGCGCAGAGCGCGGTCCATGACCTCGTGCATCGCTTCCGGGTCCAGGCGCTGCGCCAGCCGGGAGGAGTCCACGATGTCGCAGAAGAGCACCGTCACTTGCTTGCGCTCGCCCTCGAGCGCGGCCTTTGAAGTCAGAATCTTTTCGGCGAGGTGTTTTGGGGTGTAGGGCTCCGGCGCGCCGAGGCGCGGCGAGGCGAACGGCGCTGCCGGGTCGGCGGGGTGGGCGCACTCCGAGCAGAACTTGGCGGTCGCGGAAAGCTGAGTTCCGCAATGGGTACACGTGCGCGCGAGCGGCGCAGCGCACTCCTCGCAGAACTTTGCGTCGGGGCGGTTCGCGTGCTCGCACCGCGGGCAGTTCATTTGTACCTCGGCTTCAGTGCCGGATCCGTGGCCACCGGAACACTACGCCCAATGGGCATAACGCTGTCGTTGGACTCTCGATCGCTGTCTCCGGCCTCACTCGAATGCGAGCGCCGTTGAGAAAAATGGGAGAACTTTCATCACGACGCGTTCCCTGATGCGGTTGCTATGGTTGCCGTCGTACTCTTCGAAACGATGAGGAATCCCCGCTTTCGTCAAGGCCTGCGCAAAGAGTCGGTTCGCTTCAAGGAGGCCCTCGATCTGATCCGATAGGCCGCAGTCGAACTGTATCGCCCGCAATTGCCTCAGCGCTGCCTGATGCGATGAGAGGAGGGCGACTGGATCATGAGCGAGCCATTGCTGCCACACTGATTCAACCCTTTTGGGCTCATCACCGACGAGCTCGAACGGGAAATTCACCTGGAGCGGTGGACGATTCGGATTCGGTGAAAAGGCCGCGGCAAAACCGATAGGACCGAAGAACTTGCGGTCGATATTGCCGGTATCCTTCAGAGCGAGAACCTGCCGCCATGTAGCCTGGTCAAAAGGCTCGAACTGCTCGAAGGCCATCCGCCCACTGCTGAGCCCGTAAACCGCGCTGTAGATGCCCGGATACTTCATGGCGAGGTAGAAGGTTCCTCGTCCACCCATCGAGTGCCCGGCGAGGCCGCGACCGGACGGCCCTCTCACGGTCCGATACGTCGCGTCGATGTAGGACACCAAGTCTTGGCTGATGAAGTCCGCCCAGCGGCCCGTCAGAACCGAATTGGCATAGTGGCTGCCGAGATAGCGGTTATTGACATCGGGCATCACCAGGATCATTTCACGAATCGTTCCGGCGGAGATCATCGAGTCCATCTCAGTCTTGACGTTCAAGCCTTGAAGCTCGCCCTCGGTCCACACGGTGTTGCGACGATTGTTTCCATGCAACAGATACACGACGGGATACCGTTTCGCGGGCGCACTCTGATAGCTCGGCGGCAGGTAGACGATGACACTGCGGTCGGCAGTATCCCCCAGCAGATTGCCGTCGAGTGCTCCGCTTCGCACGGTGCCGGATACCAGTTGGCCGTCTGCGGCGAGCGCGGCGAGGGGGACGAGGCACATGAGGCACGCAACGAACGAAATAACGAAAGAGTCGCGAATGTTCATCGAAGACATCTCCTTTCCGATATGAGCGTTGTCTCCGGATCGCACTGAAGGGCCTCTTGCCTAGTCTCCGTATGCAGGCTTCGTCGTGGCGCCCTGCGCGGCGAAGATCGAGCGATAGCCCACCTGATCCCAGCGCGGCGGCAGGCGAGCCGGATAAGGCTCCATGTGCACGTGCAGGGGCTCCTGCCCGCGCACGAGCACCCCGGTCTTCGTCGTCGGTGCAGGCGTGGGAGTCATCGGCAGCGCGTCGGCCGACGCGTACACGTTGAGCAGCAGCGGCCGCATCCGCGACGAGTAGTTGGCGGCCGACCCGTGCACGACGCGGCAGTGCAGGAGCACGACGGTGCCGGCCGGCCCGCACAGGTCGATCGCCGCACTCGCGGGCAACGTCGCGGTGTCGCGCGCGGTGAGGGCGCCGGTCCAGCGGCCGTCGTCGTCGAACTGGTCGAAGATCGGTCCGCGGTGCGTGCCCGGCAGCGCCGTGAGCGGCCCCTGCTCGGGGCCGGTGTCATCGAGGTAGACGCCGAAGGTCAGCACGCTGAAGTTCGTGTGCGGCCAGGCCTGGATGTCCTGATGCCAGCGCACCGCGTCGCCGCCGTCGGACCACTTGAAGTTGAGCTTCGAGCTGTGGAATCGGATGTCCGGCCCGAGCAAGTCCGCGACGAGATCGACGACGGACGCGTCGTGCGCGAACGCCCACAGCTCGGGATGCTGGTCCACGGCCTTGCGCAGCCGCCGGATGTTCGGCTTCTCGGCCGTGTGATCCGGCGCCAGATCGAACTGATCGTCGGAGGTCGAGAGCGCTCGCGACTCCTCGATCTTCGTGTCCACGACGGCGCGGAGCCGGCGGAGCCACGCGCCGCCGACGTGACCCGGCACGGTGAGGAAACCGTCCGCGAAATATCGCGCCCGGGCCGCCGGATCGAGCACGAGCGGCGTGTTCTGCAAAACGCGTTCAGGCGTCATTCTCTCTCCTCGTCGTATTCGCCGCTTCAGCCGATCAGCTCGTGCTCTTCGGTGATGAGCACGAGCCGGTCGCTATGACTTTCGCGCGAGTGCGCCAGCGCCGTCTGCCCGACGTCGGACGACCACGCGGCATCCAGCGCGGCTCTGTTGTCGAACCAGAGCTCGGCGATGCCGTCCCACGGCTCGCGGCCCTCGTGCGAGGTCGAGCCGGTGACCAGGCACACGCGGTACTTTCTCAGGTTCGGCAGCTTCTTGCCATAAGCGACGTGCTCGTCGAGCCACCAGCGGTGGAAGCGCTCGCGGGTCCAGCTCGCCGGACGCCGGAGCAGGACGACGACCTTGATCATTGCGCCAGCGCGCCGCCGTCGATGACCAGCTCGCTACCGGTCATGTACGCGGAGTCGTCCGAAGCCAGATAGAGCACGAGCCTCACGACCTCGTCCACGGTGCCCATGCGTCCAAGCGGCACACGCTCCAGGCGCCGTTTGAGCACCTGGGGATCGGGCATCGCGGCGTGGAGCATCTCAGTGTCGATCGGGCCGGGGTGCACGGAGTTGCAGCGGATCCGGTCCTGGGCGTGCTGGCTCGCCGTCACCTTGGTGAAGATGCGGATCGCGCCCTTGCTGGCGGCGTAAGCCGGCTCCTGGTGGAACGACTGACCGATGCCCGCGACCGACGAGATGTTCACGATCGAGCCGCCGCCCACCCGGCGCAACTCGGGGATCGCGTACTTCGTGCCCAGGAAGACGCCCTTGGCGTTCACGGCCATCACGCGATCCCACTCGGCGGCGGTGCGCTCTTCGATCGGGACCTTCGGGATGGTGATCGCGGCGTTGTTGATCAAGATATCGAGACGGCCGTAGCGTCCCGTGGCGAGCTTGACTGCGTTCTGCCAGTCGGTCTCGCTCGTCACATCGAGATGCACGTACGAGGCTTCGCCGCCGGCCGTACGGATGGCGGCCTCGACCTTCTTGCCTTCGGCGTCGAGGATGTCACCGAAGACGACCTTCGCGCCCTCGCGCGTGAACAGCTCGGCCTCCGCGGCGCCTTGCCCCCGCGCGCCGCCGCTGATCAGTGCGACCTTCCCGTCGAGCTTGCCCATCTCTCTCTCCCTGGTCGAGGCCCGTCGCGCAGACGTCGGTCAGCGCGCCGGCGCCGGATGCGTGGCGACCCAATGTTTGGCGATGTCGAGGCGCCGCGTGAACCACACGCCGTTGTGCTGGGTCATATAGTCGAGCACGCGCTCGAGCCCCGCGGCGCGCGACGGATGACCGATGAGCCTCAGGTGCAGGCCCAGCGACATCATCTTCGGTTGCGTGCGCCCCTCGTGGTAGAGCACGTCGAAGCCGTCCTTCACGAAGGTGAAGTAGTCGTCGGCGGTGAAGAAGCCGCCGCGGCCGAACTTCGAGTCGTTGGCGGTGAGGCTGTACGGCACGACCAGGTGCGGGCGGTCGTTCACCCGCAGCCAGTACGGGAGCTCGTCGTTGTACGCGTCCGAATCGTAGAGGAAGCCGCCCTCCTCGACGAGCAGCCGCCGCGTGTTCACACTGGGTCCGGAGCGGCAGTACCAGCCGAGCGGCCGCTCGCCGACGGTTTTCTTCATCGACTCGACGGCCATGCGGATGTGCTCGCGCTCCTGCGCCTCGGTGAGCTCCCAGTGCTTGATCCAGCGCCAGCCGTGCGAGCAGACGTCGAAGCCGGCCTCGCGGATCGCGGCGGCAACCGCCGGGTTGCGCTCGAGCGCCAGCGCGCAGCCGAACACCGTCATCGGCAAGCCGCGCTCCTTGAAGATGCGCAGCACGCGCCAGAAGCCCACGCGGCTGCCGTACTCGAACATGCCCTCGGCGGCCAGGTCGCGGCCCGTCACCCCGTAGTCCGAGGTGCCGGCCTCGGTCAGGGTGGCCTCGGAGAAGCCGTCGTCGTGAACGTTGTACTCGGAGCCTTCCTCGTAGTTCATGACGAAGTTCACGGCGATGCGCGCCTCGCCCGGCCAGTGAGGATGAGGCGGATTGCCGCCGTAGCCGACGAGGTCGCGCGGATAGGGAGTAGACATTGGCGGGATTCTAGAACATCTTGGCGTCCGAAGTGCGCGCTGCAGGGCGTCGCGGGGCTGGGGCCCCGCCGGCCGAGGCGCGAGTGGAAAATCCAGGAGGGTAGCCCGATGGCGCCGGCCGTGATTCTCTCGTCCGACTCTCACGTGTTCGAGCCGCCGGACCTGTGGATGAAGCGCATCGACCCGGCCTTTCGCGGCCGGGCGCCCCGGATCGAACGGATCGACGGCGCCGACCAGATCGTGGTCGAGGCGGACCAGATCCTGTCGGGCATCGGGCTCATCTCCAACGCCGGCGCGCGGTTCGAGGCGCCCGAGACCATTTCCGGACAGGGGCTCTTCGAGGACGTGCCGCGCGGCGGCTATGATCCCGAGCAGCACCTCGCCGACATGCGGCTCGACGGCGTGGCGGGCGAGGTGCTCTAT
>CAYVHH010000485.1:0-4771 GCA_964450175.1 uncultured bacterium | reverse complement strand
GGGAGGTTCTCCGGGCGCTCGTCGCGCTCGGGGCCGTCATCGCCTGGGGCGGCGTCTGTCTCCTGCTGCGGGGTTGACGGGCGGAGCGAGAGCCTGCTCGTAGATCCGCGCCTCGACGAACACATCGAGCAGCGCGCCGTCGAGATGACCGGCGCGGCGCTCGTGTTCGAGGATGTCGAGCGCCTCGGCCGTCGCGATGCTCTTCTTGTACGGGCGGTCGGCGGCGGTGAGTGCGTCGTAGATGTCGGCGATCGTCATCATCCTCGACTGGACGGGGATCTCGGCGGCCTGGCGCCCCTCTGGATAGCCGGTGCCGTCGAGCTTCTCGTGGTGCGAGCGGGCGATCTCCGGGATGCGACGGAACTCGCGAGTCCACGGAATGCGCGTGAGGAATTCGTAGGTGTGGATCACGTGTGACTGGATCTCCTTGAACTCCGCCGGCGTGAGGCTGCCACGGGGAATCGCCAGGATCTCGGCTTCCTCGCGCGTGATGACGCTTTCGCGGTTTCCGAGATGATCCTCGAAGACGTCGAGCGCCAGTCGCTCGATGGTGGCGGCGAAGTCGCGCGGGAGCACCGCCGGCTCGTTGGCCGCGACGATGCGGGCGAGGCTCTGATCGAGCGTGGCGACGTAGGCTGCGAGCTCGGCGTCGAGGGCGGCGGCCTGCGTGGCATAGCGTCGCCGGCCCTTCTCCACCAGATGCTCGATCTTCTTGCCGGCGTAACGGAGCTCCAGGCCGCGCTTGATCAGGTCCACACGCTGCCGGATGCGGTCGAGCTCGCCGGGCAAGAGCTTCTTCGCTTTCACCAGCACCTGCTCACGCACGCCGACCTTGCCGAAATCGTGCAGCAGCGCGGCGTAGCGGAGCTCGGTCATCTCCTCGGCGCTGAAGTGCGTCAGCCGGTGCGGGCCGGTGGAGGCGCGGTCGATCGCGGCGGCGAGGCCGACGGTGAGGTTCGCGACCCGGGCGGAGTGACCCGAAGTCGTCGGGTCGCGTGACTCGATCGCCGTTACCGACGCCTTCACGAAGCCTTCGAAGAGCTCGCGAATATTTTCGTAGAGACGGCGATTCTGGATCGCCACCGCCGCCTGAGAGGCGAGCGAGCTCGCGAGCTGCTCGTGGCGCGCCGTGAACGGCTGCACCCTGCCTTCGATCGCGTCGCCCCGTGCGAGTCGCGCTGTGAAGTCGGGCTTGCAGTTGATCAGCTGGAGCGCGCCGATCGTCTCCCCCTCGGGCGTCCGCATCGGGACCACCAGCATCGACCGCGTGCGGTAGCCGGTCTCCTCGTCGAACGACCGGTTGTTGTGGAATGGCGCGCCGGCGGGCGGGCGGTAGGCGTCCTCGAGGTTGAGGATGGTGCCGGTCAGCGCGACGTGCCCCGCGACGCTCTCGCTGGTGAGCGGCAACCGCGCGGCGCGGAACGGAATGTCCACCGAGTCGTTCTGGGCGAGCACGAAGCGGAGATCGCGCGTGCCGTCGGCCTCTTCCTCGACCAGGTAGAGCGAGCCGGCGTCGCTGTGGGTGATCTCGCGCGCCTTGGTCAAGATGGTCTCGATGAGATCTCGCGGGTTGCGCTCCGCCGAGAGCCGGATACCGATCGCGTTCAGCTCGGAGAGCTCGCGATCGAGTCGGGCCATCTCGCGGTCGAGTCGCGCCGTCTCGGCGGCTCGGTCGATATCGGCGAAGGCGTTGTCGATGACGCGGGCAAGCATTGCCGCGCTCACGCCCGCCGGGAGGATCGAGTACCAGTGTGCGGGCCACGGACCGGCGCCGTCGCCGTCGATGAGCGCGACGACGCGGAGCGGCGCGTCGCTCCAGCGCGGGTCGATCCCGTCGCGACCGGCCAGGACGACGACCGGCCCGTCGACGGTCGGGTCCGACGCCACCGACAGCCCGGCGACGTCGAATTCGCCCCGGAGGCTCTCCGCGGCGCTCGCCGCCGCGCGTGAGGTCGCGTCGTAGAGGACACGGCGGCGACGCATGAAACGAAAGTAGGGCCGCGGCGGAGGCCAAGTCAAGAATACTTATAATGATTTTCGGAATGATCGAGCTCGCCCGGCTCTCCGATCTCTGCCAGCGGCTCCGTGCGAGCCCGGGGCGGCTCGACAAGCTGGCTTTGCTCGCGGACTATCTGCGCGCGCTTCCGCCCGACACCGTGGCCACGGCCGTCGCGTTCCTGACCGGCCGCGCGTTTCCGCAATCCGACCCGAGGGTCCTGGGTGTTCGCTGGCTGCCGGCCGCCGACGAAGCTCCGGCCGCCGGTGGGACGCCGGCCGCGTCAACGCCGTTGACGCTCGGGGACGTCGCCGCGGCCTTCGGGGACATCGCCCAGGCGAGCGGCGCCGGGTCACGCCGAGCCCGCGACGAGCTGCTGCGCTCGCTTGCGGCCCGGGCGTCTGGAGAGGAGCGCGAGACGCTCCAGCAGATCATGGTCGGCGAGCTGCGCACGGGAGTGTCCGACGGGCTCGTGCTCGAGGCGATCGCGCGCGCCTTCGGCGCGCCGCTCGAGAACACGCGGCGCGCCGCGCTTCGGCTCGGCGATCTTTCCGCGGTGGCGGCGCTCGCCGCCCGCGGAGGCGCCTCGGCGCTCACGACGGCCAGCGTGCAGCCGGGCGTGCCGCTCCTGCCGATGCTCGCCCAGATCGCCGAGGACTTCGAGGACGTGCTCGCGGCTCACGACGGCACCTCGGCGCTCGAGTACAAATACGACGGCGCGCGCATCCAGCTCCACCGCGACGCCGAGCGCGTGTCGATCTGGACGCGCCGGCTCTCCGACGTCACGCGCAGCCTGCCGGACGTCGTCGAGACAGCTCGACGTGAGCTCGTGGGCGCGCCGTTCATCCTGGACGGCGAGGTCCTGGCGCTCGACACCGCCGGACGGCCGCTGCCCTTCCAGGATCTGATGCGGCGGTTCCGTCGGGTCCACGAGGTCGATCGCCTCGTCCGCGAGATGCCGCTGACCCTCTGCTTCTTCGACTGCCTCATGGCTGACGGCTGCTCGCTGATCGACGAGCCGTACGCGCGTCGCTGGGAGGCGCTGACCACCGTCACCGGCAGCCGCCATCTGGCCGCGCGCGAGGTGGTCACGTCGGCCGGGGCGGCGCGCGAGTTCCAGGCCCGGGCGCTCGCCGCGGGCCACGAGGGCGTCGTGGCGAAGGACCTGCGCAGCGCCTACGAGCCGGGCGGCCGCGGCAAGCGCTGGTTCAAGCTGAAGGTCGCCGAGACCGTCGACTGCGTGATCATCGCCGTGGACCGGGGCTCCGGGCGCCGCCGCCGGTGGCTCTCCAACTACCACCTGGCAGTCCGGGACGGCGACACGTTCGCGGACGTCGGCAAGACCTTCAAGGGATTCACCGACGCGCAATTCGTCGAGATGACCGAGCGTCTGTGGGCGCTCGCGGTGAGCGACGACGGCTACACCGTGCGGGTGCGGCCCGAGGTCGTCGTCGAGGTTGCCTACAACGAGATCCAGAAGAGCCCGACCTATCGCGCTGGCATGGCGCTCCGATTCGCGCGGATCACGCGGGTCCGCGACGACAAGGCGCCGGGCCAGGCCACGACGCTCGAGGAACTGCGCGCGCTCTACGAGCGCCAATTCGCGACCAAGGGCCGCTCGGTGTAGAATCGGCGCCCGTGACCACGCGCGTTTCGACCGGCCTGACCAAGCTCGATGCGATGCTCGACGGCGGCCTGCTGCCCGGCACGCTCACCGTCGTCTACGGCGCCACCGGAATCGGCAAGACCCATCTCGGGCTCACGTTCGCCGATCACGGGCGGATCGCCGACCGCGCGCGCGGCATCGTCCTGGACTTGAACGGGCGCGGCGACTCGCAGCAGCACGACGAGTACGCGGCGCGACTCTTCGACTGGTCGCTCACGCCGTGGACGCACACCGTCACGCCGATGACCGATCCGTACCCGCCGCCCGGTCAGATGGGCGCGAGCTACTCCAACACGCTCAAATGGGTGGGCCGCGTCCGCGATTTCCAGGTGCCGACACCCGACGGCGGCTGGGAGTTCGACTGGAACTGGAAGGCCGCCTACAATCACGCGCTCTACACCGTGCGGCCGTTCGTCTATTTCCACTGCGCGGCCGGCACGCGGCGGATCGTGGTCGACGGCGTCGAGCCGATGGATTCGCCCGCGGACTCGATCCAGTTCCACATCTTCGACGAGCTCTATCGAAAGACCATCCACCGCGACGCCGAGACCCTCGGGATGGAGATCTGCCTGCCGGTGTGGAAGCACCGCGAGTTCATCGACTCGCACCTCTACGACCACACGGCGCTGACGACCATGCTGCTAGTGACGACGGAGGAGACGCGGCTGGAGGATCTGCTGGCGCGCAAGGTCGCGACCGGTGACATTGGCGCCACCGCGAACACGATCCTGGTGCTCGGCAGCGAGCGCGTCGGCAATCGGCTGGCGCGGATGCTCTGCGTCGTCAAGCACCGGGGCAGCGCGATGAGCGACGAGATCGTCGAGTACCGGATCGGAGCTCGAGGCATCGAGCTCGGATAGCGCGTGGTTGACGTGCAAGGCCGCCGGCGCCGGCGACCTCGTCTCGTGCGGCCCGTCCTCTTCGAGCTCTCGTCGCTCAATCCACCTGCGCGCGCGCTGCTGCGCGCCGTGCAGGCCGCCGCCGGGCGCTCGCGGTCGCTCGTGCTGGTGGGCGGTGCGGTGCGCGACGCGCGACTCGGCGCGGCGAGGCCGGCCGGACCCGCCGATCTGGACGTCGCGGTCGACTCGGGCGCGCTCGAGATCGCCGGC
>CAYVHH010000484.1:0-7604 GCA_964450175.1 uncultured bacterium | reverse complement strand
TTCTGCCCGAAGCGCTCACGCCCGATCTCGCGATGAACACGGCGATCAGCTTCGCCACCACGACCACGTGGCAGGCGTACGGCGGCGATTCGACGATGAGCTACTTCAGCCAGGTGTTCGGCCTCACCACACAGAACATCCTCGCCTGCGCGGCCGGTCTTGCGGTCGGCATCGCGTTCATCCGCGGCCTCGCGCGCCAGCAGACCCGGTTGCTCGGCAACTTCTGGGTGGACGTGACGCGCGCGACGCTCTGGGTGCTCGTGCCGCTCGCCGTCGCCGGCTCGCTCCCGCTCGTGTGGCAGGGCGTTCCGCTGAACTTCGCGCCGTACGCGAAGGCCGTGGTGGTGCAGCCGGCGGACTACGACGAACCCATCGTCGACAAAGCGGGCAAACCTGTCCTCGACGCGAAGGGACAGCCGACCACGAGGAAGGCGAAGCTCACCGAGCAGGTGATCGCCCTGGGGCCGGTCGCGGTCCTGGAGCCGATCAAGAACCTCGGCACGAACGGCGGCGGATTCTTCAACGTGAACGGCGCGCATCCGTTCGAGACCCCGACGCCGCTCGCGAACCTGCTCTCGATGCTCGCGATCGCGGTGCTCCCCGCCTCGCTCACGTACACGTTCGGATGGATGACGGGCCGGCCCCGGCAGGGGTGGACCCTGTTCGCGGTGATGCTGGTGCTGTTCGTGGCTGGGCTCCTCGTGGGTCACGTCGCCGAGCAGCGCGGCCACGTCTTGACGCGACAGGGCGTGGACCACGGAGCGAGCGAGCTCCAGGCCGGCGGGAACATGGAGGGTAAAGAGGTGCGCTTCGGGATCGGTGGCTCGGTGCTCGCCGCGGTCACCACCTCGAATGGCGCGACGGGCTCGTACAACTCGATGCACGACAGCTACACGCCCGTCGGCGGGCTGGTCACCGTGGTCAACATGCTGCTCGGCGAGGTCGTCTTCGGAGGACTGGGGACCGGCATCTACAGCCTCGTGCTGATCGCGCTGGTGGGACTCTTCGCCGCCGGGCTGATGGTCGGACGGACCCCGGAGTACCTCGGCAAGCAGATCACCATCGCGGAGATGAAGCTGGTCGCGCTGTACACGATCCTCGCGCCGCTCACGGTTCTGCCGCTCGCCGCGCTGGCGCTCGTGACCGATGCGGGGCTGGCGGGTCTCACCACGAACAAGGGCGCGCACGGGCTCAGCGAGGTCCTGGTCGCGTATACGACCTCGATGGCGAACAATGGCCAGAACTTCGCGGGTCTCAGCGCGAACACGCCCTTCTACAACATCACCACCGCGCTGGCGATGATGGCTGGCCGGTTCGGCCTGGCCATCCCCGCCCTGGCGTTGGCGGGTCTGTTCGCCCAGCAGACAAGCAAGCCCACGACCGAGGGCACGGTGCCCACCGATACTCCGCTCTTCGCCATGCTCACGATCGGTACCGTCCTGATCGTCGGCGCCCTCAGCTATTTTCCGGTTCTCGCGCTCGGACCGATCGTCGAGCACCTCGCCTTGCGATAGTGTTCTGAGTCACCTCCGGCGCTGCGCGCGTGATGCACGATCGCGATGTCCTCGAGGTCGCCGAACTCCCGCGTGTACTCGGTGTAGCGCTGGATGGAGGGTTGACGCGGTGGAAGCAGGTCACGCTGAGACGTCTTGAGAGTGAGGGCGGTGAACGCGTACACGATACTCGCCACCGCCAGCAGGCACGACAGGACCAGAGTCCAGATCGGATGGGCTACGACGAACCCTATCAACCGACTCAGCAGGCGCCCGACCGTGGACACTCGCATCAGCGCCTCGTCGCTCCTACGCGCGAGATGGGTGAATCAGCCCCCCGGAGCTGGAGCGCTCTCAGCGGGGGGACGGTCGCGAGAGGCTGCGGGTCAGGACGGCGGGTCCGTGTTCCGTGATCGCCACCGTGTGCTCGAAGTGGGCGGACAGGCTGCCGTCCCTCGTGACTGCTGTCCAGCCGTCTTCCTGCACCTCGACGTCAGGCGCGCCCATCGTCACCATGGGCTCGATGGCCAGCACCATGCCGGGCCGCAGCCGGAGGCCGCGGCCGGGGTCGCCAAAATTCGGAACCTCGGGCTCCTCGTGCAGCGCGCGGCCGATCCCGTGTCCCACGAACGCCCGGACGACAGCGAGCCCGTGGCTCTCCACATGAGTTTGCACGGCGTGCGAGACGTCGGAGAGCCGCCGGCCCACCTGGCAGGCATCGATGGCGAGATCCAGGCTCCGCCGGGTGACGTCGAGGAGTATGCGCACGGATGCGGGAATCTCACCGATCGCGAGCGTCGCCGCGCAGTCCGCGTAGTACCCGTCGACGATACAGCCGATGTCGACGCTGACGATGTCGCCCTGCCCGAGCCACCGGTCGGCTGACGGGATCCCATGCACGACCTCCGAGTTGATCGAGACACACACCGTGGCCGGATAGCCCAGATAGCCTTTGAACGCAGGCGTCGCCCCGCGCTGCCGGATGAGGGCCTCAGCTTCCGTGTCGATCGCCAGCGTGGACACGCCCGGCTTCACGACGGCCGGCAGCCGGTCCATGACTTCCGCCAGGATCTGCCCTGCGCGCAGCATCACGGCGATCTCGGAGGGCGACTTCAGCGTGATCATGGCCGGCTCGAGCCCGTCCGGGAAGCGCCTGGCCCTCCTACGAGCCAGGCGCTGCCTGGACGGACCATCGTCACTGGTCGCTCTTCTTGGTGAAGATGTGCCCGTTCGCGCACACCCGAAACTGCTTCTGGGAACGCCGCGACGGGGCGCCACAGTTGCCGCAAGGCACGGTCGCCTCGAATCCGAGACTGTTTCTCGCCGCTGCTGTCGCCACTGCTCTCTCGGCCGGCTTCTTGCCCATCTCATCCCTCCTGAGTGCTTCGTTCGCCGCGTGCCACACGCGACGTCAACTCGCTGATCGCGCGAGTCCCACGCACACTATTTTTGTAGCGCACGCGACGTTAACGCCGCGTGAAGCCGGGGCGCGGATCCGTCAAGAACTCGTCAATTCCACAGCGAGTTCGGGGAAGCGAGGTGAGACCGTGACGACGCTGAACGCGCGCTCGTCAACGACGCGTCATTCCGGCGCCAGCCGGTATCCCACCCCGGGCTCGGTGAGCAGGTATCGGGGGTTCGTCGGGTCTGCCTCGATCTTCCTCCGGAGGTGCGCCATGTAGACACGCAGGTAGTGCACCTCCTCGGTATGTGACGGTCCCCAGACCTCCGTGAGAATCTGGCGATGGGTCAGCACGTTGCCCGCGTGATGGACCAGAGTGATGAGGAGCCGGTACTCGATCGGGGTGAGGCGCACGTCCCGGTCGGCGAGAAAGACGCGCCGCCGCGCCAAATCGACCCGGAGATCACCGAGCGTAAACACGGCTTCCTCCGGCCGGCCCGCACCGGCGGCATGGCGGAGCGCGACCCGGATGCGGGCCATGAACTCGTCGATTCCGAACGGCCTAGTCAGGTAGTCGTCTGCGCCCGCGTCGAGCGCCGCCACCTTGTCGCCCTCCTGATCTCGGGCCGAGAGCACGACCACTGGAACGCTCGTCCACTCGCGGAGTCTCCGGACGACCTCGATCCCGTCCATGTCTGGAAGGTCGCGTTCGACCACGACGACATCGGGGCGGCTGTTGGCGGCCTTGGTAAGGCCATCGACCCCGGTGAGTGCCTCGAGCAGGCGATAGCCCTGAGTCAGCAAGCGGGCCCGCACGAAGCTTCTGGTCTCAGAGTCGTCCTCGATGAGGACGATGACCGGCTCTACCGCACGATCAGGCCGCGTAGTGCCGCAGGACATCTCGCCGACGCAGGAAATGGACGTCGACGCCTCGGCACCCCGGGATCGCCCGCGCCATGGTCGCGAGCGCCGATCGCTCGGCCTCGCTGCCCACCAGACCGTGGAGCGACACGATGCCACCCTCGGCCTGGACGAGAATGTTCTGGGTGGAGAGCCAGGGCTCCGACTGCATGCGCCGCCGCATTTCTCGCTCCAGCTCCACATCGGATGCCATCGCAGCGCCGGCCTCCGACCGATCCGCGAGCCCCTCGATCACCTCGGCGCTGGTGACGACGCCGACGAGCTCGTCATGGGCCACCACGACCGGAACCGCGCGAACGCCGTGCTCGCGCATCAGCGCCGCGACCTCCTCGAGCGGGGCGTCGGGGCTCACGGAGACGCGCGTCGGCGTCATCACCTCCCCGACACTCGTGCCGAACGCCTTCCGGTACTCGCCGGCCAGCGTCTCGGCATCGTCGTGGAGCAGGACCTCCCACCAGCGCAGCGAGCGCCGCGGCATCCGGCGGGCGATCAGATCGCCCTCGGTGAGAAAGCCGACGAGGCGACGGTTCGTGTCCACGACCGGCACCGCGCCCAGCCGTTGGTCGAGCATCAGCCGCACGGCCTTGTCGATCGGGGCGTCGGCGCCGACCGCAACGACCCCGCGCCGCATGACATCGCCCGCTCGCGTCATGCCTTCCTCCTCCTCGTAGTCTGGCGACGCGCCCCGAGAATGATCATTGTTGTGCCTTTCCTCCTCACATGAGACGGCCCGGAGGGATCAAGCTGGCGTCAAATTTCCGCAGTGCCGCGTTAAAGCCGGATCAAGAGTGTGCCCTTGAGACGTTCTTGACGCGGAAGGGCGCAGGTTCGACGGACTCTTGACGGCCTTCTGTGCTCCAATCCGAGCGAGGGATCGGTCGTAGGAGGTTTGAATGGAAGATCAGCTCAGCTCGATCGTCCTGGTGGCGGGCGCCTTTCTCGTGACGGTGCTCATGCTGGCGTCGTTCGCCTGCGAAAGCGGCGACGACGAGGAGGAGTGGTAGAGCGCGTCCCGTTACCCGGGGCGGAAGAGCAGCACGCCGGGAGGCGCGGAGCGCGCGGTATGCGCTCGTCATGACGTCCGCGACGGCGGCAGCATCGAGCTGGGCGACGTGGCGGATACGTTCGTGGCAAGGACCGCCTTGCGCGTTCATGGGCGCTGTGATCGAGACCACCGAGCGAAACGACGCGTCGGCGTAGGGGAGGAATCGGTCGGCGTTCGCGACGACCCACTGAAGTCGCGGGTGTTGCTTCGCCGCCGCCTCGATCGTCGTGACCGAGATGTCGATGCCGTGGGCCTCGCATCCGAACCGCTCCGCGAAGGCCGCAAGCTGGTCGCCGTTCCCGCATCCGACGTCGAGCAAGCCATCCTCGCCGCTTTCCGATCCTGAGGCTGCAGGGAGTTGACGTAGCCGCTCCGCGGGATGTCGAAGGAGTGGCCGTTCCGGCAGACTACGCGGCCTCGATCCGCGCCAGCGGTAGCCGGCAGCCGCGCACGGCGCAGAGGAGGGTGACCAGGCTACGTGAGCGCGATGTTCCGGGGCTCAGACGCAGAGGAAGAGCGGGACCTGAGCGCCGCGCAGCAAGGCCTGCGTCGTCGAGCCCGAGAACAGCTCCGTCAGCCGACGCCGGTCGCGCATGCCCGCGACGAGAAGCCGGGCGTCGACATTTTCGACCGCACCGAGGATCACTGGCGCGACGGGCCCAGCGGCGGCAACAATGGTGCGGAGCGCCGGGATGCCGTGAGACGCCAGGAACGCGATGGCGAGCTCGGCACGCTCGACCGCCTCCCGCGCGTCCTCGTGGACGCTGACAACGAGCACCTCGGCCGATGGTTCAATGCCCAGGGCCTGAAACGCCTGCAGGGCACGCGCGGCATGGACGCCGCCATCGTACGCGACGACCACGGGCCCCGAGCGGCGCTGGCGCGGCGGGACGACGACCACCGGCCGCGCGCTGTGTCGCAGCACCTTCTCGACGGTGTCGTCGGCCTTGCGCTCCGTCTCGAAGTGGAAGTGGCTCTGCCGCGGCAAGACGACCAGGTCATAGAGCTGCCCCGTCAGCACGATCTGCTCGTGCGGGAGGCCGACCTTCTCGATCACCTCGTAGGGTACGTCCTCGGCGGCGCACCGGCCGGCGAAGCCCGCGAGGAATTCCTCGACGCGGCGCCGGGCGTCTTCGAGGAGCCGCTCGTCCCGCTCACGCTTGTAGTGGCTGGCGCCCATGGGAACGGGCTCGGGCCGCCGGATGGTGGGCTCGTCCACGATGCCGAGCCCTACCAGCCGGGCGCCCGTCTGCCGCGCCCAGCGGAGACTCAGGTCGACCGCCGACTCGCCCTCGGGCGAGCCGTCGAGCCCGACGAGAATGGTCCGAACGCCGATGCTGCCCATCGAGACGAGATTGTCCATACCGTTCCTCCGGCGTCGGCGCGTCAGCGCCGCGCTCGTCCAGCCGTTGCGGCAACCCGGAGCGGCCCTGAACCGCTCCCGTTTTCGACCAACTCGGCCGAACGTGCGGTCGAGGCGACGCGGCCGCGCCCCACGGTACCACGGCGGCGGCGGCACTCGTCCAGCTCCCGCGCCACCCGGTTGCACCGGTTCCAGAAGGCCATGAGTGCGAATCCGACGATGACCACGACGATCTCGAGGACGGTCCGCACGCCCCCCTCGCGCACGAAGAGCTCGACGAGGGCGAGCACGCCCACCAACGAGAGCCCGATCGCGTACAGGAGCCACCACGTCGGTTTCATCTGTCCCACCCTCCTCGTCACATTTGATGGCAGGGGTGGATCAAGGCGCCGTCAAACTGCGGCCGGTCGCCATCAATGCGAGATCAACGCGGTGGCACTGGGGCGGGGCAGGGACACCTGGGTAAGGCCCGAGACGGTCGCTCGCCGACCGTACACTTCCAACTCCCCAGAACCAAAGGATCTCGAGGTGGCATTCTCGATGCAGTAGCGGCTTCACACTCGCTTAATACGTGCGAACCCGCTTTTGATGTTTTCTTGATGCGGGCCGGCCTATAACTCTCTGTGTTTGGAACGGTTCACACAGCAGACGGACTGGAGGCGCGTGCCATGGATCTCGTGTACGTGGGGCTGACGCTGATCTTCTTCGGGCTGACATGGGCGCTCATCAAGCTCTGTGAGCGGGTGTAGGGGGCGGAGATGCCATTCCTGTACGTCGTCGGCGGCGTCGTCTCGTTGGGCCTGCTGGTGTACCTGGTGCTCGCGCTGTTGAAGCCGGAGTTCTTCTCGTGAGCGCGTGTCGGGGGATTGTCAGATGACAGCAAACGGGATCGCGCAGCTGGTTTTCTACGTCGTCGTTCTGCTCCTCCTGGCGAAGCCGCTCGGGACGTTCATGGCCCGTGTCTACGAGGGCCGGCCGTGCGGCCTGGATGGGGCTCTCGGCTGGCTCGAGCGCCTGATCTACAAGGTGTCGGGCATCCGGCCCGGTGAGGAAATGGGCTGGAAGACCTATGCCGCGACCATGCTTCTCTTCAATCTCGCCGGCCTGCTGGCGGTCTATCTGCTCCAGCGCGTCCAGGGCGCCCTGCCGCTGAACCCCCAGGGGCTCGGCGCCGTCTCGCCGGATTCCTCCTTCAACACCGCGGTGAGCTTCGCGACCAACACCAACTGGCAGGGTTACGGCGGCGAGACGACGATGAGCTATCTCACGCAGATGCTGGGGCTCACTGTCCAGAACTTCGTCTCGGCGGCGACGGGCATGGCCGTCCTGGTGGCGCTGATCCGGGGGTTCGCGCGCCGCTCCGCCCAGACGATCGGCAAC
>CAYVHH010000483.1:0-4533 GCA_964450175.1 uncultured bacterium | reverse complement strand
CCTCGGTCGCCCGGGCCGTCGATTCTGGTATCTGACCGAAGAGAGCAACGCGGCATCGGTCCGGGCTGCGAAGCGCGCCGGCCTGTCGCTCGTGGCCGAAGGCATTCGCAAAGATCGACTGCGCGTGCGCGCGCTCGGGTATTTTGCGCTCACGGCCGCGGCCGAGCATCCATGAATTCGACCGGCCTGCCGGCGCGGCGGTTCCTGTTCACGGTGGACGTCGATTGGGTCGTGGGCTCCGAGGCCGGAGTCCTTCGCCTGTGCGATTTCTGCGATCGCCTGGGCATCCGGGCCACGTTCTTCGTGGCCGGCCGGTTCGCCGAGCGTTATCCGCGCGTCGTCCGAGAAGTCGCCCGTCGTGGGCATGCGCTCGGGACCCACGGGTGGGAGCACGGCTCGCTCAGCGCAACCGACGACGAGAATTTCGGTCTGGCGCCGACGGAGCGACAGCGGACGTGGCTGATGGACGCCTCGCGCGCCGTCGAAGACGCCTCCGGCGTGTCGCCGAAGGCATTCCGGGCCCCGAACCTCCTCGTCAGCGAGACGACGGTTCGCGTCCTGCAGGACGTCGGGTACTCCTACGATTCGTCGGTATCGCCGCGTCGGCTCTCGGTCGGACCGGCGGGGGTGAGGCGGACGCGATATTACCGGGCTCCGCTCGAGCCATATCATCCATCTCTCGATGATCTGAACGACCGAGGCGCCAGCACCGTGCTCGAGGTTCCGCCATCGGCCTTCCTGCTTCCACTCAACATGAGCGCGCTCCGTGTCCTGGGGCTGGCTCCGCTCCGATGGGCTGTCCATCGGCTCAGGTCGCGAAGCTCGATCCTCGTCTTCTACGCGCATCCGGCGGAATTCGTCGACGGCGCGGACCAGGTGATCCCCCGGGACAACCCGGCGCGGCATCGACGCGGTCTCGGGCCCCACCACCTCGCGGCCCTGGGGGCCTTCATCGACGGCGTTCTGGAGCTCGGGTACATCTCGGCCGTGCTCGAGGACCTGAATCGTGAGCGCGAGCTGCACGCGGCGCGAAACGCGGGGAGCGAGCTGGCGTAGTGGTCAAGCGTACCGTGGACCTCATCGGAGCGGTCCTCGGACTTCTGGTCCTGGCGCCGCTGCTCGTCGTGATCGCGGTCCTGGTCAAGCGCGAGGATCATGGGCCGGTGTTGTACCGGGGCGTCAGGATCGGCCGGCACGGCCGGCCGTTCCGCATGTATAAATTTCGCACGATGGTCGTGAACGCCGAGCGGTTCGGAGGCTCTTCGACGGCTGACGACGATCCTCGGATCACCCGCATCGGCGGCGTGCTCCGCCGGTACAAGCTGGATGAGCTTCCTCAGCTCTTCAACGTGGTCGCCGGGCACATGAGTCTCGTGGGGCCGCGCCCCGAGGTGGAAGCGTATGTCCGGATGTTCTCGCCGGAGGAGCGCCGCATCCTCGATGTTCGACCGGGCATCACCGACTGGGCGACGCTCAGCAATCCAGATGAAGGGGCGTTGCTCCGAGGCCGCGTCGATCCCGAACGGGCATACGTCGAGGAGATCCGCCCGCAGAAGATGCGCCTTCAGCTCGAGTACGTCTCCCGGCACTCGCTCGCGGTGGATCTTCTCATTCTCGGCGCCACGCTCCGCCACGTGATCTCGCGTGTCGTCCGGCGGCTCGTGGGGAGCGTCGGAATCCCGGAACGGCAAGGAGCGCCGCCTCATGCCCGCTGACACTGCCGTGCTACGTCGTCTCTACGTGACGATGCTCCGGATCCGCCTCTTCGAGGAACGGGTCGCGGAGCTCGTGGCCGCGGGCGAGATCCGTTGCCCCTGCCACCTGTGCATCGGTCAGGAGGCGATCGCGGCGGGCGTGTGCGCAGCGCTCGCGACCACGGACTATGTCTGGGGCGGGCACCGGTCTCACGGGCACTACATCGCCAAGGGCGGCGAGCTTCCGGCGCTGATGGCCGAGCTGTACGGCAGGGAGACCGGCTGCGCCGGCGGACGTGGCGGGTCCATGCACCTGCTCGCCCCAGAGGTCGGCATCCTCGGCACCGTGCCCCTCGTCGCCGCAACGATCCCGCTCGCCGTGGGGACGGCGCTGGCGTCGAAGCTCCGACAGGACCAGCGGATCTCCGTCTCCTTCTTCGGGGACGGCGCAATGGAGGAAGGGCACTTTCACGAGTCCCTCAACCTGGCGGCACTCTATCGCCTTCCGGTCATCTTCGTGTGCGAGAACAACTTCTACGCGAGCCACATGGGGTTGCTCGAGCGGCGGGCGATCGACCGACTCGAGCAGGCCGGTCACGCTCAAGGCGTTTCGTCGTGGCGCGTGGACGGCAATGCCGCCGACCTCGTGTACGACGGCGCGGTGGCGGCCGTCGCGCGCGCTCGCGCTGGCCAGGGGCCGACTTTGCTGGTTTGCGACACGTATCGGTGGCGTGGGCACGTCGGTCCCTCGTGGGACGAAGACGTCGGCGTGAAGCGGAAGGATGAATTGCACGCGTGGCTCGACAAGGACCCGATCGCGGTGCTCGGCCGACGGCTGGCCGCGCTCGGCATTCCCGACGAGGAGCTCGCCCGCGAGAAGACACTCATCACCACCGAGATCGAGAGCTCGCTGCAGTTTGCTCGCGAGTCGCCATGCCCCGATCCGAAAGGAGTCGCCTCTCACGTGTTCGGCCTCGCGAAGCATACCCCGTGAGATGCGATCGCTGACCTACGCTCAGGCCATCCGCGAGGCCTTCGCGCAGCTCTTGGCCTCGGACCCGCGCGTGTTCGTCATCGGGCAGGGCCTGTGGAGCCCGTGGTACGCGGGAACCAGCCTTCAGGACATCGACAAGGAGTTCGGGCGCGATCGCGTGCTGGACTCGCCGGTCTCCGAGAATGCGGTGACAGGCGCCGCCATCGGCGCCGCCCTCGCCGGCATGCGCCCGATCGTGTTTCACCCCCGGATGGACTTCATGCTGCTCGCGGTGGACCCGATCGTGAATCAGGCCGCGAACTGGGCGTACATGTTCGCCGGACGGACGAGCGTGCCGATCGTGATCCGGGCCGTGATCAACCGCGGCGGCGAGCAGGCCGCACAGCATTCCCAGGCGCTGCAGGCGATGTTCACCCACGTGCCCGGCCTGAAGGTCGTCATGCCGAGCACGCCACACGACGCCAAGGGACTCCTCGTGGCGGCGGTGAACGACGGGAACCCGGTCCTCTATATCGACGATCGCTGGCTCTACGAGGAAGTCGGCGACGTGCCGACGACCGAGTATGCGGTGGAGATCGGCACCGCGGCCGTACGCCGGCCCGGAGGGCAGGTCACGATCGTCGCGACCTCGTTCATGGCGCCCCAGGCGATCTGCGCGGCCACTGCGCTCGACGCGGACGGGATCGACGCGGAGGTGATCGACCTGCGGTCGATCAAGCCCTGGGATCGCGCGTGCGTCGTCGAGTCCGTGCGCAAGACCCGGCGGCTGGTCGTCGCCGACGCGGCCTGGCGGACTTGCGGGGTGGCCGCGGAGATCGCCGCCACGATCGCGGCCGATTGCTTCGACACCCTGGTCGCGCCCGTCGCGCGAGTTTGCCTGCCGGACGCTCCGGCGCCGATGAGCGCGTCCCTCGAGTCGGCGTATTACGTTGGGGCCGACGATATCGCGGCCGCGGCGCGCGAGGTGTGCTTCTACAGGAGGTAGCATGGCATATCGCGTCCCGTTCGTTGATCCGCGCGAGCACTACCGGCGCCTGAAGACCGAGGTCGACGCGGCGGTCACCGAGACCCTGGCGAAGGGTGATCTCGTGCTCCGCGAGCAGCTCGCGAGCTTCGAGCGCCACCTGGCGGCGTTCGTGGGAACCGCGTTCGCGGTCGGAGTGAACAGCGGCTATCACGCGCTGCACTTCTCCTTGCTCGCGGCCGGGATCGGTCCGGGCGACGAGGTCATCACCGTGGCGCACACGTTCGTCGCCAGCGTGTCCGCGATCGTCCACGCCGGCGCCACTCCGGTGCTCATCGACGTCGGATCGGACCACAACATGGACGTGACGCTGGTCGAGCGCGCGATCACGCCCCGAACGCGCGCGATCATGCCGGTCCATCTGAACGGCCGGGTGTGCGACATGCGGCGCGTCATGGCGCTGGCGCAGGCGCATGGGCTCGCCGTCATCGAGGACGCCGCGCAGGCCCTGGGCGCGCGATTCGAAGGGCGTATGGCCGGCGGCTTCGGTGCCGCCGGCTGTTTCAGCTTCTATCCGCTCAAGGCCCTCGGAGGACTGGGCGACGGCGGCGCCGTGACCACGAACGACCCGGAGATCGCCCGCAAGGTGGCGCTCCTGCGCTTCAATGGCGAGGATCGCGAGACGGGCGAGTTTCACCTGCACGGCTATACCGCGCTGCTCGACAACGTCAACGCCGCGGTGCTCGACGTGAAGCTCCGGCACCTTCCGGCGTGGATCGACCACCGGCGCTACATCGCCGCGCTCTACGGCCGGGCGCTCGACGGAGTCGGAGACCTGCGGCTGCCGAGTTTTCCCGATCCGCGGCACTTCGACAGCTTCC
>CAYVHH010000482.1:0-7143 GCA_964450175.1 uncultured bacterium | reverse complement strand
CCAGTCGGGCGATGATCGCCGCGACACCGTTCTGGATTCCCGCGTCGTAATCGGCGCGCTTGAATGCCGGGGTCATGACGTCTCGAATGATGGCGCCGGCCATGGCGTCGGTCAGCATCGGCTCGAGCCCGTAGCCCACCTCGATGCGCATCCGGCGATCTTGCGGAACCACGACGACGAGGACGCCGTTGTTCCGGCCCTTCTGGCCGAGCTTCCAGTTGTTGAACACGTCGACGGCGTAGTCCTCGATGCCCTCTGGCTGAATGGTCGGCACCGTCAGGACGACGATCTGGTTCGAGGTGGCCTGTTCGTGGGCCTTGAGCACGGCGGCCAACCGTGTGCGGGCATCCGGCGACAGGATCTGCGCGTCGTCGACGACGCGGCCGGTCAGGTAGGGGACGTCGGCGGCAAACGCCGCGGCCGGAAAGAGGAGCGCAACGAGCAGAGCCACGACCGCGGGGATCATGCGCCGCTCTCCTCGATCGGGCGATTCGGCAGCTCGTTCGTGGCGTCCGCGTCGGCGTGGAGGCCTTTGGACACGAGAAGGCTCTCGACCGCCGCGATCCCCGCCTCGAGCGCGTGAAAAGGCCGCGCCTCGCGTAGGTGGGGCGCCATCGTGTCGATCACCCGATGCCACTCCGCTTCGCCGACCCGCTCATGAAGTCCGGTGTCCGGCCGGATCTCCACCTGACGCTCGAACCGGCTGATGAGGATGAGGACGGCAGTGCGGCGGCGCGTTGCGAACAGCTCGTGTCTCAGGAACAGCGACTCGGCATGCTCCTTCACCGCCGCGTGCCTGCGTGTCTCGCGCAGAAACAATCGCGCGAACGCTGGAACGAAGATGGCCAGCAGCGCGCACGCCGCCGCCGAGCCCAGGATGGCGACAGCGTGAAGCAGCGTCGTCGCCGGCGTCAGCCATGGCTGGAGCCAGCTGTCGGCGACCACCACTGCGAACGCGGCCAGCGACGCGCCGAGCGCGAAGGCCTTCCACGGGAGCTCGACGTAGCTGTCCGATCGCGGCACGACGGCAACGCGCACCTGCACGCCGGTGCGGGCTTCGACCGCGGCGATGCGGCGGTCGATCGCGTCGGATTCCGCCGGCTGGAGACGCATCGAAGAGCTCCGGAAATGGTGGCCGCGCGCGACCGCCCACTATAGGCGACCTGCGCGCTCTCTCTACGGTAAACGGACGATGGCTGTCGCCGGAAGGTTTAGGATTCCGCGCCTACGCTCCCGTATCGCGTGCGAAAACGAGCAGACCGTTCGCGGGGATGACGATCACGGCCGATGCCGGGAGCCCGTGCAGCGGTGGGCCGCCGGCGCTGATCTCGCCGCCGTTGCCGACGACCCGGGGATTGACGAAGTTGTCGTAGACGTCGCTGTTGAAGATTTCGAGCCATCGTCCCCCGCTCGGGAAGCCCAGCTGATACCCGGGAAACGTCGACTCGTTGAGACTGGCAACGACGATGACGTCGCGACCGGCGCCCTCCAGCCAGCGGTGGAAGGCGATCACGCGATTGTCGCCGTGGACATGGAAGACGTTGATCGGCTCGCCGCGAAGGGCAGGTTGGGCGCGGCGCAGCCGCACGAGATCCCGGGTGAAGCGGAGATGGTCGCGCATGGCACGGTCCGTCGCCAGTCCATCCCACCAGATGAGCGTGTCCGTCGACGGCGTGTCGCTCCACGGCTTGTCCTCGAGGATCTCCTGACCCATGAAGAGCATCGGGATCCCCGGCGCGGCCAGGAGAAGACCGGTGGCGACTCGCGCCCGGCTGCGGGCGTACCAGGATCGCGCGTCGGTGAGGTCGCCGAGGGCCGCGATCCGTGGCAGGCGATCCGGGTGGCCGGCGTAGACGACATCGTGGTTCTCGAGGTGCTCGACCGACTGCCGGGCCGCCAAGCCCGACGGTCGCCTCAGAGCATCGGCGAGGCCGTCGAGATTGACGGAGGCGTCGCGCCCTCGCGTCGTCGCCGCGATCGCGGCGCGAACCGCTTCGCGCAATCCGTCCGACCAAGCGGCGTCGAATCCGGCGCCTCCGTCCTGCACTCGCTTGATCGCCCACGACTTGTCGGGGTTCCAGTACTCGGCGATCTGCGGAACGTTGGGCCTGACGAAGTGCAGCGTGTCGGTGAGATCCTGACAGAACGACCGGCCGCCGAACCGGTCGATGACCGTGACCTCGTCGTAGCGGAACCCGTCCACATGGTACTCGTCCAGATAGAACCTCGCGTTGTCGATGAGGAACTGCCGGACCTCCCGCTTCCAGAAGGCGAAGACGAGCCCTCCGGCCCAGCCCTGATCGGTGAAGTAGAGGCTGTCGTTGTTCGAGGTGTTCGCGGCTCGATCGAAGAAGTAGAGGCTCTGATCACCGAAGTCGCCGCCCGCGTGGTTGTAGACGACGTCGACGATCACGGCGAGGCCGTACACGTGACAGATGTCGATCAAGGCCCTGAGCTGGTTGGCGTGGCTCAGCAGGTGCGCGCGCTGGAGTGGCGCCTGCCCCCGGTTACGGAGCAGCCGGTTGGCGGTTTCCACGTAGCGGTCGAGATCCGTCGGCGCGACCGCATAGTCGTTGTCCGGGGAGAAATAGTCCGTTCCGTTGTAGCCAAGGCTGTGAGCGGTTGGGAACTCGTCGATCGGCAATGGCTGGAGCGCCGTGACCCCGAGGTCGACGAAGTATTCGACCCGGTCCAGCACATCGAGGAAATTCGCGCCGCCGGGTACTCGCCGGTCCTCGCCCTTCGCATCGACGGCGTAGAAGGTGCCGGCGTGGAACTGATAGATGATGAGGTCGCTGAAGGACGGTGGCCGAAACGCCTGGTCGTGCCAGGGGTAAGTGGCCGGCTCGCGGACGATGCATTCGCAGTCTGGAAAGCCGGGGGCGAGCTCGCGGGCGTACGGGTCGCGTTTGAGGCCCGTGCTGCCGGCACCGACGACGTGAAACCTGTAGGTGTCTCCGTCCGTCACGCCGGGGGCGAAGCCGGCCCAGTAACCGCTGGCGTCCCGGACGAGGGCGTTTGAATCGTCAGGGATCCAGCCGGCGCCCGCATTGAGGCGAAGATGAACCCTGAGGGCGCCTGGCGCCCAGACGCGGAAGACAGCCCCGTTCGCGACAAGGTTGGCGCCCATCGGGGTGTGTCCATCGATGTGCTGTTGCGAGAGGGGCATGGTGATAGGACGGTCAGCCTTGCTCTAAAATACCCCCCGCAGCCCCACGGTCCCCGCCGCCCGCGCCCCAAACCCGATCGCGTTGTTCGTATTGCCCGTCACGTACGTGTGGCTGCCTTCGCCACCGCCCCACGCGATCGAAAGCTCCACCACCGCTCGGCCGCCGAGTCGTAACGAGAAGCCCACACCGACGCTGGGCTTCAAGTGGTCGAAATCGAGCTCACCGGTGTTCAGGCCCACCTTTCCCCATTCCGCGAATAGGGAGAAACCGAACGGATCGATCAGTCGCCGTTCGTAGGTCAGGCCATACGCGACCGTGTTCGGCGCCGTGAACCGGTAGTTCGTGTAGCTCCTCAGCCAGTTTTCGTTGTGGATGTCGCCGCCGCCCAATGTCGGCTGGAGATAGAAGGGCACCGCGTTGTGGGCGCGCGGCTCGCTGATGACCAGGTTCGCCTCGGCGGTGAAGCGGCTCGAGCCGAGGATACTTCGCAAGTATGGGAATGTCCCCTGAGCGAAGGGCTGGTCCTCGATGCCGTAGTGCACCGCCATCCGCGCCTCGACCCGATCGAACGTGAACTTCCCGCCGTCCAGCGCCTCGTAGGCCTCGTAGCTCACGCGGGCGTCGCCGGACAGGCCGTACAGCACGTCCGGAGAGCGATAGCTCGCGATCAGTCCCGGGATGATGTACGTCGTCCGCGATCGGATGCCCGGCACCGATGAGCCGGAGAACCGGCTGATGAACAGCTGGGACGGATCCGACTGCGCATAGAGCGCGGCTGCCTGCGCGGACAACGTCAGTCCGGAGATCACGGGGAAATCCACCAGGACGGGCAGCTCGGTCTCGGTCAGCTGGTAGAACGCCCGGTCGTCGAGCGAGCTCTGGTTGCCCAGGCCGAAGAACGGCATGTCGGGAAGGGCGAAATGTTTGACGGCGACCGTGATCTGGGGCATCCGGAACGAGCCGACGTCGTACGCGCGGTACCAGTCGAACTGCATGTGGGACACCGCACCGGCCGCCCAGAATCCGCTGTCGGCCCCGCGCGCCTCGACGCTGGTCGTGAACCGGATGTGCGGCGTCTCGGTGATGTGCCACTCGTTGTTCAGCGCGGCGCCGAACGCGATCCCGCTCTCGGGGACGATCAGGCCGATCGACGGATGCAGACCGCGGCCGGTGAAGGTGTCGACGATCAGGTCCTGGACCGTCCCGAATTGTCGTTCCAGCATGCCGCCGAAGCCGCCCTCGTCGTAGTCCTCCTTCACGCGACACACGTCGAAGTACAGGTCCCGGAACTCCGTCCGCAGGTCACGCGCGATCGGATTGCTGCTCTGCGCCACGGACGGTTTCGAGCACAGGGAGAGCCCCAATGACTCGGGCGTTGCCTCGTTGGTCGCTTGCGCCCGCGTCGGGTGCGGAGCGGACAGGGCGGTCAGCGTCCAGACGACGACCGCCGCCATCAGCGGCCCGCGGGCCGGCAGCCTAGGAATCGCGGCGCTCCAGCTCGGGGTGCAGGGCGCCCAGCGCCGTGCGCATGAAGTGCCCGACCTCGCGGTGTGTCGTGATGCGACGGGGATCGAACGCGGATGCGATCTTCGGCATCCGCGATGCCAGGAGCTGATGCACCTCGCGGACGTGCTCGATCTGCAGCGACGACGCCGGCCGCGTCGGTCCGAGCTTCAATCGATCCGGCGTGTCAGCCTCGGACAGCGAAGCCAGGATCACGCGGTCTTCCCCCGACTCGCTCCGTCGTGGGGGCCGGCCGAAGTCGGGTCGCTCCATGCGCGGCGCCATGTCGATCAGGAGCTGCTGCAAGGTCGACGCGCGCTGCTCGCGCCGGTAGGGTGAGTATGAGTCCGGCGGGCCGATGAACTGTTGCGTCACGGTGGCGGGGATCGACGCGTGCTCGAACAGCGCGTGCGAGACGCCCGGCGTCACGTAAGGCGACACCACGATCGCCCCGACGCGGACGCCGAGGCGGTCGAAGTCGAAGCCGGCCACCGGCGACCGGAAGCTGTCGCCGTACGGCAAGGTCGGGGGCGACACGTGGTCGAAGATCCCGCCGTGCTCGTCCCAGACGATCAGCAACAAGGTCGAGCGCCATACCTCGTCGCGCGAGCGGACCGCCTCGTACACGCTCCGGATGAACTGATCGCCCGCGAGGACGAAGTTGTCGGGATGCTGGTCGGCGGCCAGGGTGCCGTCGTCCTGATCCACGTACGGCGGCTCGATGAAGGCGTAGTCCGGCAGCGCGTTGTTCCGGCAGTCTTTCTCGAAATCGCGATAGAGGCCGAAGAAGGACGACCCCAGAAATGTCATCCCGATCGTCCCGCTCTGCTGGTCGTAGTAGTAGATCTTCGATGACCTGCCGCGATCGCGTAGTCGTCCGTAGATGCCCTTGTCGTGGCGCCGATCGATCATCGTGAACCACACGGGGCCGTTGTCGACGCGACCGAACGACGTGCCGAAGTGCGCGAAGGCACGGTTGGGATTCGTCGGGCCCGGCACCGAGGCGAACCAGTTGTCGCACACGAGGTAGTTCCGGGCCAGCGCGCGGACGGTCGGCACGCGCTCCGGGCTGAAGCATTTCATGATGTTGGCCGGGTTGCCGCCGGCCCGCGCATACGTCGCCGCGAAGCCCTTCATGTCCGGCTGCGGCGTCGGCGTCGGCTGTCCCGGGTGTGCGTAGATCTGCTGGTTCACGCTCCAGAAATCGTGCGGCGGATCGACGCGGAACTGCCCCTGGTACGCCGCGCCGTCGGTCAGCGTGTGCACGGTGCCTTTGGCGTCGACGTTGGTCCAGTCACCGCCTCGGACGCCGCGCAGGTCGGGAATCTCGCTCATCATCAGCCCGAGCATGTGATCGAACGAGCGGTTCTCCATCATCAGGACGACGATGTGCTTGATCTGCGGATGGCCACCGTTCTCGTCCGACCGCGCCGCGCGCGGCTGCCCGATGACGCCAACCGTGGTCGCGGCGGCGCCGCGCGCGACCGTCGACAACCACTCCCGTCGTCCCGTGGTCTTCGCCATGCTAACGGTCTCCGGATGTCAACTCGATCGGCGCACGAGCGGTGGTCGCGATTCCCATTTCGCCCCGCTGGGCTCTGGTCAGCGTACCCCAGGTCCCGTTGGGCCACCACCACTTACGCCCTTCACGTGATGCGCGCGTGCGAAAGTGGCGGAGAGCCTCTGCGTGCTCGCCACAGGAGACTCGGGCGCAATGCCCTCCCTGTGAGTGGACGCCTGCCCGACTCGCGTGCATCCGACTCGTGAAATGGCCAGGAAATCGCGCGCTGATTCCGGTGTCGTCCCGCGGCATGGGACTTGCGGTCGTCGTGGGGTAGCGCTCGGCGCCGGTCGGTGCAATGGTGCCGCGCGGAGTGGCCCAGGGGGAGGCGTGCATGCCGAAGATCTACGTGAACACCGATAACTCCAACTCCAAGGCGAAAATCTATGACGCCGCCAAGATGGGGAAGTCGGCGGCCGCGGCGGAGAAGAAGATCCAGGAAGTGGTCACGGCGATGGTCACCAAGGAGCCTGACTTCGTCGCCGACAAGTCCGCCGCCGGGAAGGGGTACACGGTCAGGATCAAGGTGACGAAAGCCGAGGTGGCCGGCGGCACGACGACATACACCGTGCACCCCGAGATCGTGAGATTTCCATCGGCTGTCGGCAAGGGCGGCAAGGGAGAGTACATGGTCTCCACGACGACCAAAGACATTCAGATCCAGATCCAGGGGAATTCCGAAGACATGCTACTGGGGGCTGTCGAGGACGCCACCCAGAAGATCATGAAGGCGAGCTTTCCCGGCATGCGAGTGGACATGACGAATCGGTGAGGGCTAAAAGACGAAGTCGGGCCCGGCGTGATCGCCACGATCCAGCTCCAGCCCTGACACCGTGAGGACCGCGGGCGGCGACCAGTACAGCGATTTGAGACGTTGTGCCGATTGCGCCGGCGCGGGATCGCCGATAT
>CAYVHH010000481.1:0-11578 GCA_964450175.1 uncultured bacterium | reverse complement strand
CAGATCCTCAAGGAGTTCGGCTGGATCACCGCCGGGCACGGGCGCGGCGTCGACACGCCCGGCAGCGGCTACTCGCAGATCTAACTCCCCCGCCCCTCGAGGCGCTCGCTTCTACGGAACAGGGATATTGCGAGGATAGGTGCGCTTGGCGCGGTCGGCGTCGGCAAGGTCGATCTCAGTGGACAGGAACGGCGAATCGGCGCTCGTCTCCAGGAGGATGTCGCCTTCCGGGGAGACGAGCCAGCTGCGGCCGGCGAAGGCGTCGTTGTCGAAGGAGCGGCGATTCGTCGAGGCGACAAAGGCGCCGGCCATGATCGCGGCAAGGGACGCGGCCAGCGGCCAGCGCTGATGCCCACCGGTGGCGCGCGGCGCGGCGATGAGCTGCCCACCGTGATGTCCGATCTGCCAGGCGGCTTGACTGAACAGAAGCTCGGTGCAGAGCTGGAAGCCGATCTGCACGCCCGCGGCCGCCTGCACCGGAAACTCCGCGTCACCGCGATCGAACCAGGTCGCTTCCCACCCGTCCGGCTCCTCCGGAAGGTAGTACTTGCCGCGCGCGCCGCGATAGCCGCCCTCGCGTGTCCACGAGAAGGCCTGATTGAGGCGCTTGCCCCGTGTCTCGACGGGACGTGACCCGAGGACGACGCGAGCGTCCAGCTCGATGAACCGCGCCGTCATCGCGTCATGGGCCGCCAGCGCGGCGCGCCAGGCCCCCAGATCGACCTTGCGCTTCCTGAACATCTCCCATTCGCAGAACGGCATCTCCGGCAGCACGACGACGTCCGTGGGGCTCGCCCGAAGATGGCGAACCAGCTCGGCCCACGCCGGTTCCCGGCGCGTCGCCTCGTCGGGAAGCTCGCAGACCGTGATCTTCAACGCGGCGTCACTCCGGCATGCCGCGCGCTCCGCCAGACGAGCGCGCGCACTATCGCCGGGATCCCCCGAGGATTCCGCCGAGCACGCCCCGGATGATCTGTCGCCCGATCTGGCTGCCGACGGTGCGCGCGGCCTGTTTGGCCATCGCTTCCACCATGCCCTGACGGCGCTTGGTGCCCCAGAGGATCTCGCTCACCTGGGAGCCGAGGTCGGACCCTTCCTTCGCCGGCGCTTGCTCCGGCCCCGGCGCGCGATCCGGGACGGGCGCCGGGGCCGGCGCCGGGGCGTCGCTCGGCCGCGCCGCCGGTGCGCCGCTCGAGACGCTGCGCTTGCTCAGGATCTCGTAGGCCGACTCGCGATTCACGCGAGTGTCGTACTTGCCGCCGATCGGGCTCTTCGAGCGAACCGTCGCGCGCTCCTCCGGCGTGATCGCGCCCATTCGGCAGCGCGGCGGGCAGATCATCGTGCGCTCGACCGGCATCGGGATCCCCTTGTCCTGCAGCATCGACACGAGCGCCTCGCCCACGCCGAGCTCGGCGATGACCTTGGCGACGTCGAGCTTGGGGTTGGCCACGAACGTCTCGGCCGCGGTGCGCACCGCCTTCTGGTCGCGCGGCGTGTAGGCTCGCAGCGCGTGCTGGACCCGATTGCCGAGCTGGCCCAGGATCTCGTTGGGGACGTCGTCGGGGAACTGCGAGCAGAAGTACACGCCGACGCCCTTGGATCGAATGATCCGGACGACCTGCTCGACCCGCTGACGCAGCGCCGAGGGCGCGTCGTCGAACAGCAAGTGCGCCTCGTCGAAAAAGAAGACCAGCTTGGGCTTGTCGAGATCCCCGACCTCCGGAAGATTCTCGAAGAGCTCCGAGAGGAGCCACAGGAGAAAGCTCGAGTAGAGCCGCGGCTTGAGGATGAGCTGGTCGGCCGCCAGGATGTTGACGAGGCCCCGGCCGCTCGTATCGGTGCGCATCATGTCCTTCAGATCGAGCGCCGGCTCGCCGAACAGCGCTTCCCCGCCCTCGCGCTCGAGCCCGAGGAGCGCGCGCTGAATGGCCGCGATCGACTGCGTGCTGATCAGCCCGTACTTCGTCGAGATGTCCTTGCGATTGTCGGCGACGAAGCCGAGGAGCGCACGCAGGTCGTCGAGATCGAGCAGCAGGAGCCCGCGGTCGTCCGCGAGCTTGAAGACGATCTCGAGCATGCCCTCCTGCGTATCGTTGATCTCGAGCATCCGCGCCAGCAGGCTCGGGCCGACCTCGCTGATCGTCGCGCGGATGGGATGGCCGGCCTTGCCGTAGAGATCCCAGAACACCACCGGGCTGGCTTCGTTGGTATAGCCCGGCATGCCGATCTGGGTGACGCGCTCTCGGATCTTGTCGTTCGGCGTGCCGGCCATCGCCAGGCCCGCGACGTCGCCCTTCACGTCGGCCATGAATACGGGAACGCCCAGGCGCGAGAACCCTTCCGCCATCACCAGCAGCGAGATCGTCTTGCCGGTGCCGGTGGCGCCGGCGACCAGGCCGTGACGGTTGCCGTACCTGGGCAGCAGATGAACAGGCCGTTCACCCTTGCCGATGAGTATGTCGTCCACCCCGGACCCCCTCCGAGCCGGTCGGCTCGAGCTACCCGATCGCCGTGCGCGCCGCGGTCCGTCGCGGGGCTGGGGCCCCGCCGGACGAGGCGTGCTTATTAATAGCTATAGATAGGTAACACAACCGCCGAGTCCCTCAGCGTCCCGTATAATGACGGGGCCCTGGGGAGGTGCGACGTGTCCGAGGCCGCCGACCGTGACGACCGCTACGACGTCAGGAGCTGGCTCGACGCCCTGACGAAAAAAGAGGAGCAAAAGCTCATCGAGCTCCTGCGCCAGCGCTATCCGCAGCGCGGCGATGATCGCCGTCGAAGGAACGAGTAACGGCGGGCCGCATGGACTGGCAGAAAGAGCTGGACGAGCTACGACGCCGCGAGGAGCTCGCCGCGCAGCTGGGCGGGCCCGAGCGGGTGAAGCGTCAGCACGACGGCGGCCGCCTGACCATTCTCGAGCGCGTCGCCAAGCTCGCCGACCCCGGGAGCTTCCACGAGATCGGCAAGATCGCCGGCAGCGCGCGGTATGACGCCAGCAACGACCTGGTCGCGTTCACCCCTTCGAATTTCGTGTTCGGCCGCGCCGAGGTCGACGGCCGTCCCGTCGTCATCGGCGGCGACGACTTCACCGTGCGCGGAGGCTCGGCCGACGCGACCATTCGCGGCAAGCACAACCAGTGCGAGCGGATGGCGCACGACCTGCGCCTGCCGCTGATCCGGCTGGTCGAGGGCTCGGGCGGCGGCGGGTCCGTCAAGACGATCGAGACGACGGGCCGCGCCAATGTGCCGGGCGTCGACGGCTGGGAGTGGGTCGTCAGCAACATGGCGACGATCCCGCGCGTGGCGCTCGGCCTCGGCTCGGTCGCGGGCCTCGGCGCCGCGCACCTCGCCGCCGCGCACTATTCGGTCATGGTGAAGAATCTCTCGGCGCTCTTCGTCGCCGGGCCGCCGGTGGTCGAGCGCCTGGGCCAGAAGCTCACCAAGAACGAGCTCGGCGGCTGGGAGATCCAGCTCAAGGCCGGCGCCGTCGACGACGCGGTCGACACCGAGGAAGAAGCCTTCGAGCGCGCGCGGCGCTTTCTCTCGTACTTTCCGTCGTCGATCGACGACCTGCCGCCGCGCGGGCCGCGCGGCGACGATCCGCAGCGCCGCGATCCGTGGCTCTTCGAGGCGATCCCGCACGACCCGCGCAAGCCGTACAAGATGCGGCGCATCGTCGAGTCGGTCGTCGACCAGGGTTCGTTCTTCGAGGTGGCGCCGCTCTACGGCCGCTCCGTCATCACCGGCTACGCGCGGCTCGACGGCTGGCCGGTGGCCCTGATGGCGAGCGATCCGTACTTCTACGGCGGCGCCTGGCCGGCCGACACCTGCCAGAAGGTCGAGCGATTCCTCGACATCGCGCAGACGTTCCACCTGCCGGTGGTCTACCTGGTCGACTGCCCCGGCTTCCTGATCGGGCTCGACGCGGAGAAAAGCGGGACGATCAAGCAGGGCGTGCGCGCGATGTCGGCGATGTGGCAAACGACGATCCCGTGGTGCGCGGTGATCGTGCGCAACTCGTTCGGCGTCGCCGGCGCCGCGCATCGCAATCAGAGTCGCTACTGCATGCGCTACGCGTGGCCCTCTGGCCGCTGGGGCTCCCTGCCCCTCGAGGGCGGGATCGAGGCCGCCTATCGCGCCGATCTGGACGCGGCGCCCGATCGGAAGGCGAAGATGACGGAGATCGAGGATCGCTTGAACAAGCTCCGCTCGCCCTTCCGCTCCGCCGAGACCTTCTGGATCGAGGAGATCGTCGACCCGCGCGACACGCGGCCGCTCCTCTGCGAGTTCGCCAATCTGACGGCGCCGCTCCGGCGGCCGGGGCCGTCCACCTTCGGCATGCGCGGATAGGCGGTCCGGCGTCGAACGATGGCGGACAAGCCACGCAAGCCACACACGCTCCCGACCGAGTTCACGCGGATCCTCTGCATCTCGGCGCATCCGGACGACAACGAGTTCACGATCGCCGGGAGCGTCGCCCGGTGGGCGCGTGAGGGGCGGGACGTGGTGTTCTGCCTGGTCACGACCGGCGGCTCCGGCACCAACGAGCACACGCCCGACAACACGGGCCTGATCCCGATCCGCGAGCGCGAGTCGTGGGACGCCGCGAAGATCCTCGGCGTGAAGGACCTCGTCTTCCTCGGCTATCAGGACGGCGTCGTCGAGCCGACCATCGCGCTGCGGCGCGACCTGACGCGGGTAATCCGGCGCGTCAAGCCGCACGTCGTGCTGTGCGGCGATCCGACGATGCGCTGGTACGGCAACGAGTATCTGAACCACCCCGACCACCGCGCGGTCGCCAGCGCGGCGCTCGATGCGGTGTTTCCGTCCTCGGAGACGCGCGTGATCTTCCAGGAGCTCCTGGCCGAGGGACTCGAGCCACATAAGGTCAAGGAAGTCTTCATCAGCGGCGCGATCCCGCCGGACACCTACGTCGACATCACCGACACGCTCGCGGTCAAGTGCCAGGCGCTCAAGGCGCACCTCTCGCAGGTCGGCAAGGGCGAGTGGGTCGACGAGCTCCTGCGCGCCTGGGCGCTGCGCGACGGCAAGGAAGCCGGCGTCAAGCACGCCGAGGGGTTCAAGCGCATGGTGCTCTGGCGGGACGCCAGCTAGCGGACCTGACTCGACGAGCGGCTGGTGGGGCGTGGGCGCGACGATCAGCGCCTACGTCAGCATCAGGATGACGCTCGTGAGGACCCCGAAGAGCGCGAGCAGCTGAACACCCTTCATCCAGTGGCTCTGGCCATCGGAGATGAGCGTGCCCATGAGCACGACGCACAGCAGGGTGCTCACGGCCATTCCCGGCTTGAACGCCAGATCCATTGGAGCCTTGCCGGCGACCAGACTCAGGAGCACCAGGACCGGAGCGACGAAGAGAGCCTGCTGGACGCTCGAGCCCACGCAGACGCTGAACGCCAGGTCCATCCGATCCTTTCGCGCAGCCTTGATCGCCGTGACCAGCCCCGAGACGTTGCCGATCGTGCCCATGAGGATGATGCCCATGAAGACCTGACTGAGACCCAGGGCCGTCGCCGCCGGCGTCACCGAGTCGACCAGGACATCGCTGAGCCATACGGCACACAGCGACGACGCCAGCAAGGCGGCGATGGCAACCGGCAGTGACCAGCGCGGACTGTCCTCGTGAACCGCTTCGACCTCTTCGGGCGTGTCCATGACGTCCTTGTGAGTCCGCAGACTGAAGATCAGGTACAGCACATACGTGACCAGGAGGGCGAGAGCGACACAGACCGACAAGATGACGAGCCGATGGGTATCCACCTGTGACGACGCGGCGACATACGCTGACGGGAACAGAAGCGCGACGATCGAGAGAAGCATCAGCGACGTGTAGGACCGTGCGCTGATCGTGCTGAACGCTTGCAGGTGATAACGAAGGCCGCCGAGGAGCATGGCCACCCCGAGAACGAGGAGCAGGTTGACGACGATGCCGCCGACGATCTGCGCCTTCAGGAAGTCCTGCAGGCCCAGCCGGAGCGTGGCCACGCCGATGAAGAGCTCCGGGAGATTCCCGAACGTCGCATTGACCAGTCCCCCCGCACTCTGTCCGAGGTAGGTCGCGAGCGAGTCCGTGGACTTCTCGATGTACAACGACGCCGGGATCATCGCGATCATGCTGCAGAAAAACAGCAGGGTCGTACGATCGCCGGCGAGCCAGCGCACAACAAATGTCGCGGGGATGGCCAGCAGCAACAGTCGTAGAATCACGTCAGCGTCTCCTCAATGCGCGGGCGCCCGATGACCGAGATCACCGCCGAGCCCAGCGCTTCCTGAACCTGAGTGCAGGGAATCTCGGCGGTCGGCGGCCCATCGGCTATTGGACCTTCGTCCCATGGATCAGTCGTCCGCACGCCTGAGACGATCGCACCTCGAAACACCGCGCGTGATCGAGGAGGACCGGAATGAGCAATCCAGACGATCTCGACCGCAGACTATTTATCAGGGTCGTGGGCGTGGCCGGCGCGGTCGCGCTCGCTGGATCCACGCTCCCCGGCCGGATCGCCTGGGCGGCCGCACTGACCAAGGCGCAGCGCGACCGGATGAGGCCGGACGAGATCATCCAGGCGATGAAGAAAGGCAACGAGCGCTTCCGCCTGGGCGGGAAGACGGCGCGAGATTACCTGGCTCAGCAACGAGCGAGCGCGAAGGGACAGTATCCGGCCGCGGTGATCCTGAGCTGCATCGACTCTCGCGCACCCGCCGAAACGATCATGGACCTCGGCATCGGCGACGTCTTCAATACGCGCGTGGCCGGCAACATCGCCAACGACGACATCCTCGGAAGCATGGAGTTCGCCTGCAAGATCGCCGGCGCCAAGGTCGTGCTGGTGATGGGCCACACCGCGTGCGGCGCGATCAAGGGCGCGATCGATCGGGCCCAGCTCGGCAACCTCACCGGCCTGCTCGCGAAGATCCAGCCCGCGGTGGATGCCACCTCGTATCAGGGCGAGCGGTCCGCGAAGAACTACGCCTTCGTCGACGCGGTCGCTCGGAAGAACGTCGAGCTCACCATGGCCGGCATCCACAGTCACAGCGCCGTCATCGCGGAGCTCGAGACCACGGGCGCCGTCAAGATCGCCGGGGCGATGTACAACCTGGAAACGGCGGTCGTCGAGTTCCTGCCGGGCTAGACGGGGCGCCGCTACTTCGACTCGACGATCTTGTGGCGCTGGGTGCCGAGGCCGGTGATGCCCATCTCGACCACGTCGCCGGGCTGCAGGTACCGCGGCGGCTTGGCGCCGTGGCCCACACCCGCCGGCGTGCCCGTCGAGATCACGTCGCCCGCTCGCAGCGACATGAAGCGGCTCACGTACGCGATCAGCGCCGCGACCGAGAAGATCATCTTGCCGGTACTACCGTCCTGCCGGCGTTCGCCGTTGACCGTCGTCCACACCGAGAGCGCCTGAGGGTCGCCCACCTCGTCCGCGGTGACCAGCCACGGGCCGGTCGGACCGAACGTATCGGCGCTCTTGCCCTTGGTCGTCGTGCCGCCATGCTCCATCTGGAACGCGCGCTCCGAGACGTCGTTGATCAGGCAGTAGCCGGCGACGTACCGAAGCGCCTCGGCCTCGCCGACATAGCGGGCGTCGCGTCCCAGCACGACGCCGAGCTCCACTTCGTAGTCGAGCTTCACCGCGCCGCGCGGCCGCACGATGGGATCGCCGGGGCCGCAGACCGCGCTCGGCGCCTTGATGAACAGGGTCGGCTCTTTCGGCAGCGCCATTCCGACCTCGGCCGCGTGATCGGTGTAGTTGAGCCCGATGCAGACCATCTTGCCCATGCCCGCCAGCGGGCAGCCGAGGCGCGGGCGGCCCTTCACCACCGGGAGCCGCGCGAGGTTCACGACGCGAAGCTTCTTGAGCATCGCCGGCGCCAGCGCCGCCGGTGTCACGTCCTTGATCACGCGGCCCAGGTCGTGGAGCTTGCCGTCCGCGTCGATCGCGCCGGGTCGCTCGGCGCCGGGTCGCCCGTAGCGTACGAGCTTCATCTCAGGCGTACCGGACGCCGATGATCTCGCCGACCAGCGCGGGCTTCTCCTGGCCCTCGATCTCCACCGTCATCTCCGAGCTCACACGCACGCCGTTGCCCGGGACTTCCTCGGCGCCGGTGATGCGCTGGCGAACGCGGATGCGCGCGCCGGCCGGCACGGGCGAGATGAAGCGGATCTTGTTCGAGCCGTAGTTGATGCCGCGGCTCCGCTTGGTGACCTCGAGAAGGCCGGCGGCCATCCGCGGCACGAGCGACAGGGTCAGATACCCGTGGGCGATCGTCTTGCCGCCCGGCATCTCCCGCTTCGCCCGCTCGACGTCCACGTGGATCCACTGGTGGTCGCCGGTCGCCTCGGCAAACTTGTCGATCATCGCCTGATCGACCGTCATCCACTCCGACGGGCCGAGCTCGCGTCCGACGAGCTTCAACAGATCCTTGGGGTACTCGACTTTGAGCGTGGTCATCTCTTCCTCCTGGGATCAGGTGCCGGCGCGCGGCGGCACGGTCCAGGCCATCTCGCGTGCGTGGCGCGCCTCGAACTCGGCGATCTTCGCCTCGTAGCCGAGCGTCAATCCGATCTCGTCTCGGCCGGTCAAGAGCATCTCCTTGCGAAACGCGTCGACCTCGAAGCGATGCGGAGCGCCGTCGGGCGCCGTCACCGTCTGGGTCTCGAGATCGACCGTGAGCGTGGCGCCGGGCCGCTCGTGGAGCTGGCGGCGCAACCCCGCGACGGCCTCGGCCGGCAGGATCACCGGCAGCACGCCGTTCTTGAAGCAGTTCTGATGAAAGATGTCGCCGAGGCTCGGCGCGATCACCGACCGAAATCCGTTGGCGGCGAGCACCCATACCGCGGCCTCGCGCGACGAGCCGCAGCCGAAGTTCTCGGCGGCGACCACGATTCGGGCGTCGCGGTACGGCGCCTGATTGAGGATGAACTCCGGGCGCTCCGAGCCGTCGGCATTGAAGCGCACGTCGTGAAACAAGAAGCTCGCGTACTCCGGCACGCTCCGGTCCTTGCGGAGGAAGCGCGCCGGAATGACCCGATCGGTGTCGACGTTCGGGAGATCGATCGGCAACCCGACGGCGGTGACGCGCGTGAACGGTTCCATCTCAGGTGCCGAGCGTCCGGACGTCGGTGAGCTTGCCGGTGACGGCCGCGGCCGCCGCCATCGCGGGCGACATCAGATGGGTCCGGGCGCCCTTGCCCTGGCGTCCTTCGAAGTTGCGATTCGACGTCGACGCGACGCGCTCGCCCGCCGCCGCGGTCTCGCCGTTCATCCCGACGCACATCGAGCAGCCGGCCTCGCGCCACTCGAAGCCCGCATCGAGGAAGACGCGGTCGAGCCCCTCCGCCTCGGCCGCGCGCTTGATGAGCCCCGAGCCCGGCACGATCCACGCCGGCACCACCGCGCGGCGCCCTTTCACGACGCGCGCCGCCGCGCGCAGATCGTCCAGCCGGCTGTTGGTGCACGAGCCGATGAACACGCGGTTCACCGTGACGTCGCTGAGCGGCGTTCCCGGGGCGAGCCCCATGTAGGCGAGCGCGCGCGCCATGCTCTCCCGACGTCCGGGATCGGTGATCGCCGCCGGATCGGGCACGCGCGCGGTGATGGGCAGCGCGTCCTGCGGGCTCGTGCCCCAGGTGACGGTCGGCGCGATCTCGCTCGCGGCCAGCTGCACCTCACGATCGAACACCGCGCCCGGCTCGCTCGGCAGCGCCTTCCAGTAGGCGAGCGCCTTCGGCCACGCCTCGCCGCTCGGGGCCAGCGGCCGGCCCTCGACATAGGCGAAGGTCGTGTCGTCCGGCGCGATCATCCCGGCGCGCGCCCCGGCCTCGATCGACATGTTGCAGACGGTCATCCGCTCGTCCATCGACATGGCGCGGATCGTGGAGCCCGCGTACTCGATCGCGTGGCGCACGCCGCCGCCGGCGCCGATCTTGGCGATGATCGCCAGAATCACGTCCTTGGCGTTGACCCCGGGCGCCAGCCGGCCCTCGACCGAGATGCGCATCGTCTGGGGCTTCCGCTGCCACAAGGTCTGCGTGGCCAGCACGTGCTCGACCTCGCTCGAGCCGATGCCGAATGCGAGCGCGCCGAACGCGCCGTGGGTCGCCGTGTGCGAATCACCGCACACGAGCGTGATACCGGGCACGGTCAGCCCCTGCTCCGGGCCGATGATGTGCACGATGCCGCGGCGGGGGTCGCCGACGCCGAAGTAGAGGATGCCCTGATCGGCGGTGTGACGGCCGAGCGCCTCGACCATCCCGCGCGTCTCGGCATCGCTCGTGGGCGAGCCCGGCGAGGTCAGCAGATAGTGATCGGCGGTCGCGAAGCTCAGATCGGGGCGCCGGACCCGGCGGCCGCTGCGGGCGAGCCGGCCGAACGCGGCGGTCGTGCCCTCGTGCAGGAGGTGGCGGTCTATATAGAGGAGTGCATGGCCGCCCGGGCCGTCGGCGACCACGTGCCTGGCCCAGATCTTCTCGAACATCGTCCGCGGTGCTGTTCGCCCTGCAGGCCGTCGCGGGGCTGGGGCCCCGCCGGCCGAGGCGCGACGATCGATTGTTGACATCCCGGGCGGTCTCCCGGGCGGAAGATTACTACTAATTCTGCTTGGTGTCCTCGGCCGCGACGCGCATGCCTTCCTTCAGGCCGTCCGGCGGACTCAGGACGAGCCGCTCGCTTCCGTTGAGGCCCGCGACGACCTCCACGGTTTGCCCGAAGTCGCGCCCGAGCTGCACCCCGAGGTAGTGCACGGTGCCGTCGCGACGCACGTCGACCACCTGCGATCCAGCCGAGCGCGCGATCAAGGTGGTCGCGGGCACGATCCAGACTCTGTCCGCGGGCACCAGGCTGAACTTCACCTGGGCGTACATCCCGGGCATCAGCGCGTGGTCGTCGTTCTTCAGCCTGACCTCGGTGAGCAGGGTGCGGGACGTCGGATCGAGGGCGCCGGCGGTGCTCGCGATCTTGCCGATGAACACCCGCGTCGCAAACTCGGGAACGAGCACCTGAGCCGTCTGGCCCGGTGTGATCGAGCGCACGAACGTCTGGGGCACGTTGACGAAGATGCGGAGGTTCTCGACGTGGGCGATGCGGAACATCCACGTGGCGCCGTTGCCGCTGCCCGAAGTGATCAACGCGCCCCGGTCGATCCCGCGCGCGGTGATGATCCCGGCAAACGGCGCCTCGACTCGCTGGAACGACTGCAGGGCCATCAGCCGCTGCACGTTGGCCTCGCTCGCGGCCACGTTCGCGCGCGCCGCCTCGACGCTCGCCTCGAGGGCGCCGACGTTCGCCTCCATGGCGGCGACGTTGGCCTGGGACACCGCCGTCGTCGCGCTCGCCGCGGCCAGCGCGGTCCGCTTCTCGTCGGCGTCCTGGTGGGCGACGAGCTCGTCACGCTCCAGCTTGCCGAAGCGCTCGGCGGTGATCCTGGCGAAGGTCTCGTTCGCCTTCGACTGCTCCAGGCCGGCGCGGGACTGGGTGAGATTCGCCTGCGCCTGCGTGGAGCTCGCGCGAGCCTGCGCGAGCGCCGAACGAGTCTGGGCCAGCGCGGCGCGGGCCTG
>CAYVHH010000480.1:0-8386 GCA_964450175.1 uncultured bacterium | reverse complement strand
CTGTGCTTGTCGATGTAGACCTTGATGCCCTGGGCATCGAGCACGTTGTCGTCGGCCGCGGCCTGGTCTTCCCAGCCGAGCTCATAGGACATGCCCGAGCAGCCCCCGCCGACCACGCGGATCCGAAGGCCCCATTCGGGCTTGCCTTCCTCGAGGCGAAGCTCGGAGACTTTCTTCGCGGCCGTTTCGGTCATCGTAACCATGCGATCCTCCCGATCTAGCAGGCGTTTCTGGAATCGAACCGATTCGAGGTCATCGTATCACAGGATGCTCCGCTCGGGGGCCTCACCCTGGACGGGGTCAGAGGATGCCACCTTGCGGCAGCATGGTCAGCTCCTCCAGCGAGGCGCCCGGCGACAGCGACGCCATCAAGACCGCGGCGCGGGCGACATCCTCGGGGCGCAGCATGCGGCTGCGGTCGGGCGGATTCGGGATGGCGTCCCAGAGGGGCGTATCCACGGCCCCTGGGACGAGCACCCCGACACGCACCCCCTCCGGGCGAAGCTCCTCCGCCAGGACGCGGCTGAAGCCGACGACCCCCGCCTTCGTGGCGGTGTAGACGGCCGCGCCGGGGATCGCCCGCTGGGCGGCGATCGACGCGATATTGATGATCGTGCCGCGGCGCTGGCGGATCATGATCGGGAGCACGGCGCGACAGCAGACCATCACCGCGCGCAGATTGACGGCCAGGACTGCGTCCCAGTCGGAAGGTTTGGTGCCCACGACCGGGCCGAAGGACGCGGCGCCGGCCGCGGTGACGAGCGTGTCGACGCGGCCGAGCTCGGCAACGGCCTCCTCGATCATCGCCTCGACCGCGCCGTCCTGCGTGACGTCCGTCGGAATGGCGAGCGCGGTTCCCCCGCTCTCGCGGATGGCCGCCGCGGTCGCGGCCAGCTGCTGACGCGTCCGCGCGGCCAGCACCACGGTGGCGTCCTCGCGGGCGAGCGCCATCGCGACCGCGTGCCCGATGCCGCGGCCGGCGCCGGTGACGATCGCGACCTGACCGCGCAGCGCCCCCCCGCCGCTCAAATCTGGAGCCCCCGGCTCGACTTGATCAGGTCCATGAACTCGGCACGCGTTTCCGGCCGGTCGCGGAACGAGCCGAGCATGGCCGAGGTGATCGCCTTCGAGTTCTGCTTCTCCACGCCGCGCATCAGCATGCACAGGTGCACCGCCTCCATCACGACGGCGACGCCGCGCGGCTGCAGGACCTCGTTGATGGTGCCGGCGATCTGCGTCGTCAGCCGCTCCTGGACCTGCAGGCGCCGGCTGAACATCTCCACCAGCCGCGGGATCTTGGACAGGCCGACGATCTTGCGGCCGGGCATGTAGGCGACGTGGCATTTGCCGATGAACGGCAGCAGATGATGCTCGCAGAGCGAGCTGAAGTCGATGTCTTTCACGATCACCATCTCGTCGTAGTCCTCGACGAACATGGCATCGTTCAGGATCTCCTTCGCGTCCTGCTCATATCCGGACGTCAGATAGCGGAGCGCCTTCTCGACGCGGTGGGGCGTGCGTTCGAGCCCTTCGCGCTCGACGTCCTCGCCGACCTGTTCCAGGATCTTGGCGACCAGCTTCGCGATGCTTCCGTCTTCGCTCATCACGCGGCCTCACCTTCGTACTGGAATCGATTCTTGGCCGTCTCGACGACGGTCACGCGCCGGAGCGCACCCGCCGGGACGGCCGGCGCCAGGAGGCGCCAGAACGCACGCGCCAGTCCCTCGCCCGTCGTCACGACGCCGACCAGCGCCGGGACTTCCTCCAGCGTACGATGATCGACGTGGTCGAGCACGTGCTCGCGCACGGCGCCGTCGATCTGTCCGAGATCCACCGCCATGCCCGTCACCGGATCCGGTCGGCCGGCCACGGTGACTTCCAGATAATAGTTGTGGCCGTGCGGACGGAAGCACTGGCCGTAGAGGGCCTCGTTCGCGTCGTCCGAGCGCGTCGGATCGGCCAGACGATGGCCTGCGCTGAAGTGGTAGATGCGCGTGAGCTCAAGCATCGGGTCCTCGATAGTCGACGAACAAGCTCGGATCCTCCCACACCCGCACCTGCCACAGCCGATCCGCGCCGAGCTTCGGCGCCAGGAGCTCCCACACGGTGATCGCGATGTTCTCGGTCGTCGGGACGCGGCCGCGGAACAGCGGGTCCGCGTTCAGATCCGCGTGGTCGAAGCGCTCCACGACGGTCTCGCCCACCACACGCTTGAGCTCGGCGAGGTCGATGACCATGCCCGTCTGCGGGTCGATCGGTCCCCGCACCGTGACGTCGAGTGTGTAGTTGTGGCCGTGGGGAACCGTGAGCCGTCCGAAGAACCGCTCGTTTTCGGCGGCCGACCAGCTCTCGACCCAGTAGCGGTGCCCGGCCGCGAACGTGAAGCGCCGGGTGCTGGCGGCGCGCGCCGTCCCAGTCATGGCAACGCCTCGAGAAAGCGGCGCGCCACCGACTCGAGGCCGAACGCCTCGACTCGCTGGGCTCCGGTCCTGCCGAACGCTTCGCTGAGCTCTCTGTTCATCAACAACGTCTCCAGCGCGGTGGCCAACTCGCCCGGGCTCCGCGGATCGACGAGAAAACCGGTCTGCCGATCCTCGACGATCTCCGGCACCGCCGCGGCTCGACACGCTACCACAGGCAGGCCGGCCGCCATGGCCTCGGCGAACACCAGCCCGAATCCCTCCTGGACCGTCGGAAGGCAGAAACAGTGGGCGCTGACATATTCTACCGCGAGCATCCTACGCGTGACTTCGCCGAGCAGCACCGCCGTGTCCCCGAGCCCGAGCTCGCGATGCAGCGCGCGCAGGCTCGCCGACTCCGGCCCCTCCCCTACGATGCGAATCTGGGCATCGGGGATTCGCTCGCGGAGGACGGCGGCGGCGAGCAGCAGGTCGTTCAGGCGCTTGCGCGGGTACATCCGCGCGACCGACAGCACCGTGGGACGGACCGCGCGCGCGACGCCGGCCTCGGCGAAGCGGCGCCGCCAGTCCACCAGATCGATCGGCTCGGGCACGACGACCAGCTTCGCGATCGGAATGTCGTAGACGTCGCGGGCGACCGACGCGGAGTACCGGCTCGGCACGAACACCCGATCGGCGCGCGCGGTGTTGCGCCGCTCCCAGCGGGCCTGCACGCCGAGCAGCGCCCGCACGACGCCCCGCTCGTTCCGAAGCTCGTCGGCGACGATCCCCTTCAGCATCACGACGAAGCGCCCGTGACGCCGCCGCGCCCAGAGAAACCCGTCGAGGTCGATGCCAACCGTGACGTCGGCGACCGGCGGCGCGAGGGCGACCTGCGCGTTGTAGAGCCATCGATCGAACGTGTGAAAGCCGGTGCGAGTGACGAGCGGCCGGACAGAGACCTCGTGGCCGAGCATCGCGAGGCCGCGGACGAGCCCATCGATGGCGACGAACGTCCCGCTGCCCTCGGTCGGCGAGAGCGGCGTCGACGTGAGGAACTCGAAGCGCACGACCCGGCGCGCGCTAGCGCCCGGTGAACTTGGCCGCGCGCTTCTCCAGGAAGGCCCGTGTACCCTCCTTGTAGTCCTCGCTCTCGGTCGCCACCACCGCGAGCTCTCGAAGCCTCTTGCGCCGCTCGTCCGTGAGCCCCATCAGGTACGACTCGATCGTCGCCTTGGCGCCGCGCACCGAGAGCGGCGCGTTGTCGGCGACTTTGCGCAGATAGTCGTAGGTGTAGGCCTCGAGCTCCGCCGCCGGCAGCAGACGCTGGATGAACCCCATCGCCAGCGCCTCACGATCGTCGACGACCCGCGCCGAGTAGAGGATGTCCTTCGCGTAGGCGGGGCCGACGAGGTCGACCAGCTGGCCGACGGAGTCCGCGCCGTAGATGATGGAGAGGCGCGCGGCCGGAATCCCGAACTTGGAGCCCTCGGCGGCGAACCGCATGTCGCACGCCATCGCAACCGCCATCGCGCCGCCCATACAGAAGCCGAAGATCATCGCGACGGTCGGCTTGGGGCACTCGCGAATCGTCGAGTAGGCCGCCCCGGTCTGCTCGTTGTAGCGCGCGGCGCTCGCGACGTCCTTGCGCTGCTCCTTGAACTCGGAGATGTCGGCGCCCGAGGCGAAGGCCACGGTACCGGCGCCGCGATAGACGATCGCCCGGACCGAGTCGGTCTCTCCCAGCTCCAGGGTCACGCGCGTGAGCTCGGTCCACATCGCCAGGCTGATCGCGTTGCGCATCGCCGGTCGATTGATGACGACCGTCGCGATCGGCCCGTCGTGCTGCACCAGAATGTCCGTCATGCGTCCACCTCGACGAGGAGTGATGGGTCACTGCGAGTGAGAAACACTACCACTTCCGATCGGCTACCGCAGACGCACGATGCGATGCAGCGACGACTCCGCGACGTAGACGGCGCCCCGGCCGTCCACCGCGATGCCCTCGGGATCCGCGAGATCCGAGGCCAAGGTCTCGACCGCACCGTCGCGGGAGACCCGGAAGACCTGCCCCACGTGAAAGCCGCCGCTGACGTAGACGGTTCCGTCGGCAGCGGCCGCCAGATTGGTGCGGGTGTACTGGCCCCGGGGTAGCGCCGCGAAGACCGTGAGACTTCCGTCGGCGGCCAGGCGATGCAAGACGCCGCTTGCCGCCAACAGCAGCAGGTCACCGTTCGCGAGCGTGGTCGCCGAGGTGAACAGCGGCAGCTGGGCGCCGCCTCGTCGCTTTCCCCACCCGCGCGGATACAGCGGCCGCACGTTCTCCAGGCGGCGCGGGAGCCCGACAGACGTGTCGAGGGCGAGACGGAAGACCAGCGGACCGAGATAATCTTCCTCGAGTCGAAGCTGCTCGAGCCCCGGCGGCAACCGCTCCTCCGGGCGCGACACGTAGGGGTCGGCATAGTCGAGCAAGATGAGACGTCCCGCGCGGTCGAACAGGACCGTGCCGCCGCCGGCCAGGCGTCGGAGCCCGGTCACGTAGAGGGTCAGCCGCTCGTCGGCGCCCAGGCGCCACACGCGCGTTCCATTTTCTTCTCCCACGAAGAGCGCCCCCGATTCAGGATCGCACGCGAGGCTGCCGAGCGTGGTGCCGTCCGCGCCGCGGAACGGAATCCTCGCCGGCTTCCGGGTGAGGTCGACGGACGCGACGCTGTCGATCGGAACTCGATAGAGCTCGCCGGCTGAATCGCCGCGCGCGCTGTAGCTCAGCACGATCAGGGCGTGCCCATCCCAGACGATCTGCAGGGGCCGGAGCACGCCCGTCGCGACCGTCTCGACCTGGGCATGAGTCTGAGGTGACGGGGCGGACGGCGCCACCAGAATCAGGAGCGCCGCCAGAACGAGCCTGCCTCGAGTCGCTGCCACGAATCAAAGTCCCGGCGCCGTCGGGCGCGCGGCACCCCGCCCCTTGCGGGGCGGGGTGTTCGACGGAGAGCGCCTACGCGAACTTCGCGTAGATCGCGCGAATCTTATCTTCGCCCCACTTCACGGTCGTCTCGAGATCCATCTTGTCGGTGCAGAACTGCGCGAGCGCGTCGATCATCACGAACTGCTGATAGACCTCGTCCGCGGCGGGCGAGCACGGCCCCGGGTAGCCCATCGTGTAGTGGTACTCCGGCGACTTCTCGAGCGGCTTGAGCTTCGGGTCCTCGCTGATGATCGGCAGCGGGCCCTTCGCGAAATCCTTCAGGAACGGCGTGTCGTAGCCCGTGCTGGCGCGGAACGCGTCCTTGAAGCTGTCGGTGAGGCTTTCCAGGAACTGCTTGGCCGCGTCCTGGTTCGGCGAGAACTTCGTGATGCCGTAGGCCAGGCAGTTGGCGTAGGAGAGACGACCCGCCGGCCCGCGCGGCGAGAGCTGGATGAAGATCTTGTCCGCCAGCTCCTTGTTCTGCCCTTCGATCGTCCGGTAGGCGCTGATCGGGTTGTGGATCCAGGATCCGCGCCCGGACGCCAGGAGCCGGTTGTTGGAGGCGTCGTCCCACGCCAGCACTTCCGGCGTCATCGCTTCCTTGTAGAGGGCCTTGAAGTACTTCAGCCCCTCGCGGACCTCTTTGGAGTTGTACGTGATCGTCTTGCCGTCCTTGGCGACTTCGGAGCCACCGTAGCACCACATGATCGCCCGCCAGGAGTTCCGCGAGTCGTTGTGGTGCGCCAGCCCGATCCCGAGCGGGAAGCCCTTGGCCTTCAGCTTGGCGCCGCCGACCCGCAGCTCCTCCCAGGTATCCGGACCGTTCGGCATCCCGACCTCGGTCCAGAGATCCTTGCGGTAGAGGCCCGGGAAGTCGATGAAGTAGTCGGGAATCGACATGAACCGGCCCTTCACCTCGGAGAAGTTCTTCGCCAGCGGCGTCCACCCGCCGTACTTCTTGCCGAGCTTGTCGGCCAGGTCCTGAACGTCGATCAGGGCCGGCGCGAATTTCTCGGTCCCGGTTCCCGGCATCTGCACGATGTCGTGGCCGGATTGGGTCGCGACCTCGGCCGCGATCTTGGCCGGGATGTTCAGGTGCGGGATGTGGTCGATCGTCAGCTTGACGTTGTGCTTGGCCGCCCACTCCTGGCCCCACTGATCGAACCACTTGTCGTAGGACGGGACGAAATGGCTCCAGCACAGGACCGAGAGCTGTTTCGACTGGGCTGCCGCTGACTTGACCCAGACGTGAGGGGCTACCGCCGCGCCGACCGCGGTCGTAGCGAGGAACCGACGACGTGTCACCCGTGCCATGTCTTCTCCTCCTTTGGACGATGATGGACTCATTTCAGAGCTCCGGCGGTCAGCCCGTGAATGAAGTGATCGAGGCTGAACGCATAAACGATCGCCACCGGAACGGATCCGATGAGCGCACCAGCCATCAGCGAGCCCCAGTAGAAAACGTCACCACGGATCAGATCGGTCGTGACGCCGTACGCGATGGTCTTGTTCGCCGACGCCGAGATGAACGTCAGGGCGTAGATGAATTCCTGGTAGGTCAGGGTGAAGGCGAAGATGCCCGCGGTAATGATACCTGGCACGATGACCGGGAGCACGATCATCCGGAACGTCTGGAAGCGCGTGCAGCCGTCGAGCTGCGCGCTCTCCTCGATCTCGTGCGGCACCGTCCGCACGAAGCCCATGAGCAGCCACGTACAGAACGGCAACGTGAAGGACGGGTACACGATCACCAAGGACCAGATCGAGTCGCCGAATCCGATGCCGCGCACCAGCTGGGACAGGGGCAGGAACAGGAGCGCGGGAGGAATGAGGTACGAGAGAAACATCGCCGTCGACATCGCGCGGTTGCCCGGGAAACGCATCCGGGCCAGCGCGTAGGCGGCCGGCAATCCGAGAGCCAGGGTGACGACGACCACGCAGACCCCGATCAGCAGGCTGTTCTTGAGCCACACGAGGAAGAGCGTGTCGTGCAGCAGGAGCTGCACGTGCGACATCGTGGGAGGTTCCTTGAACCAGAAGGGCACGCCGGTCAGGTTGTAGAGATCGTTGTCACGCTTGAAGGTGGTGATGATCATCCAATAGAACGGGAACAGCACGATGAACAGGTAGGGGGAGAGCGGCAGGTAGGGCCCGTAGTCGCGCCGGATGGTGCGCCAGAGCTGGCTTCTCACATCACTCCCGTCGTAGCAGCCGCAGCATGACGATCACGAACACGGCCAGCAGCGGAAACATGAACAGGGTGATCGAGGCGCCCATCCCGATATCGCCGGCATTGATGCCGACATTGTACGCGTAGGTGCCGAACACGTGGGTCGTGTTGTAGGGCCCGCCCTGGGTCAGGAGCCAGACCGCCGAGAAGTCGGTGAACGAGAACACGATCGAATAGAGCAGGCCGACGAAAAGGATGGGCCGCACGATCGGGGCGACGACGTAGACGAATCGGCGCAGCGGGCCCGCCCCGTCGATCTTGGCCGCCTCGATCACCTCGGTCGGCACCGCGGTCAATCCCGCGAGGAGGATCACCGCCGAGAACGGGAACCCGCGCCACACGTTCAGGATGACCACCGAGACCATGGCGAGGCCGGGCTCGCCCAGCCACTGCCACGGATAATCGATGATGTGCGCGGTCATCAGCATCCAGTTGATGACGCTATAAAGCGAATCGAACATCCATTTCCAGGCCAGCGACGACAGCGCGATCGGGATCACGAACGGGATCAGGATCACCCCCTGCACCAGACGCTTGCCCTTGAAGCTTCGGTTGAGGGCGAACGCCAGCGGCAGGCCGATCACCAGGCGGATCAGTTCGGACGCGAACGTGAACACGAACGAGTTGCGCACGGTCTGCCAGAACACCGGATCGGCGAAGATCCGCTGGAAATTCACGAGCCCGACGTAGTGCCACTCGGGCGAGCCCACCCGCGCGTTCGAGACGCTCAGGAAGAGCGACATCACGAACGGATACGCGATGAAGAACGCGAGATAGAGGAACGCGGGA
>CAYVHH010000479.1:0-3722 GCA_964450175.1 uncultured bacterium | reverse complement strand
GCGGCGGGAGGACGTCCCGGGGAGGGGGCCGGGGCTCCGAAAACCCACCCGCGCCGGCCCCCTCCCCGCCACGTCCTCCCGCCCCGTCGCGGCGGTTTGCGTAGGAGCGGGCCGAAGGACCGAGAGCGGAACGCGAACCGTGACGGAGCCAGACCGGACCGTCGCCGAGGTTCCGGTAATCTCGACCAGCTCGCCGCGGATGCCGAGGTGCTCGGCCGCGACCGTGGCGCCGGGGGCCAGCGAGACCGGCCGCTCCGCCGGCGCCTCGGGAACCAGGGCCTCAATCCGGCTCGCGACCTCGCGTACGCGGTGCCGGCTCTCGTCGAGCGAGCGGCGCGACCGGTCCGAGCGCTTGAGCTTGTCCCATTCGGCGGTGAGCGCGCGGCGGATCTCGCTGACGAGCGCGGTGGCCTCGGCGCGGGCGCGGGCGACGATCGCCTGGGCCCGGCTCTCCGCCGCGGCCTCGGTCTGGCGGGCCTTTGCGAGCTGGGCCGCGGCCTCGGCGCGGATGCGCTCGATGTCGCGCGCCCGCTCGGCTTCGGTCCGGGCGTTGGCGTCCAGGGTCGCTAGCAAGTCCGCCAGCCGCGCGGCGTGCTCGGAGCGATGCGCGTTCGCCCGGGCGATGAGCTCGGCGCCGAGACCGAGGCGCGCGGCGATGGTCAGCGCATAGCTCTGGCCGGGCTGGTCGTAGCGAAGACGGAAGGTCGGCGCCAGGGTGCCGGTGTCGAACTCGACCGAGGCGTTGCGCGCTCGAGGATGCGTGGACGCGAACGCCTTGAGGGGCTCGAGGTGTGTCGTCGCGATCACCAGGGCGCCGCGCTCGGCCAGCTCCTCGAGGATCGCCTGGGCGAGGGCCGCGCCCTCGTCCGGGTCGGTGCCCGCGCCGAGCTCGTCCAGGAGCACGAGCGAGCGCTGGTCGGCGCGCTCGAGGATTTCGCGCGCCTGTTTGACGAACGCCGAGAAGGTCGAGAGGTTCTCGGCCACGGACTGATCGTCGCCGATGATCGCGAAGACGTCGTCGAACACCGGCAGGCGCGAGCCTTCGTCGGCCGGCACGTGGCACCCGACCTGGGCCATGAGCGCCAGGACGGCGAGCGTCTTGAGCGCGATCGTCTTGCCGCCGGCGTTGGGTCCGGTGATCACGAGCAGCGGGCGCTCGGGGCCGAGCTCGAGGTCCATCGGGACCACGGTGCGGCTCGGGTCCTTCCAGCTCTGGGCGAGCAGGAGCGGGTGGCGCGCGCCGCGAAGCTCGACGGTCCGTCCGGCGTCGATCGCCGGCGCCGTTGCGCCCATGCGCTCGGCGGCCTGGGCTCGCGCGAAGATCCAGTCGAGCTCGCCGATCGTGCTCACGAGGGCGTCCAGATCATCGAGACGTGCGTGCACCGCGGCCGTTAGCTCGGCCAGGATGCGCGCGGTCTCGTGCTCTTCCTCGCGCGTCGCCTGCACGAGGTCGTTGTTGGCGTCGACGACGTGCTCGGGCTCGATGAAGAGCGTCTGGCCGCTCTGCGAGCGGTCGTGGACTATGCCGCGCACGCGGCTCCGCGACTCGGTCCGCACCGGCAGGACGTAGCGGCCGTGTCGGAGCGTGACGTAGTGGTCGGCGAAGAGCCGGTCGGCGTCGCTGCCCTGGAAGGCGCGCTCGAGCTCACTGGCCAGGTGACGGCGCCGTTCGCGGATCTCGCGCCGGAGGCGCTTGAGCGTCGGGCTCGCCTCGTCGGTCACGGCGCCGCTCGCGTCGAGGGCGCGCCGGAGCCGGTCGGCGAGCTCGGCGAAGCGGGGCAGGGCGTCGGTGATCGCCGCCACCTCGGGGCTCGCCTCACGCACGCCTCGGCCGTAGGCCCGGAGCTTGGGGCTCGCGTCGAGGACCGGGACGATCTGAATCATCTCGGAGCCGTCGAGCACGCTGCCCTCGGCGCGGCAGTGCAGCAGGATCGCGCGGATGTCGGGGAGCGCCTGTAGCGGGAGCGCGCCGGCAGTGGCCAGCGCCAGGCGCGCCTGGCGGGTCATCTCGATCGCTGCCTGGACTTCAAGGAGGTCGGTGAGCGGCTGAGCGGCCGTCGCCCGATCGCGTCCCATCTGGGTCGAAGCTTCGTGAGCCAGGAGCGCCCGCACCGCGTTCCATTCGGCGCCGGGCTCCCAGATTCGGCCTGCCTCCAACCTTCGCCTCACTCGCTCCCGATCCGGGTCCCGGGAGTGCCGGCGTCCATCAGGCGATGTCCCGGCTAATCGGATATCCGTTCGCGCCGCTTGGCCTTCTTGCGGGCGGCGAGGGCTTTGCGCTTGCGCCGAACGCTAGGCTTTTCATAGTGCTGACGCTTTTTGAATTCCGAGAGGAGGCCGGCCTTCTCGCACTGCTTCTTGAAGCGCTTGAGCGCGCTTTCAAAGGATTCGTCGGGCTCGACGATAACCTTGGTCACACGGCTCCCCCTCCGGACGGCTGGACCTCTGGATAAACAACAACTATATACCACGCGACCTACCCTCGGGCAATCGAGCGCCGTCCTGTAGACTGGGCCGACTCGCGCGCCACCGAGGAGAGTTCTTGCCGCTCTATACCGTCGTTCCCTTCGTCGCCATGCTCCTGGCCATCGCCCTGCTTCCGCTCTGGCTCCCGCACTGGTGGGAGCCGAATCGCAACAAGCTGCTCGTCTCCCTCGTGCTGGGCCTGCCGATCCTCGCCCTCTATGCGGTACGGCGGCCGGGGGCCCTTCTGTCGATGGCCGAGGAGTACGTGTCGTTCATCGTGCTGCTGGCCGGCCTCTTCGTGATCTCGGGGGGGATCCGGCTGCGGGGGGACCTCGTGGCGACGCCGCTCACCAACGCGGCGTTTCTCGCGATCGGGTCGATCCTGGCCTCGTTCATCGGCACGACCGGGGCCTCGATGCTCCTGATCCGCCCACTCTTACAGACGAACCGCGAGCGCACGCGCGTCCGCCACACGGTCCTCTTCTTCATCTTCCTCGTGTCCAACATCGGCGGGATGCTGACGCCGCTCGGCGACCCGCCGCTCTTCCTCGGATACCTGCAAGGCGTGCCGTTCACGTGGACCTTCCGTCTGTGGGCGCACTGGGGGTTTCAAGTCGCCGTCCTGCTGGCGCTGTACTTCGTCTGGGATACTCGCGAATACACGCGGGAGCCGATCGCGGCGCTGCGCCGGGATCGGGCTCAGGTCGAGCCGCTTCGCGTGCAGGGCGTGTCGAACATCGCGTGGCTCGTCGGCGTCGTCCTGGCCGTCGCGCTTCTTCACGCACCCTGGCGCGAGGCCGCGATCGTCGCGTTCGCCGCGCTGTCCCTCTGGCGCACGCCGCGCGTCGTGCGGCGCGCCAACGGCTTCACCGCGTCTCCGATCGTCGAAGTGGCCGTGCTGTTCGCCGGAATCTTCCTCACGATGATCCCGGCCCTCGAGATCTTGCGATTGCGGGGCGGTGAGCTCGGCGTCCGCGCACCCTGGCACTTCTTCTGGGCATCGGGGATCCTCTCGTCGTGGCTCGACAACGCGCCGACTTACCTGGCGTTCCTGGCGCTGGGGCAGGCGCTCGGCCTGGCGCGCGAGGTCGTGGGTGTTCCGCACGCCATCCTGGCGGCGATCGCCGTCGGGTCGGTGTCGATGGGGGCCAACAGCTACATCGGCAACGCGCCGAACTTCATGGTGAAGTCGATCGCCGAGGAGCAGGGCGTCACGATGCCGAGCTTCTTCGGCTACATGCTGTATAGCGGTGCCG
>CAYVHH010000478.1:0-10864 GCA_964450175.1 uncultured bacterium | reverse complement strand
GTGGTGGACTTCCCCGCGCCGCTCAGGCCGGTGAACCACACGCACACACCCTGACGGTGTCGAGGGGGATAGGTATCCATGAGGATCTGCGCGACCTCGGGCCGCGTGAACCATGCCGGGAGCTTCTGACCGGCGCTGAGGAACTCCTCGCGGACCTGGGTGCCCGAGATCGAGGCCGTTCGCGCCGTCCGAGGGATGCGCGAGACCTCCTCATAGCGGTCTTCGTCCGGCAGATACATCATCTCGCCGAACGGCAGGATCCCCATCCCGAGCTCCTGCGCGAAGCGCGTCGCCAGCTCCTGGGCGTCGTAGGCTCCGTAGAAAGGCTTGCCGGCGGAGTCGAGGCCCGGGCTCGCATGGTCGCGGCCGACGATGAAGTGGCTGGCTCCATAGTTCCGCCGAATCAGGGCGTGCCACACTGCTTCGCGCGGCCCCGCCATGCGCATGGCCAGTGGGAGCAGGGTCAGAAGCACGCGGCCCGGCTCGTAATAGCGGTCCACGAGCACCTTGTAGCTTCGCACCCGAGTGTAGTAGTCGACGTCGCCCGGCTTGGTCATACCCACCACCGGGTGGAGGAGGAGGACGCCTCCGACGGCGGCGGCGGCGCGCTTGGTGAGCTCCTCGTGCGCCCTGTGCAACGGGTTGCGTGTCTGAAAGGCGACCACGGTGCCCGCTCCCAGCGCGTCGAGCGCGGCGCGAGTCTCGGCCGGAGTGAGCCGCAGCTCGCGGAAGTCGTGGCGCTCCGGCAGGGCCAGCATCTGGAGGCGACCGGACAAGGCCACGTCGCCCCATCCCTGCATCTCGGCCACGAGCGGATGGCGCACGTCTCGGCTGCCGACCACTTGCTGCGCCATCGCCGCGCGATCCCAGTCGTACGCCTCCTCGACGGTCATGATTCCCAGAAGCTCGTTGCGCGCGTCGCGGAGCGCGACATCGCGGTCGAGCCGCACCGCCGCCGTCCGCTCGACCGGGAGGATGACCGGAATCGGGAAGAGCTGACCGTTGGTCAGGCGCATCTCATCGACCACGCGTGTGCAGTCCGCTTGCGACATGAAGCGGTCCAGAGGCGAGAACCCACCGGTGGCCAGGAGCTCGAGATCGTAGAGCGCGCGCTCCGAGACCTGAACCGAGGGCAGGCGATTGGCCCGCGCATGCAGCTCCGGGCGGGCGGCTCCCGGGACGATCAGATCGATGAGGGCTCCGCCAACGGGCGCGATGAGTCGGGAATTCGAAATGGTCATGTTTGTCTGGCTCCCGGTGTCTGGATCGGCGCTCGTTGGTTCGTCATCGCCGCCGGCCGAAGAAGCGAAAGAACTCGATGCCTTCACGCATTCGCCGCCCTAGCATGTGCGGGTGGCGTGCCGCCTCTCCGAGGAGGGACGCGATCTTGGTCGGCCGGAAGTAGAACCGCCGGTAGAGCGTCTCCACCGACCCTGAGATCTCATCACTGCCGAGGTGCGGGTAGGCGATCGCGCTCACCTGGCGGCCGGTCCCATCGATGAGCGCGCGCTCGTCTTCGAGCCAGCCCGCCTCCCGGGCCTGTTGATGAAGGGCCGTTCCGGGATACGGTGCGGCGATCGAGACCTGTATGGTGTGCGGGTCGATCTCCACGGCGAAACGAGCCGTCTGGGCGATCGTCTCGCGCGTCTCTCCGGGCAAGCCCAAGATGAACGTGCCGTGAATGGTGATGCCGAGGTCGTGGCAATCCCGCGTGAAGCGACGGGCGATGTCGAGCCGGACGCCCTTCTTCACGTTGTTCAGGATCTGCTGGTTGCCGGACTCGTAGCCCACGAGGAGGAGGCGCAGCCCGTTATCCCGGAGCACTTGGAGCGTCTCGCGGGGCACGTTCGCCTTGGCATTGCATGACCAGGTGACGCCGAGATCACCCAGTCGCCTGGCGATCGCTTCCGCCCGAGGCAGGTCATCGGTGAACGTGTCGTCGTCGAAGAAGACCTCCTTCACCTGGGGGAAGTAGCGGCGAAGCAGGGTGATCTCCCCCACGACGTGGTCCACACTGCGGGTGCGATAGCGCTGCCCGCCCACCGTCTGCGGCCAGAGGCAGAAGGTGCACTTCGAGCGGCAACCGCGGCCAGAGTAGAGGGACACGTAGGGATGGAGGAGATAGCCGATGAAGTAGTCCTCCACCCTGAGGTCACGGCGATAGACGTCGACGACGAAAGGCAGCTGGTCGAGATCTTCGAGCACGGCCCGGTCGCGAGTGTGGGCGATCCCGCTACCAGTCCGGAAGCTCAGGCCGTCGACGTCTTCCAGGCGGTGCCCCTCGGCGACCTCCCGCACAGTGAAATCGAACTCGGTGCGCGCCACGAAGTCGATTGCCGCCGAGCTCCGAAGCGCCTCGACCGGATTGACCGCGACGTGAGCGCCCACGAACCCGAGCTTGAGCCGCGGATTCGTATCCTTCAGCGCCTCGGCGACGCGTACGTCGGAGGGGAATGACGGCGTGCTGGTGTGGAGCACGACGAGCTCGTAGTCGCGGGCGAGGGGCAGGACGTCTTCGAGGCCGAGCCCAGCGGGAGGCGCGTCCACGAGCCGGCTGCCGGGCACGAGCGCTGCCGGCTGCGCGAGCCAGGTCGGGTACCAGAATGATCGCACCTCGCGCCGCGCCTGATATCGCGAGCCGGCCCCGCCGTCGAATCCGTCGACCGACGGCGGATGGAGAAAGAGCGTCTTCAGCACGACCGAGCGCTCTTCACGCCGCCGGCGAGTCCCCCTGGCCCCACCGACATGCGCCGACCGCGCCATTCGACGGCGGAGCCGAAGAAGCTCGTCGCCCAGACGGCGAGCGACAGCGCGTCGCGGAGCGGGACCAGCCACGGCGCACGACCCGCTCGAAGACCGAGAGCTGACGGCACGAGAGCGTGGACGGCGAGCCGAAGAGTCGCGGCGAGGCCCAGCAGCGCGGTGGATGCCGGCGTGAAGCCGGAGGCGATGCAAGAGGCGAGCGCGAGCGGAAGCGGGTAGGTGAGGCACGAGAGCGTCCACCCGAGCGGTCTGACCGACCGGACAACGCGCGCCCAGCGGACCTCGTGCGCGAAGAGCGCACGGATCCCGGGCTCGTTGATGATCATCTCCACGACGGTGTCCGAGAGCACGATCCGCTGACCGCGCTCGACCACGCGCGCGGCCAGCACGTAGTCATCGGCGATATATTCGCTCAGCTTCTTGAAACCGCCGAGGGCCTCGAGGGTTTCCTGGCGCAACGCCAGGGTGGAGCCAAAGCCGAAGGGGCCCGCGCCGAAAGTGGCGGCGACCGCCACGGCGGGCGCGAACCACTCGTTCACGTGCATCGCGCCGAGCGCTGACGGCAGGCCGCGCAGTGAGTGAGCGCGATAGGGACACGTCACGAGGCCGACCGCCGGATCGGCCAGCGGCGCGACCACGCTGGCGAGCCAGTTCGCGTCCACCCGCATGTCGCTGTCGGAAACGACGATGACGTCGTGCTTGGCGTGCTCGTGCATATTCGCGAGGTTGCTGACTTTGGCGTTGGGGCCGGACATACGACCGTCGACGACGAGCTCGAGCCGGCAGCGGTGTCCCTCGGCCGCGAGTCGATCGACCACGCCGGCCGCCGGATCATCGGGCGTCCGAACGCCGAACACGACCTCGTATTCCGGGTAGTCCTGCGTGCAAAACGACCGCAGGTTCTCCTCCAGCAACGGCTCGATCCCGCAGAGCGGCTTCAGCACGGTGACCGGCGGACGCCAGCCGATCGGGGCGGGCCGGCGTGCGCCGAGGCGAGCGACGCACCCGAGGACGACGGCCAGGTACACGACCGACAGCAGAGTCGCGACGGAAAGCAGGAGCACCAGGCTCGCTCCAGTCATCGTCGCGTCCGCCGCTGGTGGCCGGAGCGGGCTCGTCGAGCGCTACGTGTGGGCACTTTCTTCTCTCACGTCGAAGTACTCGCGATAGGTCTTGAAGAGGTGCGCAATCGCTCCGGGATCCAGCCCGAAGCTCTCCAGGGAGTAGCGGTGCGGTCCATGAAGATCTTTCGGATGGCTCGCCAGGTGGGCGCGCATGCGCCGCTCCGTCTCGCCCTCGAGGGTCCAGCCCAGGCGGGCGTAGATCACTCGAATCAATCCGATGGGATCCTGGAGCAGATCGCGATACTGGACGTCGATGAAGCGCGCCGCGGCGTCGGCCCTGCTACGTCGAAACTGAAGCGCACGCTCGAGTCCGTTCGACCACTGATAGGTCACCTCTCGCCCGATCTCGAGAGGATCCACCTCATCGGCGAAGACTCCTCGCAGCACTGCGGTGAGGCTCGCCACGGAAGCCAGCACCTTCGCGGGATCTCGGTGCGTCTGGACGACGAAGGCGTCCGGATAGGTGGCAAAGAGCGCCTCGAGATTCCAGAGATGCGTCGGCGCCTTGAGGACCCAGCGCGCTCCGGGATAGCGCACCTGCAGATGCTGAAGGATGGTTCGGTGGAGCTCGTACGCCGGCCGCTGGTCCTGCTGCTCGAGCCACGCCTGATACGAGGGCACACGGTAGCTCGTGTTGAAGCGCGAGCTCATGAACGAGAAGGCCAGCAGGGCGATGCACTCTAGCGGCAGCTCGGCTCCCAACGGGTGGATGGTCTTGAACTCGGGAGCGAGCCGGTCGAACCACCGGAACTGCCACCGGGCCGCCGCGATGCGCGGATCCGTCCGTTCGCTCGCCGGGGTCGGCGGAGGCGACGGAGCGAGCACCTCCCACGCTCGAACGACCCGATTGCCCGGGTCCTGCGCGAGGAGCTGGTGGAGCAGCGTGCTCCCAGTGCGCGGGAGCCCCGCGACGAAGATCGGGCTCGCGATGTGCCCCTGCGCGATCTCGGGATAGAGGGCGCGGTCGCGGACCAGGCGCAGACGGTTGGCGAGGACAGCACAGAATTCGTTCCGAGCGAGGATGCGGCCCAGCCACGACAGCCGGGCCTCGTGCTCGAGGCTGCTCAGCAACCGCCGGAGGGGGTCCCGGAAGTCTGGCGCGCCGAAGTCCTCGAGGCGCGTACGCTGCCGCGCCTTTTCGAGCAGCGCGTCGTCGTGCAGGCTCACCGGCGGCAGCCCGAGACGATTCAGCGTCCGGCCGAGACGATTCACGACCCGAATGGCCGCAGGCGAGGGTAGCTTCATCGACACGATGAGATGCTATGGTGTTCTGAAGCTGCGCCTAGTCGGACTTTGGTCGCATAGGTGGCCGCGACCGAGAAGTGTAATCTCAATACCTTGTTCTCACAACCGATCGTGATGAGGCTGCAGGCAGGTCGACCGTGAAGACCGTGACGTTCGACGAGGCGCTTTCCCGAGGTCCCTGCATGGAATCATCGAGGCGGTGATCGGCGAGCGGGTCGGGCGCTGGATCGCTCTCCTGACGACCGTCTGTAGCCGGCGACCGCGTCTCACGGTCGTCCTGGCGTCACTTCTCGGGTTCGGTGGGCTGCTCTACGCGTGGCACAGCCTCGCGTTCGTGACATCAGCGTATCGCCTTCTTCCGCAGGATGCGCCCTACGTCATCCTGCTCCAGAAGCACCTGCGCGACTTCGGCGATCTGAACGACATCGTCGTGGTTGTGGCGTGTGCCGAGCCGGAGACGTCGAAGGCCTATGCCGCTCGACTCGCCGACGAGCTGGCTCGGGCAGGTCTGGGACGCATTTCCTATCGCCTCGAGACCGCTTCCCTGCAGCAGAACGCGCTGCTCTATCTCTCCACCGCCGATCTGAGCGCGTTGCGCGACCGGCTCTTCGATTACGAGGACGTCCTCAGGACTTACGCGGCGCATCCCACCCTCGTGCGCCTGCTCGAAAGTCTCAACGAACAAATCGCAAACGCGATGGCGCTGGGCTTCCTCGATCTCGGGCTCGAGCGCGCGCCCGCGGCGGATTTCCGGTTCCTCGACGCACTCCTCGATCAAGCGACGGCGCGACTGGATGGAAAGGCCGGGAGTGTTTCCCCCTGGTCTACCGCGCTGTCGGGGAACGGGATCGGCGGTCAGGACGCGGGCTGGTTCTTCTCGGCCGACCGCCGCCTCCTCTTCGTCTTCGTCGCGCCGACGTCCGTGGAAGGCGATTTCACGGACAACCGCGAGCGAATCGAGCTGATCCGGGCCACCATCGCGCGTCTGCGGCACCAGTTCCCCGGTGTGGACGCCGGTGTCACCGGCAGTCCGGCGATCTCCAACGACGAGATGGTCACCGCCTTCGCCGACAGCGCACGGGCCGGGATCCTGTCCACCCTGCTGACGCTCGCGCTCATTCTCGTCGCGTTCCAACGCGTCGTGAAGCCGATGCTCATGCTCCTGACGCTGGCCGTCGGGCTCGCCTGGTCCATGGGTGTGATCACCCTCGTGGTCGGCCAGTTGAACGTGTTCTCCGTGATGTTCGTCTCGATCGTGGTGGGCCTCGGTATCGACTACGGTATCTACCTCCTCTACGGCTACGAGGAGGAACTGGGCCGCGAGGCGTCGCTCGATCGCGCGCTCTCCCGCGCCGCGACACGGACCGGCCCGGGCATTCTCCTCGGAGCCCTCACCGCCGCCGGAACGTTCTTCGTCCTTCGCTTCACCGACTTCAACGGCATCGCCGAGTTCGGGGTCGTCTCGGGTATCGCCGTGCTGACCTCGTGCTTGTCGATGATCACGCTCTTTCCGGCGTTGCTGGTCCTGGTCGATCGGCGACGCCCGGACCGTGCCTCGAGGGCCCTGCGGACGCCCCTCGAAGCCGAGGCATCGTGGCTCGTCCGGATGACGGCGCGCCCCGTTCCGATCCTCGTTGCCGCGGCGGCGCTCACGGCGCTCGGCGGATGGGCGGCGCTCGGCGTCGGCTTCGACGACAACCTGCTGCACCTTCAGGCTCGCGGCACGGAGTCGGTCGTCTGGGAAGAGCGCACGCTCGCGACCGTCGGGCGCTCGGGCGTTTCGGCCGTTACCACCGCCGCGACGCCGGCGGAGCTTCAGCGCAAGCACGAAGCGCTCGCGCGACTGCCTTCGGTCGCCAAGGTCGAGAGCCTGCTGACGCTGGTCCCCGATGACCAGTCCGCGAAGCTCGCGATGATCGCGCAGTTCGCGCCGCTGGTGGCGTCGGTGCGCCTCGGAGCGCCGGCCCCACTGAGCTCCATGAGCCTTCGTGAGCCCCTGAGTGTGCTGCGGCGGCGGCTCGGAATCGTCCTCGACGGCCTCGGCGAGAGCCCCGGTCGTCGGCACGTGGAGGAGACGCGCGAGAAGGTCCACACGCTACTGCAGCGTCTCACCGGCCCCGACTCGGCGTCGACCGGTGCGGCGCTGAATCAGCTCCAGAGCGATCTGTTCCGGGATTTCGCCGACAAGCTGCGCCGCTTCAAGCAGAGCCTCGCTCCTCGAGCCGTCACGGTCGCGGACGTTCCGCGACCGCTGCGCGAGCGCTTTGTCGGCGCGAGCGGGGAGTATCTCATTCGCATCTTCCCCGCCGTCGACATCTGGGAGCGCGAGGGGGCCACGCGCTTCGTCGCCGATCTCCGCTCCGTCGATCCGGACGTGACGGGCGCGCCGGTCACGAGCTACGAGGCGATCCGCTTCATCCGTCGTGGCTACCTGCAGGGTGCGCTCTACGCATTCGTCCTGGTGACGGTGATCACTGGAGCGCTCCTGCGCAGCGTCCGCGGCACGGCGGTCGCGCTGGCCCCGCTCGCTCTGGGTGTGCTGTGGACGCTCGGGGTCATGCGACTCGTCGGGCTCGAGTTCAACCTGGCCAATGTCTGGGCGGTCCCCCTCATCATCGGCGCGGCCGTCGAGTACGGCGTGAACATCTACATCCGTTCGATGGACGAAGGAAAGCAGGACGGACCGATGCTCGCGCAGAGCATGGTGCTGGCTGTGGTCCTCAACGGGCTGACGACGATCTCGGGGTTCGGCAGCTTGATGGTGGCGCGTCACCGGGGCATCTGGAGCCTCGGGCTCCTGCTGAGCATCGGCACCGCCGTCAGCCTGCTGGCTTCGCTCGGGGTGCTGCCGGCTCTGATGAGGCTCTTCACCGGTCGTCGGCGGCCCGCGGTCGCGAGAATCGTCCTCAGCCCGGAGGAATGATCACGTTGGCCTCGCGATAGAAGACGAGGATCAGCGCGATCGCCAGCATCGCGAGGCTGGCGAGAGCGCCGGCCACCCGGCCGGGCCCTCGGGGCAACCGCAGCTCCAGCCAGCGCCCGACCGCGACCAGCCCGGCGAGAGCGCCCATGCTCGAGTGCGTCACCTGCACGAGATAGCCCGCCTTGAGCTGAAAAGTGCGATGCGAGTGCGTGAGCAGCAGCGCGGCGCCAACCATGCACAGCACGGGAAAGACGTACGTCAGCGGCGTGCCCGGACGAGAGCCGCGCGCCCGCCACTCCAGCAGTCCCATCGCGAGCACGAGCACGGCAGCAAGACGATGCTGAAGGCCCTCGGCATCGACCGCCGCGATCGGCGTGGAGCCGAACGGCCAGGTGCCCTCGTTGGCGGAAGCTCGAAGATAGATGAAGGCGGCGAGGGCGAGCAGCCCCAGCGGCCAATGTCGACTGAAGCGCAGGCCGAGAGTCGGACCGGCCAGCGACGTGAGGCTCATGACGAGCAGTATCAGCCCCGCCGCGTTGTGGCTGTAGTTCGACCAGAGATATGCCTCGTGCGTCCGCGGTGCACCTGACGCCATGGTCTCGTCGCTCCGCCGCATCGCCTCCATCGACGGCGTCTCGAGCCTGGGCATCTTGGGACGGAAGACCTCCACGACCTCGACCACTGTCGCCTGCTCGTCCGGACGCTGGTCGGCCGGGGGCGGTAGGGCCGAGAGACCGGTTGCCGCGAAGACGAGTAATACGAGGGCAATCGTCTCAGCCTCGACGAGCTTCGGGAGCCGCTCTCGCAGATGGACCGAGTCGCCGGACGACGCCTCGCGTGCGGTCGACAGGTTCAGCGTGGCGAGCGCGATCGTCACCAGCAGCAGGAGCGTCTTCAGCACGATCAGTGATCCGTAGCCGGTGCCGATCAATCCGTTTAAAGTTCCGGTGTATACCCACGCCAGTGGCAGCGCCGCGCCGATCAGGAGCGCGACGGCGGCCATGGCGAGCCGAGAGAATCGACGCACCGCGAACGGCCACAGCGCATCGATCTCCGGGGCTGTCCCGACGAGCCGCCACAAGGCTCCCAGCTGAACGAGGCCGCCGAGCCAGGTGGCCGCCGCCCCTTGGTGCAGAATGGTCAAGATCATGAGCGGAGCACGGTTCTCGAGCCGGCCGACGGCGTGGGTGAGCCAAGCTCCCGACAGAGCGACGAGTCCGGCCAGGGTCAGGGCGAGGAGCCCCAGGCGTGCGGGCACGTCGCGCCGAGCTCGAAGCGTCGCGGCCGCCAGCGCAAGCGACAGAAGCGCTCGCAGCGCGCCGGCTCGGAAGGTCGTCGCGCCGCCGAGGTCGGCCAGCGAGACCTCGCCCAGCGAGGCGCGCAGCACGAATACCTGGAGACCGAGCCCCGCGATCTGGGACGCGGCGACCAGTCCGGCGCCGGCGGCGATCAGGCCGAGGCATCGGCGGCGCGCGGCCTGTGGCACCGGCGGGCTCGGCCGGCCGCACACTCCGCGGTCCCAGATCGCGCCGCCCAGCGCGACCGCCAGCCCGACGAGTACCGCGATATGGAAGAGGCTGTCGAGGAATTCAGCCAGTGTCAGCAGCATGACCCGTAGAGAATGGCACGTTACGCCGACTCACGGAGGCGGCTTCGAATTCTTATATTTCTGAGACCAAGGTCTCAGTCGACGCGTACGATCGTCGTTGAGAATCTGCTTATCATCCACGGTGCATGAGACCTCGACGACTCGCGGCCGGCTTGCTCGCGATCCTGTTCACGGTGCTCGCCGCGTGCACCACGCTGCCGGTCCCGCCCGCATCGATCCGGCTGATCCAGCAGGCCCACCACCTCGTTCCACCCGACGGAAAGGCCAACATCTACGTCGTTCGACGCACCGCCCACCCCCCGGATCAGGCCCTCTGGACCGTCGATCTCGACTTTCGCGGCTTCGGAACACTCGCGGGTGAGTCGTACCTTTACGGATGGTTGGCTCCCGGCGAACATTTGCTGGCGCTCCTGCAGGACGGTTGGGTTCACCAGCGGGTGACATTCCGAGCCGCTGCGGGCTCCAGCTACTTCTTCGTCGTGTCGGCGGGTCTGCTGAGACTGGGCATCGAGCGGGTCGATGAGAGAACCGGGCGTGAGCTGATCGGGCGGTTCGCGCTGAGCGGCGATAATCGCTTCGAGAGCGAGCCGATGCCGCCGCCGCGAGCCGAGCGATGAGAGCGCGCCTCCGCGCCGCCATCGCGATCCTCGGTATGCTCACACTGGCCGGCGGGTGTGCGTCGGTGCCGCGCGGATCGGAGAAGCTGGAGCGTCAGGCGCGGAGCTTCGTGCCGCCGCCGGGCAAGGCGAACGTGTACGCGGTGCGCATGTGGAGCGCGCTCGAGGCCGGCATTGTCTGGCCCGTCACGCTCGATTTCCAGGAGTTCGGCAGCGTGGGCCAGCGATCATATCTTTACGGGGCGATTCCGGCGGGTGAGCACGTGCTCGGCGTCAACCTGCCCGGCCCGGTCCCGACGCGAGTGCGGTTCACCGCCGAGGCTGGACGCAACCATTTTTTCAAGCTCGTGCCGGCCCCCGGTTGGCCGACTGGCGTGATCCGCATCGAGCCTCTCGACGAGGCCTCGGGGCGAGCGCTGATCGAGGACTACCCGGGCAGTGCCGACAATCGATTCGAGTACGAGGAGTAGGTGCACAGATTACGCTGGTGTTGGATCGCCGCCTTCCTTCTCGTCGTCAGTGCCGGTCCGCTCGCGGCTGAGGAAACGCCAACCGCCGCGCTTTCCACGGATCGTCTTTGCGA
>CAYVHH010000477.1:0-8661 GCA_964450175.1 uncultured bacterium | reverse complement strand
CGTTCCCTCCAAGCAGGTATCGGAACGCCGCGCGCCCTGATGGAGCCCAGCCGCCGCGGAGCAGCGCACGCGTGCCGCGTGGTCGCGCGACCCCGCTCCCGCCCCCCTGACCGTCCGCCGCTAAGCTTCTTTGGGTTCTTGGACGGAGGAGGGTTTGCGGGCGTGGCGACGGCGGACGAACTCTTCGTTGAGGGGGACGCCGCGCTTGCAGAAGGGGCACTTGTCGGCGTCATAGGTCGGGAAGTCGCGGCTCACCAGGCTGAAGACCGGGCGGTTGTCGAGCTCCACCGACGTGCGGCGCCACAGGCAGCCGATTCCTACCACGATCCCTCCCAGCTGCTCCACCAGGTTGATCAACAGACTCAAGGTGGAGCCGGTGCTCACCAGATCCTCGACCAGCAAGATCTTCACACTGGGTCGGATGAGCCGCTGGAACTCGACGGGCAGGGAGACGCGCCGCTTACCGCCGGACAGTCCCTTGGTGCCGTAGACCACGATCGGGCGCGACGGATGCGCGCGCGCCACGCAGTGTGACAGGATCAGCGCACCCGGGCCGGTCGAGAGGACCATGTCGACAGGCCACTGCGCGAAGTGCTTGGCGATCACGGCTCCGAGGCCCTCCGTGAACGAGGGCTCCGTGGTCACGAGGGTCTTCTCGATGTACTCGGTCGTGTGCTGGCCGGATGGAAGCAGAATGTGATCGTTGGCGTGATAAGCGCCGGTACGCTTGAGAATTTCGAGGTGGATCTTCTCCCTGACTTCGGTCTCGACGGCGGCAGGGTCTTTCCTGGCAGCAGCGCTCATCCCGGCCCTCCTCGGGGCATTATCGCACGTGGCGGATCGGCGACGAGCCGCGCTTTGGGCGCATGCTAGACTCCCTTCCATGCGCGTGCTCGCCGTCGAGACCTCGACGTTGTCCGGCGGCGCCGCGCTCCTCGACGGCGAGCGCGTCGTCGGGGAATACACGCTCGACGTCCGCATCACTCACTCCGAGCGCTTGATGGCGGCGATCGACCAGCTGCTGTGCGACGCCGGCTGGACGGCGCGCGACCTCGAAGGGCTCGCGGTGACCGTCGGCCCCGGCTCGTTCACCGGCCTGCGCGTCGGGCTCAGCACGGTGAAGGGGCTCGCGCTGGCCCTGTCGATCCCGGTCGCGGCGGTTCCCACACTCGACGCGATGGCGGCGATGCTGCCGTTCGCCTCGCTGCCGGTGTGTCCCGTGCTCGACGCGCGCAAGCGCGAGGTCTACGCCTCGCTCTATCGCTGGGACGGTCTCGGCATGCGCCGGCAGTGGGAGTATCTCGCGATCGCGCCGGACGAGCTCGCTCGCCGCCTGGACGAGCCCGTGATCGTCGTCGGCGATGGCGCGGACGCGATCAGCTCGCCGTTCGCGCGTCACGTCCGGCCGCCGCGCCGGGGACCGGCTCCGGCGGTCGTCGGCGCGCTGGGGCACGCGCGGCTCGCGATCGGCGATACGGTCACGGCCGCCGATCTCCTTCCCATCTATCTCCGGCCGTCCGAGGCCGAGCTGAAACGACGTGGTGCCGCCGTCAGTTGACCGCATGCGTCCCGAAGATCTCGACGAGGTGCTCGCAATCGAGCGCGCGTCCTTCACGATGCCCTGGTCACGGGGTGCCTTCCTCTACGAGATCCAGCAGAATCGTGTGGCGCGCTGCTGGGTCATGCGGGAGGACGGCCGGGTGGTGGGCTACCTCTGCCTCTGGGAGGTCGCCGATGAGATCCACATCACCAACATCGCCGTCCGCCCGGAGTGCCGCCGACGGGGACTCGCCCGGACTCTGCTCGGAGGCATCCTCGGGGAGTCGCGGCAGCGCCGGATCAAGCTCGTCGTGCTCGAGGTGCGGCCGAGCAACACCGAGGCGCGAACGCTCTATGAATCCTTCGGCTTCCGCGTCGTCGGGCGTCGGCGCGGCTACTACTACGACACCGGTGAGGACGCGCTCGTCATGGAGGCCGACCTCCAGACTGCCAACCCGGGAACCCGTGCCTAGGCTCACCCGTTCGTGATATTAAGACGGCGCCCGACCGCCGCCTGATGCTCCGACAGGAGACTCACAGTGCCCCGACTGGCTACGTTTGCGAGCGCCGCGCTCGTCATGGCCCTGGCCGCGAGTCAGGCCCATGCCGACGCGATGTCGTTCAAGCTCTTGCCGAACTATTCGCGCGCCACGTTCAAGAGCGACGCGCCGCTCGAAACCTTCGTGGGCAACACGGCCGCCGAAGGCGTCGACGGGAGGCTGACGCTCGACCCGGCGAAGCCGCAGACCGCCACCGGGTCGATCAAGGTCGACATGAATCTCGTCAAGACCGGCATCGAAAAGCGTGACGCCGACATGCGGAGCAAGAACTATCTCGACACCGAGGTGGCGGCCAATCGCTGGGTCACCTTCGAGGTGAAGAGCGTCGAGATCGAGGGACCGCTCGAGCCCGGGAAGACGATGCCCGCGAAGGTGAGGGGAATCCTCACCGTGAAGCAGAAGCCCGTGGAGCGCGTCGCCGACGCGACCGTGACCTGGATCAAGCTGACGCCGGAGCAGGTCGAAGCCCAGAAGCGCTTCGGCTTCACCGCCGACAACATCAAGGTGCGGGCCAAGTTCTCGACGACGTTCACGGACCATGGCCTGCAGATCCCGCAGATCCTCTTCTACAAGGTCTCGAACGACATCCAGCTGGAGACCGACTTGACGTTCGCTCGCCAATAGTGGGTGTCTTGGCCCGACGAGCCTGGCGTCTCACCCTTCCGCTCCTGCTATCGATCGCCTCGCTTCCCGCGCTCGCGTCTGCGCAGGCTCCGTCCGCCGCCGATCTGGCCCGCGGCAAATACATCTTCGGCGCGACCGGCGGGTGCGGATGTCACACCGTGCCCAAGCAGCCGGCGAACGCCGGCGGACGGCAATACGACGGCCCGTTCGGCACCGTGTATTCGAGCAACATCACCCCCGATCGCGAGACCGGCATCGGCAGCTGGACCGATGAGCAGATCATCACGGCGACGCGGCTCGGCCGACGGCCCAACGGTGAGCGTCTCATCCCGGTGCATCCGTACACGGTCTTCAACGGCATGTCGGCCGATGACCTCAAGGCGTTGGTCGCGTTCCTGCGCTCGGTGCCGCCGATGAAACGGGCGAACAAGCCGAAGAAGATCTCCGTGCCGATGTTCGAGAGCGTGTTCCTGCCGGCGTGGCTGGCGGCCTTCGCGCCGCGCGAGAATCCGCCGGCGTCGGCGCCGGCCGCCGGCGTCGCGCGCGGGGAATACCTCGTCCGCGCGGTCGGCCACTGCGGCGAATGCCACACGCCCCGCACGATGACGATGGCGACCGACAATACGCGGTTCCTCGCCGGCAACCCCAAGGGCCCCGAGGACTCCGAGGTTCCCAACATCACGCCCGACAAGACGACGGGCCTGGGGTGGTCGGAAGAAGAGATCGCGGACTACCTCGGGACCGGCAACAAGCCCGACGGCGACGTGGCCGGCGGGCTCATGGGCGAGGTCATCGAGGGCACGCTGGCCGGGAACAAGGACCTGACCAAAGCCGACCGGCTCGCGATCGCCCAGTACCTCAAGACCATTCCTCCGATCAAGAACAAGATCGGGAAGTGAGAGGGGTCACCCGACCGATGGGGCGGGGCGCGACGGAACGAGGAGGTGAGATGGAGTCCCCACACGTGAGTCTCGGGGTCATCCTCCTGAGTCTCGCCGCACTGGCCGGCGCGGGCTGCGCAACCGGCACGCTGACCGTGCTGGGATCCGGCGACCCCGTGGCGGATCGGCAGCGGCTCATGAAGAACAACGGTGGCAACTGGGTGGATATCCAGAACAAGGTCAAGGCGGGTAATGTGGAGGGCGTTGCGGTGAACGCCGAGGCGATCGCGCTCCACGCTCAGCGGATCCCATTTCTGTTCCCCGAGGGCTCCCTCACCGCGAAGTCGAAGGCTAGGCCTGACATCTGGCAGAGGTGGCCCGAGTTCCAGGCCGCCGCGAAGAACCTCGAGAATCGTGCGGGCACCCTTCGTGACCAGGCGCTCGCGAAGGACGCGGCGGCGGTGCAGGCCACGGTCGCGACGTTCGGCCGCGACGCGTGCGGGACTTGCCATACGCCATTCCGTGTTCCGCCACAGCAATCAGCACAACCACGGTCTTAACCAGAGGAGGCGAGATGAGATCACGACGCGTGGCATCCACTGTTGTTCTCGGTAGTGTGGTCGCGCTGGCGGTTGCTTGCGCCACGACGGGCCAATCCACGATGAGCACCGCCGACGCGATCGCGGCCCGACAGAAGCTCATGAAGGAGCAAGGGGCCGCGCTGAAGTCGATCAACGACAAGGTCAAGGCCGGCCAGCCGCAGGCGATCGGGCCCGACGCCTTGACGCTCGCCGAGACGTCCAAGCGTATCCCGTCCCTCTTCCCCCCGGGCTCGCTGGACCCCGCCACGTCGCGCGCGAAGCCTGAGATCTGGCAGAAGTGGCCGCAGTTCGAGGCGGACGCGAAAACCCTGGAGTCGAAGGCAACCCAGCTCGCCGCGACATCGCAGACCGCCAGTGCTGCCGCGACGGGCGCCGCGGTCGCGGATCTGGGAAAGACGACGTGCGGTGCCTGCCACGAGGCGTTCCGCGGCCCGGAGATCAAGAAATAGGCTCGGAGATGTGAGGCCGCTGAAGCGCGGCGTCATGCGGGCGAAGCTCAGCTGAGACGATGCGAGGAGGGCGAGACACTTCGCCCTCCCCGCGTCGCGGCGGGCCATGCTATCGTGAAGGCCCTCATGACCTCGTCCGTCCCGTTTCGGGATACCTTCTGGAACGTCCCCGGCTGGGCCCAGGTGGCGCTCTACGTCGGCGGCGTGATCGCAATCGGCGTCTTCGCGTACGGCATGTGGCAGCGGGTGCGTCTGTGGCGTCGCGGGCTTCCCGAAGATCGGCTAGATCGCATCCCTGAGCGCGTCGGTCGAGTACTGACTCACGCGCTCGGCCAGGTCCGCACGCTCTCGCAGGCGTATCCCGGGGTCATGCACGCGATCATGTTCTGGGGCTTCCTCGCCCTGTTCATGGGCACGGCGCTGGCCACGCTCGACTGGGACATCACCTTGCCGCTGTTCGGGTACAAGCTCCTGAAGGGCCCGTTCTATCTGTTCTACGAGACCGTGCTCGACCTGTTCGGCCTCTTCTTCGTGATCGGTCTCGGCATGGCGGTGTGGCGGCGCTTCGTCGTGCGGCCGGCGCGCGTCGACGCGACGGCGCGCTTCGCGTGGGTGCTGACCTTGCTGTTCGTGATCAACGTGAGCGGCTTCGTCATGGAGGCCTGCCGCCTCGCGGTGGTCGCGCCGTGGTGGGCACCGTGGTCGCCGGTCGGCTGGGCCCTCGGGCGCGGCTTCGTGGCGCTCGGCATGACGCCGGACGCGCTGCGCGGGCTGCACGTCGCGACCTGGGTCTTCCACGCGGTGCTGGCGCTCGCCTTCATCGCGGTCATCCCGTTCTCGTACTTCGTCCATCTGCTGACGACGCCGCTGAACATCTTCTTCTCGAAGCTCGGGCCGCGCGGCGCGATCGTGCCGATCAAGAACATCGAGGAAGCCGAGTCGCTCGGCATCTCGAAGCTCGAAGAGTTCTCGTGGAAGCGGCGGCTCGACTTCGACGCCTGCGTCGAGTGCGGCCGCTGCCAGGCGGCGTGCCCCGCGTACATGTCGGGCACGGCGCTGTCGCCCAAGCAGATCATCGTCAAGCTCAAGCGTCACATGCACGGCGAGCTGCCGGGGCCGATCCACGGCGAGCTGATCAAGGCCGACGAGCTCTGGGCGTGCACGACCTGCATGGCCTGCGTGCAGGAGTGCCCGGCCTTCATCGACATCGTCGACACGATCATCGACCTCCGGCGCTATCTGACCCTGTCGGAGGGCGCGCTGCCCTCGACGGCGCCCCAGTCGCTCCAGAACATTCAGCGCGCCGGCAATCCGTGGGGACTGCCGGCCGGCGAGCGTCTGGCGTGGGCGCAGGGCCTCGACGTGCCGCTGATGGAGCCCGATCGCGAGGTCGAATATCTCTACTGGGTCGGCTGCTCGGCCTCGTACGACCGGCGCAACCAGGCGATCGCCCGGTCGGTCGTGAAGATCCTCAAGACGGCCGGCGTGAGCTTCGGCGTCATGCAGGAAGAGCGCTGTCACGCCGAGGTCGGCCGGCGTCTGGGCGAGGAATACCTCTACCAGACCGTGGCGCAGGAGAACATCGAAGCGGTCAAGCAGTACAAGTTCCGCAAGGTCATCACGCACTGCCCGCACTGCTTCAACACGATCAGGAACGAGTTCCCGCAGTTCGGCGGCACCTACGAGGTGCTCCATCATTCGCAGGTCATCGAGCAGCTGATCGCCGACGGGCGGATCAAGCCGAAGAAGCCGCTCGATGCGACCCTGGCGTTCCACGACTCCTGCTACCTCGGGCGCTACAACGGCCTCACCGAGGCGCCCCGCAACGTCGCGAAGTCGGTGCCGGGCTTGCGCGTGATCGAGCTGCCGCGCAATCGCGAGCGCGGTCTGTGCTGCGGCGGGGGCGGCGGCCACATGTGGATGGAGGTCAAGGCCGAGAAGCGCGTGAACCTGATCCGCGTCGAAGAAGCGCTCGAGGCCAAGGTCGACCTGGTCGGCACGGGCTGTCCGTTCTGCCTGGCCATGATCGACCTCGGCCGCAAGGTGAAAGGCGCCGAAGACACGCTCGGCGTCAAGGACGTCAGCGAGCTGGTGGCCGAGAGCCTCGAGCCGTGAGGGCGATCCTGCGCGCGCTGCCGGACATCATCCGCACCGTCGGCGGCCTGGCGCTCGATCCGGTGCTGCCGAAGGCCGCCAAGGTCGCGCTGGCCGCCGCCGTCCTCTACCTCGTCTCTCCCGTCGACCTGATTCCCGACTTCATCCCCGGGCTGGGTTACCTGGACGACGTCTTCGTCGCCGCGATCCTGGTCGACGGAATGCTGAACTTCGTGAACCGAGGCCTCGTGCTCAAGTACTGGCCCGGCAGCCCGGAGTCGCTCGAGCGCATCGCCCGGTCGGCGCGCGTCCTGGCCGCCTGGGTGCCCCGGCGGCTCAAGCTCCGGATCTTCTCGAGCTCCTAGATCCCGCCGCCTCAGGCGGCGTCGGGCGGATCCGATCGCCGGTCCGCGAGCAACCGCCGATAGTAGGCGAGGCCTCGATCGTAGCCGCGACGGAACGCCGGCTCCCGGTAGGTCGCCGGGTAGCGACTCTTCAGCTCCGTGTCGGTGTCGCGCTCGATCCCCTCCCGCACTGACGCCGACAGCGCCGCCTCGAACCCTTCACGATAGATCGCCTCGTCGTGCTGAAAGTCGTGGCCATCGGCGCGGTACTCGAAGGCCTCCGTCTCGCGAAGACCGATCCACCACCGCTCCCGCGCCGCGTCCACGCTCTCGGCGCCCGAGCCCTCCAGCACCGCCACGGCTCGCTCGCGCTCGTCGGCATCGGCGGGTGTGGCGACGACGATCGCGTAGCCCCGCCGGAGCGCGTCCTCGTAGACGAAGAGCTCGTCCCTGGGCAGCCCGCTCACCAGCGCGTTCTCGAGCGCGCCGCCGACGGCCGCGCCGCCGAGACTCAGGAGCACGGCGCCCACGATGCCGATCGCAATGGCCGGGCCCGTCACCGGGAGCAGCGCGCCGGCCGCCGCCGCCGCGCCGAGCTCGGCGCCGCTGGCCGCTCCCACGGCTCCGCCGAGGACCCCGCCGATCGCCTTACCCATGCCCGGCTGCTCGGCCTCGCTGGTGGCCACCGTCGTGGCCAGGGGCGCCGAGCCCGGAACCAGAACGTGAATGCTCTTCGGCACCAGGCCGACGGCGCGCAGGTTGTTGACGGCGCGCTCGGCCGACGCGCGATCGAAGAATATGCCAACTGTCGGAGTCATTCTCGCCTCTCCTCTCCACTGGATCGCTGTCGGCGACGTCGGTGGATCGCGCGCTCGCGCGACACCCAGGCCGTCGCGAGCACCACGCCGGCAGCCACCGCAAGAACCAGCCAGGCGGTATCGCTCATCGGTCTGAACGCCTCGTCGCGCGGAGCACGTGGCCGCTCGCATGAGGTAATGACCTGGGGCTCGTGTCCCGGCGCGGCGCGATGTCGAGCATCTCGTTCGGCCTCGGTCATTCGAGGGGCAAGAGATGTGCCACACTCGCGTCGCGCGCGTGTCGTCACGCACCTACGTCGCAGTGAACGACGGTCACCCGATGATCGGCGTCGTGATCGCGTAATTCTTATCGAGTAAGAATGCGCGGGGCCGCGGTGTGTTGACTGTTCGGGAGGCGAAGACTACCGTTGCGGGCCAGGGAGGGCACGATGGCTGGAGCCGTGGGATTCATCGGACTGGGCAACATGGGTCGACCGATGGCGCTGAACCTCGCGAAGCAAGGCTTTCCGCTCGTCGTTCACGACATCGATCCGGCGAAGGTCGAGCCTCTGCGGGCGCGCGGCGCACAGGTCGCGGACTCGCCCGAGTCGGTGGCCGCCGCGACCGACCGCACGATCTCGATGGTGGAGACGACGGCGCAAGCCGAAGCCGTGATCACGGGCGAGCACGGCCTCCTCCGCACCGCGAAATCGGGGCACATCGTGATCAGCATGAGCACGATCGATCCCCTGGTGGCCCGGCGGCTGGGCG
>CAYVHH010000476.1:0-6116 GCA_964450175.1 uncultured bacterium | reverse complement strand
ACGGCTTCATCCAGCTCACGGGCGCGATCGGCTATTACGGCATGCTGGCGATGACCGTCAACGCCTGCGAGCTCGAGGCGGCGCCGGGCGCCGAGGTGCTGAAGGCCTAGCCGGGCCTCTCGATCTTCCGCGTCACCGACTTCGAGGTCCCGAAGGTCGGGATGAACGCCGAGTGCTTGCCGGGTCCCCCCGTCACCACGATGTGGATGTCCTCCGGCTTGCCGACGATCGGGCACAGCGCCTCGTCGTCGTTCTGGTCCACCCAGTCGGGCCAGTTCTCGGCCTTGTACATGGCGCGCAGCTTGAGCAACCCGACCCGGTTGCGCGCGTGCTCGTAGAGGAACTTCTGCACGTCGGCCTTCGACATGCCCCCCGACGCGACCGTGTGCGCGTGCTCCGGCCCGAACGCCACCAGCACGTCGCCGCGGATCACCGAGCCCGCGTTGTTGTGGCCGATGGTCGTCATCGTGTCGGCGACGACGGTCAACGTGGTCTCGGCCGAGGTGCAGACGTGGTCGTTGATGTTGTGCGGGCCCTCGCCGGAGAAGACCGTGACCGTGCTATCGGCCTTGGCGAATCCGCGCGTCACCCGGAACGGCTCCCAGGGCGTCGCGGCCTCGTTCTCCGCGACGCAGTAGCTGAACTTGGCCGGCGAACCGTGTGTGGCCTGATCCCCCTCGCCCGGGATACCGCCGCCGACGTTCATGAGCACGAGCCGCATCGCCCGCCCGATCGACGCGTTGGCGCGGAAGCCCGGACCGAAGGCGCCGTGGCGGAAGTTGAGCCCGAGCTCCTCGACGATCGGGCCCGAGATCAGCATCATGACCGCGCAGGGATGCGTGGTCGCCTGGACGCTGTAGAGCCCGAACGCGGGATCGGCGGCCGCCTGGAGCGCGGCGATCAGCACGGGCATGTACTGCGGCCGGCAGCCCGCCATGACCGCGTTGATCGCGATGTTCTCCACCGTGGCCTCGGCCCAGCGCGGCGGCACCACCGCGATGACCTCGCCGGCCGGCCGGCCCGAGCCGGCGATCATCGCCTGGACGCGCTCGGTGGTCGGCAGCACGAACGGCAGACCGTCGGTGAGCCGCCGCGCGTGAAAGGTCTCCAGCGCTTCATCTTCGTCGGCGAACGTGAAGCGCTCGTTCGTCGCCGGCCCTGCGGCAGACGCGACGCTCGCCGGGCGGGCCGTCGGATCGCTCGTCAGTCCACGAATGACCTGCGCCAGGGCATCTTCGGCCCGCTGATGAATCACCGCGAGAGACTCCCCGCCGATCGGGTGCTTGATGATGGCCAGCGGCAGATCGGGCATGCCCAGGTTCTTCGATTCCTCGCGCGCCAGCCCGATGAACGCCTCGGTGCAGATGGTCACCGTCGCGACGCCCTTGCGCTCCAGCTCGACCGAGTCGTGGATACACCACGACGTGCACGACCCTCAGTCGCTGATCGCGGTGATGACCGCGCCGACCTCCTTCGCGTAGGCGTCGAGCCCCTCGGCGCCGATCGCGGCGCTCGGCTTCTGCTTCGTGACCGCCCCCGCCACCGAGTGGCGCCGGCCGATCAGCTCGACGACGCGCTGCTGGAGCTCGAGCGAGTTGGGCTTGCTGTTGTTGAGAATGCCCAGCGTGACGCCGTCGAGCGACCGAAGACGCGGCGCGATCGGCTGCGATCCGACCCGGTTGACGCCTAACGGGCTCAGCACGGTGATTCGGCTCATCGTGAGTCCTCCCGCGCGTAGTTCGCGCGGCAGGCCGTCGCGGGGCTGGGGCCCCGCCGGCCGAGGCGCGACTCACAGTAGAATAGCGCACACCAACCGGGAGGACGCGATGAGGCCATACGAGGGGATCAAGATCATCGATATCACCCATGTGCTGGCCGGGCCGTTCGCGGCCTACCAGATGGCCCTGCTGGGGGCCGACGTCATCAAGGTCGAGCACCCCACGGACTACGACCAGAGCCGCGATACGGGCGGTGATCGCGCCCTCAACCGGCAGCAGATGGGCACGGGCTTCCTCACCCAGGCCTCGAACAAGCGCGCGATCACGCTGAACTTGAAGCACGAGAAGGGGCGCGAGATCTTGAAGAAGCTCGTGAAGGACGCCGACGTCCTCGTCGAGAACTGGCGTTCGGGCGCGTTCCCGGCGCTCGGGCTCGGCTACGACGATCTGCGACCGATCAACCCACGCCTGATCTATTGTTCGATGACCGCGTTCGGCCAGGACGGGCCGCGCGGCGTGCAGACCGCCTACGACCAGCTGATCCAGGCGACATCCGGCATGATGGCCATGACCGGCACGCCCGACGTGAACCCGATCAAGACCGGCGCGCCCGTCATCGACTACGCCACCGGCACGATGTGCGCCTTCGCGATCTCGTCCGCGCTCTTCCAGCGCGAGCGCTCCGGCCGCGGCCAGTACATCGACAGCTCGATGCTCGACGTGTCGCTGATGCTGATGGGCTCCCACATCACGTCCTACATGCGCACGGGCCACGAGCCCCAGCCCAAGGGCAACCGCATGGACCGGGCCAGCAGCCAGCTCTACGAGGCCAAGGACGCGCCGCTGATGATCGCCGCCGGCAATCGCGGCCAGCACGAGCGGTTGTTCCGCGCCGTCGGCCGTGAGGACATCGCCGCACAGTCGAGCCACGCCGAGCGCGAGGCACTGTACGAGAAGCAGACCGAAGAGCTCCAGAAGATCGTCGCGCAGCGGACCGCCGACGAGTGGGAACAGTTCCTTCAGAGCCGTCACGTCCCGGCCGGCCGCGTGCGGCGTCTCTCCGAGTGTCTTCAAGATCCGCAGCTGGCGAGCCGGCGCGTACTGCACCGCCACGAGAAGATCGAGGGGATCGAGGGCTCGGTGACCGTGCCCTTGGCCGCGTTCAAGTTCGCCGACGGCGGTCCGAGCATCGAGACACCCCCGCCCCGGCTGGGCCAGCACACCGACGAGGTGCTGGTGAGCCTCGGCTACTCGAAGGACGACATCGGGAAGCTGCGCGCCGAGGGGGCGATCTAAGTCTGGCGCGAGGGCGCGATCGAGCCTACGTGAACAGGTCGGCGAGCCGCGACGCGGCTCGACGCGAACGCGAGCGGAGTCATGGTCACCGATCGATAGCGCCAGCCGTAGATCGCCGCGGAATCGGCGATCGGGATGCGATCCGCGATAGTCGCGCAGCTGAAATCCTCACGAGCCACCGGATGGCAAGATCGCGCGCACGGCGTAGTCGACGGCGCTGATCGCCGAGGCATGAGTCTCGAGACGGCTGGCGCGGTATCATCCTCAGTCGAAAAGGAGATGCGCATGGCTCCCCTTCGACGCTCTTCGCTGGTCGTTCTCGGCTTGGCTCTCATGTCTCTTGCCGCCGCGCTCGCGTCCGCCCAGACGCCCCGCGGTCACGGCGCCGAAGCGCACGACATGGAGCTGGTCGGCCACGACGATCTGCAGGGGCGCTCGGCGTACCAGCCGACGATCCACACGCAAGGCGGTCGCTTCATCGCTTACGTCGGCCACCACGGCGGCAAGTCGAGGAACCCGCTCACCGGTGTCGACGAGGACAACGGCACATCGATCGTCGATGTCACCGACGCGGCGAAGCCTCGCTACCTGGCGCACATTCCCGGAGCGCCCGGCGGGCCCGAGCAGGGCGGCGCGCAGATGGCGCGGGTCTGCGATCGCCAGGGCAAGACCTATCTACTGCGGACCTACGGCAACGGCGTCCCCAACTCGGGCCACGAGGCCTGGGACGTGAGCGACCCGGCGAAGCCGCGTAAGGTGAGCACGGTCGTCAGCGGCCTCACCTCGACCCACAAGGACTACTGGGAGTGCGACACGGGTACCGCGTACCTGGTCTCCGGCGATCTGGCCAAGGCCGATCCCGTGCAACCCGGACCGTCCGGCTGGCGCACCTCGCGCATGACGAAGATCTACGATCTGAGCGATCCAGCCAAGCCCGTCTTCGTCCGAGACTTCGGCCTGGCCGGACAGGAGCCGGGCTCGACCGTGTCCCCGGTGCCGCCGGGCGTGCACGGGCCGATCGCGTTCGGCCATCGCGTCTATTTCGCGTACGGCACAAGTGCCGGCGGAATTCTGCAGATCGTCGATCGCCAGAAGCTCCTCGCGGGGCCGAAGGAGCCCACCGCGGCGAACCTCGACGCGCCCGAGATCAGCCGGCTCTACATGTCGCCCAACTGGGGAGGCCACACGGCGTTCCCGGTGCTCGGGATGACGATCGCCGACTGGGCCCCGAACACGAAGGGCAACACGCGCGACTTCGTCGTTCTCGTCTCGGAAGCCATCGCGAACGAGTGCCGGGAGTTTCGCCAGGCCTCGTTCCTGATCGACATCACGACCGAGACGCGCCCGTTCGGCGTGGCGACCTTCGAGGTGCCCGAAGCGCTCGGAAAGTTCTGCCAGCGGGGCGGTCGCTTCGGTCCGCACTCGAGCAGCGAATCGTTCGCGCCAATCTTCTACAAGAAGCTCGTCTTCATCGCATACTTCAACGCGGGCGTACGCGCGGTCGACATCCGCAATCCGTACTCGCCGCGGGAAGCCGCCTTCTACGTCCCGGCGACGACGGAACGCACGGCCGAGCGCTGCGTGACCGAGCCGAGCCGACGCTGCAAGGTCGTGATCCAGACCAACAACGTCGAGGCCGACGAGCGCGGCTTCGTCTATCTGGTGGATCGCGCGAACACGGGGCTGCACATCGTGCGGCTCACGGGCGAGGCCGCGAAGATCATCGGCAACTAGTCGACGTCGGCGGCAGGCGCGACCGGTCAGTACTCCTTGCCGAGACGCTCGCGGACGGCGAGACTCGTGTTGTCGCCATGCTCCACCGCAACGAACCGACCGGGCCGCACGAACGAACGTGAAGGGGATTCACTGATGAACAGCCGAGGGATGGTGTCCGCGGGCTTATTCGCGCTGGTCGTGACAGGATGCGGGTCGACGTCGCAGACGACGCCCGCCGGCGTGCTCGTCGTCGATGACGCGAGTCGGGTGACCGGTTGCCGCGCGCTCGGCACCGTTGCCGACAATCAGCTCGACGATCTTCAGAAAAAGGCTGCGAAATTGGGCGGCAATGTCGCGCTGATGACCCCGCAGCGGACATCGAAGGGCGGGTACTTCGGCCTCCAAGACTACATGACCGCCGACGTCTATCGCTGCGAGACGACTCTTACGCGGTAGTTCCCTCTGTGACCAAGGTCCTATGGACCCCGCGGCCGAGAGTCGGTTAAGTGGAGCCGCACCGGGTATAGGAAGCCGAAACGGTAGACCCGCATGAGCTCGGCGGTCGCGGTCATTCATGTCGTGGACGACGATCCTTCGTTTCTCGCGGCCGTGTCGAGCTTGCTGCGCGCGTCCGGGTTCGTGGTCGAGACGTTCCACTCGGCGACGGAGTTTCTCTCGCGCCTTGCCGCAGACACCCATGGGTGCGTCATCGCGGATTTGTCGGACGTGGACGGACTGGAGCTGCAGGAAGCACTGGTCAAGGCCGGCAATGCAATGCCCGTGATCTTCCTCACCGGCACCGGCGACATCCCGAGCGCCGTTCGTGCGATGCGTCGGGGTGCGGAAGACTTTCTCTGCAAGCCAGCACCGGAGACCGAGTTGCTCGACGCCGTGAAACGCGCCCTCGCTCGCGATGCCCACGAACATGCCGAGCGAACCCGATTGCACGCGCTGCGCGCGCGGTTCGCCACCCTCACACCGCGCGACTGCGAGGTGCTCTCCCACGTCCTCAGTGGCCAGTTGAACAAGCAAATCGCCCGCGACCTCGGCATTGATGAGCGCTCGGTCAAGCGACACCGCACGAGCATCATGACCAAGTTACACGTTCAGTCCGTCGCGGAGCTGACGCACCTCGTCCACGCCGCGGGCCTGCATCGGATGGATGGAGAGCACGAATCACCCAGTCCCTAAGAGGACTCTATCCAGACCACTCCCAGCTCGGTAGTCTAGCATCTGAAGTAGGCGCCCCCCGCAACATCAACATCGACGTCGCCATCGTTGATCACGATGAGAACCAAGTCCGCCAGAGTCCGGCTGGGCGGTGTTGTTGACATCGGCCAGAGGGAAAGGAGGGGCAGCGGCAACCCAAGAGAATTCCGACGGCTG
>CAYVHH010000475.1:0-6127 GCA_964450175.1 uncultured bacterium | reverse complement strand
ACCTTGCGCGCGTTCTCGAGGCTCTTGGGGTCGCTCGGATCGCCCGCCCAGGGACACGCCGGGCAGTAGTCCTCACGGTCCGGCGTCGTCTGACCCTGCAACACCACCCAGTGACAGGCGGCGTTCGGCGCCTCGTGAATGCGAAGCCCGGCCTTGCGCGCCTGGTCGAGGTAGTCGCCGAACACGTTGCCGATGTCGATCTCGCCGGACCTGAGCCCGGCCAGGCGCGTGGCCGGATCCGGGATTCGCCGAATGACGAGCTCCCTGAACGCGGGCGTCTTGCGCCAGTGGTTGGCCACCGCTTCGAAGCGGTGGTAGTCGCCTTGCTTGCCCTCGACGTGCCGGAAGGGCCCGGTGCCGATCGGGTGCAGCGCGGCTTTGTCCTCACCGACCGACTCGAGGTATTTCCTCGAGGTGATGTTCTGGTAGCCGACGAACTGCGTGAAGTTCGAGGGCACCTCCCAGACCCGGTTCTTGAAGTGCATCACGACCGTGTGCGTGTCGGGAGTCTCGATGCGATCGAGATGGGTGCGGAAGAACGGCGCCGACCCGCCCTGCGCGTCGGGCTTGAGGTTCTGCTCGACGGTGAACTTGACGTCCTCGGCAGTCATCTCGCCGAAGCCCTCGTGGAACTGCACGCCGGAGCGCAGCTTGAAGGTCCACGTCCGGAGCTCGTTCGAGGGCCTCCATTCGGTGGCGAGCCCCGGACGATACGCGAAGGTCTTGGGATCGCGCATGATCAAGGGGTCGTACACGCAGTCCCACAAGGTCTTCTCGGACTGGCTGGAGCGCCACGCGAACGGCGTCTCGATGCCCCACTGCCCCACGGCGACGACCAGGCGCTCGCCGGCCGCGACGGCGCGTGAGGGCTTGATGAGCGGCGCCGCCGCGACGGCGGCGGCCGTCGCCGAGGCTCCGACGAGAAATGCGCGACGATCGATCGACTGGGGCGCCATGGGGCCTCCTCGCTGAGGCGTCGGGTCACGATTCGCGTGTGCCGTCGTCCCTCGATGCCGGGTGGAGTCGGCAGGATGGTAGCGCGTGATCGCTCGAAGTCAAAGCCGCGCGCCTGATCCGCGGCCTGTCAGACGGCGTGAGCCGGAATACGTCCTTTCGGCCTGTCCGAACGGGGGCTCGACGAGCCCGAGCGAAACAACAGGAACCCGGCGACGACCAGATAGAGGGCGTAGCTGCCGGCCTCGAGGATCGACGGTCGCGATCGGTAGCCGATCAGCCCGTTCAGGAAGCCGCCGACGATCCCGTGATCATCGAGCAGGAACGTCGTGTCCCAGGCGGTCGACGTCGCCGGCAGGAACCCCATGACCTCGAGCCGGCCGATGCCGGTGCTGAACATGCCGGCGGCCAGGAGCAGCAGGAAGATGGACGTGACGCCGAAGAACCGCTGCAGGCTGATGTGTCGCCCACCCCGGAAGATCGCCCAGCCGAGCGAGGCTGCCATGAGGAGGCCGAGGACGGCCCCGAGGGCGCTCGCCCATCCGGACGTCGAGGTGGCCTGCGTCAGGAGCCCCCACAGGAACAAGACCGTCTCGGCGCCTTCGCGGAACACGCCGGTGAACGCGATCACGCCGATGATCCACATGCGGTGGGCCGCCTGCGCCTGGTCGATCTGCCGCTGGACGTCGCCCAGCATCGCCCGAGCGTGCTGCCGCATCCAGTAGCCGTGCCAGGTCAGGACGACCACCGCGACGAAAATGACGCCGAGCCCGATCACGTCGGGGCCCAGGTCGAGAAGCGGTCCGGACAGCGCGGTGACCACGACGCCGAGCGCGATGCTGGCGAGCACGCCGAGCATCCCGCCGCGCGTCGCGTAACGATAGTGCCGCTGAGCGCCGATCTTCTGCAGATACGTGTAGACGATGCCGAGGATGAGGGCGGCTTCGAAGCCCTCGCGAAGCGTGATGACGAAGGTCCCACCCATCGGCGCGCCCGGGGGCTACTCGGCGACGATCCGGCCGGTCGCGGCCTTGTTGAAGTCGTCGAAGAAGGCGTAGCTGCCGGGCTTCAGCGCGCGGATCCGGACGTTGACGGTCTTGCCGGACGGCACGACCTTCTCGACGCGGAGGTCCTTGCTCTCGAACTCCGCCGCCTTGGGGCCTTTGTTGGTCACGACGAGCACGAACGGCGTGTTCGCCTTGATCTTGACCTCGCTCGGCTGGAACTGGTCCTTGTCGATCGTGAGCGCGATTTCCGGCGGCGCGTCCGCCGCCACCGCGGTGCCGGCGACCGCCGCGATGCCCACGAGGAGTCCTGCCATCAGGAGCGTGAGCGCTCTCTGCATCCGTCCCTCCCGCCCTCGGATTAACCCACCAGTCCGGGGGGAATTAAGATGACCTAATCCTAGCACGCTGTCAACGGCCCTTCCGGAAAGCGGACGTGGCGACCCCCGGCCGGGCTTGCTACCATGCCGGCGACCGAAGGGAGACGGGAGGCCACCATGATCACCGCGACCGTCCGCTACAAGCTCCCCGCCCACATCGACTACGATGCGTGCCGCGCCCATTTCCACCGGATCGCGCCCGGCTTCCAGGGGGTGCAGGGCCTGATCAGCAAGCACTTCATCTGGAGCGAGAGCGGCTGGGCCGGCGGCGTCTATCAGTGGCAGACGCTCGAGGACGCCCGGCGCTTCTACAGTGGCCCGTGGCTCGACGGGATCGTCGAGCGCTACGGCATGCGTCCCGAGATCGAGTTCTACGAGGTGTTCGCGCTCACCGACAACGGGCGCGGCACCGTCGAGCTGTTCGCCAGCGAGAGGGAGGGCGCATGGAATTCGTCGACCTGAAGGCTGCCCGCGAGTTCTCGCCGAAGCATCACATCCACAAGAGCCTGACGGCGACGCCGCGGAGTGACATCAGCATCGCGTGCTGGGAGCCCGGACAGACGTCGCCGATCCACCGGCACCCGGGCGCGGACGAGATCTACCACGTCGTGGAAGGCAACGGGCTTTTCAACGACGGACGCACCGAGCGGCAGCTCGGGCCCGGCGACACCGTCATCTTTCCCGCGGGCGAGGTCCATCAGGTCACGGCGCTCACGCGGATGGTGCTGTACCGCGTGCAGGCGGGCGCAGACCGGCACCCCGAATCGCTGGACGCCTGGCCGCCCCCGCGCTAGCTCCTCAGCGGCGCCGATGGATCCCGGCGCTCGTGACGAAGTCGTACAGATTGGCGACGTTCAGTTTCATGACCATCGGCGCCATGCCGTCCTGGCCGACGTCCATCGGATAGCGGTTCGTCATCGCGGTGAGGTCGGCCACGCACTGCTCCTTCGTCATCCCCTGCTCGACGCCTGTTCGCACGTAGTCGACCCACTCGCGGATGAACGTGCCCTGCTCGTCGAGATAGTGCTTGTCGCAGATCGGGCCGTGACCCGGGACGAACGTGTCCTCACGGAGGCCCCGTAGCGATTCCAGCGCCTCGAGCCACAGATTGGGATCGGCCTCCTGAAGCCAGGTGTGGACCTTGCAGAAGATGTTGTCGCTCGTGAACACGACGCCTTCCTCCTCGACGATCACCGCCGCCTGATGGGCCGTGTGGCCGGGCATGTGAACCAGCCGGAAGGTGTGATCACCGACGCGGAGCTTCATCTCGGTCTCGAAGGTGATCACCGGCGCGTTGGGCTTGTAGTTCTCGAGCAGCTTCGGCTCGTCCGGCCCGAACGAGGCGATGCGCGCGACGTGCGCGGACAGGTCGGTGGTCAGGATGCGCGTGCGCACGCCCTCGTGTGCGACGACGGGCGCGTCGAAGTAGGCGTTCCCGGTCCAGTGGTCCCCGTGAGGTTCGGTGTTGAGGATGTAGCGGAGCGGGCCGCGCCGCTCGACGTCGGCTCTGAGCCTCATCGCGTCGCTCGGCTTGTGCGGGGTGTCGATCAAGACGATGCCGTCCGAGGTCGTGACGAGGCCGTGATTGGACCCGCGGAGCTCGGTCTCGACGAACACGTTCTTGGTCAGCTGCTTCATGGGTTCCCTCGGGCTCGGGTGATCGGTCGCACACGACAAGCTATGGTATCGTCGGGCCTTCGGCAAGCTCACCCGCTCGAGGAGGAACTCACGCGATGCCGGACCGCGAGGCCTACGTCGGCCGCCCGCTCAAGCGGACCGAGGATCCGAAGCTCGTCACCGGCCGAGGACAATACGTCGAGGACATCACCCTGCCGGGCCTCGCGCATCTGGCGTTTCTCCGGAGCCCTCACGCTCACGCGCGGGTGAAATCGCTCCGGACCGACGCCGCACGAAACGCGCCGGGGGTCGTTCGCGTCGTGACGGCCGAGGATCTGGGCCCGCTGCGGCCGCTGCCCTTCATGGCGACGATCCCCGGGCTGAAGCAGGCGCTGTGTCCGTACCTCGCCGGCGATGTTGTCGATGCGACCGGCGTGCCCATCGCCGCGATCGTCGCCGAGAGCGCGGCGCTGGCTCGCGATGCAGCCGAGCTGATCGAAGTCGACTACGAGCCGCTTCCGTCGATCGCGGACCCGGAGCGCGGGCTCGAGTCCGGTGCTCCGCTCGCCCACGTGGAGCTCGGAACCAATCAGGCCTTCAGCTGGCCGCTGAGGGGCGGCGACGTCGGAGGCGCGTTCGGCAGCGCGGCACACGTCGTGAAGGTGCGCCTCGACCACAACCGGCTTGCCGGCGCGCCGATGGAGCCGCGAGGTGTGCTCGCGCGCTACGACGGCGGGAGCGGCGAGCTGACGCTCTGGCTGACCACGCAGAACCCGTTCCTGTCGCGCGCCGACCTCGCCTCGGTCCTGGGGTTCCCGGAGCACAAGCTCCGCGTGATCGCTCCGGACGTCGGGGGCGGCTTCGGCGTGAAGGGGCCGCTCTACCGCGAGGAGATCGTGGCCGCCGTGCTCGCGCGCGAGATCGGGCGGCCCGTTCGCTGGATGTCCACGCGCACCGAGGACTTGCTCACGACCATCCAGGCGCGAGCCGCCGTCACGGAAGCCGAGGGCGCGGTGATGGCCGATGGCGAGATCGTCGGCCTGAAGGCCCGAGCGGTCTTCGATCTCGGAGCCCACTTGCTCTCGCTGTCGCTGGTGCCGCCGATGTCGGCCTCGACCCACATCTTCGGGCCGTACCGGATCCAGAACGCGGAGCTCCACAGCGTCGGGGTCTACACGAACACCGCGCCGACCGGGCCCTATCGGGGTTCGGGCCGACCGGTCGGCGTCTACCTGATCGAGCGTCTGATGGACGAGGCGGCGCGCGCGACGCGCCTCGACCCCGTCGAGATCCGTCGGCGCAACTTCATCGCGCCCGACGCGTTTCCCCATCGCACGCCCTTCGGTCCCGCCTACGACTCTGGCAACTACGCCCGCGCCCTCGATCGCGTGGTGGAGCTGGCCGATTATCGGGGGCTGCGTCGCGAGCAGGCGGCGGCGCGCCGTCGAGGCGAGATCATGGGAATCGGGGTCGCCGCCTACGTGGAATCCACGAACGTGCTCGGCTGGGAGAGCGGCGTCGTGCGCGTCGAGCGCACCGGCAAGGTCACGGCCGTCACCGGATCGAGCCCGCACGGCCAGGGTCACGAGACGACGTTTGCCCAGATCGTCGCCGACCAGCTCGGCGTCGCCTGCGAGGACGTGATCGTCCGACACGGCGACACGCTCGGCGCGCCCCAGTCGATCGGAACGTTCGGCAGCCGCAGCACGGGTCTCGGCGGCAACGCGCTCGCCCGCGCGGCGGGCGAGGTCAGGAACAAGGGCCATCGGCTCGCGGCCCGCCTGCTGGAGGTGAGCCCAGACGATCTTCTTCTCGTGGGCGGCGGCTTCCAGGTGAAGGGTCTGCCGGAGAAGGTCGTCGGCTGGGACCGGATCGGTGAATTTGCCCATCGCGGGATGGGTCTTCCCGCAGAGGAGACGCCCGGCCTCGAGGCGACCGTGTTCTTCCGGCAGGAGCATCCATCCTGGAGCTTTGGCGCCGGCCTGGCCGTCGTCCGCGTGGTGCGCGAGACGGGTCAGGTCCGGCTCGAGCGGTTCGTCGCCGTCGACGACTGCGGCAACGCGATCAACCCGCTGCTGATCGACGGGCAGATCGTCGGCGGCTTCGCTCAGGGTCTCGGCCAGACACTGCTGGAGCGTATCGTCTACGACGAGGACGGCCAGCTGCTCACCG
>CAYVHH010000474.1:0-3877 GCA_964450175.1 uncultured bacterium | reverse complement strand
CGTTCCCTCCAAGGGCCACCGGACGCGGCCGCGCCCAGATGGAGCCCAGCCGCACAGGACATGCGAACGCGTGCCGCGTGGTCCTGAGCCCCCCACCCGCCACCTCCGCCACCCGCCCGCCCGGCGGAGCAAAGCGAGTAGGATGTGCGCAGTGCGTCTCTCGTCCCGGCCCCTGCTAGAGCTCTGGCGACACCACGGAGTCCGCTGTCTCAGCTTCTGCGTCTTCTTCCACTCGATCGGCGTGGTCGGCGAACAGGTCGTCCTCGGCTGGTACATCCTCGAGATCACCGACTCGGCGTTCATGGTGGGCCTGGCGCTGGGGGTGCGGAACCTGCCGTTGCTGTTCGCCGGCATCCCCGCGGGTGTCGTCGCCGATCGCGGCGACCGCGTGCGACTGCTTCGGATCTCCGGCGTCACGATGGCGGTGGGCACCTCGGTGCTGGGCGCGCTCGTCGCGGCGGAGATCGGCGGGGTCGGGCCGGCCTTGATGCTGACCTTCTTCACGGGGTGCGCGCGCGCCCTGCATCAGACCGCCCGCCAGGGCTACGCGCACGACACGGCCGGCCGCGGCGGCGTCGTCCATGCGCTGGCGCTCGTGGCCCTCACCTCGCGGCTGGGCGGCCTGCTCGGCTCGCTCATGGTAGGAGTGCTGATCGCCAGCTTCGGCTCGGCGGCGGCGTTCCTGGTCGTCGCGGTCAGCTACCTCGTGAGCGCCGTCGCCATGCTTCCGGCGCGATCGAGCGGCCGTCCGAGCGAGGCGGCGGAGCGCTCGGTGCGCGAGGACGTGTTCGGCTTTCTCGGCACGATCCGCCGCGATCGCGTACTCCTGCACCTCATGAGCCTGACGGCGATCGCCGAGATGCTCGGCTTCTCGCACCAGGCGCTGCTGCCGAGTCTCGCCCGCGACGTGCTCCAGGTCGGGCCGGAAGGGCTCGGCGTGATGACGGCCGCGCGGCAGGTCGGCGGGCTGGCCGGGATCGCGTTCACCTCGGGGCTCGGCGGCGCGCGCGGCTACGGGCCGCTCTTCCTCACGGTGCTCGTCGGCTTCGGCGCATCGTTGGTGGCGCTCGGGTTCGCGCCGAGCTTCACCGTGGTCTTGCTGATCCTGGTCGGCGCCAACGCGCTCGGCGCGGTGACCGACGTGCTGGCGCAGACGTTGATTCAGCTCGCGGTGCCGAGCGGGCTCCGCGGCCGCGCGGGCGGGGCGTGGGTGGTGTCGATCGGAATGGCGCCGCTCGGACAGTTCCAGGTGGGGGCGCTCGCGTCGCTCTTCGGCGTAAGCGCCGCGCTCGGGGTGAACGGCGTCGCGCTGATGGCGGTCGGCGCCGCCGCGGCGCTGCTGGTGCCGAGGCTTCGCCGGCTCTGATGGCGGCCTCTCTCGAGCGCCGGGTGGCGATCGACGCCGCGCGTGCCGCCGGCGAAATCCTGAAAGCGCAGTTTCGCGCTGCGCATCGCATCGCGTTCAAGGGCCAGACGATCAATCTCGTCACCGAGATGGACGAGCGCGCCGAGGAGCTGATCGTCGGCCGGCTGGCCTCGGCGTTTCCCGACGACGCGATCCTCGCCGAGGAGCGCGGCGCGGCGCACGGCCGCTCGGGGCGCCGCTGGATCGTCGATCCGCTGGACGGCACGACGAACTACGCGCACGGGCTGCCGGTCTACGCGGTGTCGATCGCGCTCGAGGTCGATCGACGGATCGCGCTGGGCGTCGCCTACGATCCGAGCGCGGACGAGCTCTACGTCGCCGAGCGCGGCCGCGGCGCGACCGTCAACGACGAACGGCTCGCGGTGTCGACGACGGCGACACTCGAGGCGAGTCTGCTGACGACGGGCTTTCCCTACAACATCCGGGAGACGCCGGACACGAACCTGAGAGAGTACGCGGCGTTTGCGCTGCGCTGTCGCGGCGTGCGCAGACTCGGCTCCGCCGTCCTCGATCTCGCGTGGGTCGCCGCCGGCCGGCTCGACGGCTTCTGGGAGCTCCGCCTCGGGCCGTGGGACGTTGCCGCCGCGAGTCTCTTCATCGAAGAGGCCGGTGGGCGCATCACGAATCTGGTGGGCGGAACGGTGGAGGTCGACGCGCCCGCGGTGGTCGCGAGCAACGGACGCATCCACGACGAGATGCTGGCGGTGCTGAGCGGGGTCCGATGCTAGTCGGCGACGCGGGGGCGAACCTCCAGACCGCCCAGCAGATCCGGCAGGCCCCGCAGGGTGATCTGCACCGAAGACCGTGAGTCCGGCTGGCCCTCGACGATCACGTCGACGTCGACGGCTTCGGCCGCGCTCAGGACTTCTCCGAGCCACGCCAACAGCTGGTCAGACCCGAACGGTGTGCGTGTCATTCTCTCCCCCGATTTTCTGTGAAGGGCGGGAACTGGCATATAATGCCGCCGGTTGCACTGCCATGAAGTCCGTGTCATCTGAAACGGATATCGACTCTCTGGAGCACGACCAGAGGCTCGATCCTCTCTGGTATGTGCTGCGGACGCGCTCGCGTCACGAGAAAACGGTGCGCGATCAGCTCGTGCGTCGAGAGGTCGAGACCTTCCTGCCCATCGCCGAGCGCTGGAGCCGCTGGAAGGATCGGCGCAAGAAAGTCGCCTTCCCGCTCTTTCCCGGCTACTGCTTCGCGCGGTTCTCCCTCGTCGACCGCCTTCGAGTCCTGAACGTCGTCGGGGTCGCCGATCTCGTCGGGACCGGCGGCCGGCCCGAACCGGTCCCGGACGCCGAGATCGAGGCGATTCAACGTCTGGCGAGCACCACCCTGCAGTACGATCCGCACCCGTTCCTGGCCGAAGGCATGGACGTCGAGGTCGTGCGCGGCCCGCTCGCGGGTGTCCGCGGCAAGCTCTTGCGCAAGGATCGGGTGACGCGGCTGGTGCTCTCCGTCACGCTCATCCGCCAGGCCGCGGTCGTCGAGATCCATCCGGCTGACGTCGTTCACGTCGGCGGGCCCTAGTTCCGAAGCAACGCGCGCGCCTGGCGGGCCGCCGCGCTCTGCGGATGCTCGCGGACGACTCGCTCCCAGGTTCGCTTCGCTCGCACGCCGTCGCCCAGATCCTTCTGACATAAACCGATCTTCAGGAGCGCGTCGGGCACCTTCTCGCCTCGCGGCAGCGCGGCGACGAGCGCCTCGAACTCGGCCAGCGCGCCGCGCCAGTCCCTCTGCTTGTAGTAGATGTCGGCCACCAGGTACTGCGCGCTCTCGCGCATGGGACTGTCCGGATACGTCGCGATGAGGTCGTAGAACGTGAGGACCGCCGCATCGTCGGCCTTGGCGCGCAGCTGATCGACTCCCCGCCGGTAGAGCTCGGCCGCCGGCGTCGTCGTCGCGGAGCCGAGCAGCGGCGGCGTGTCCGGCGCCGCCGGGAGCGTCGGCGCACTCGGCGCGAAGCCGCTCGGCGCGGCCGGCAGGCGGCCGCGATTCGGCGACTCGAGCTCTTCCACGCGACGGCGCAAGTACGTCAGCTGATCGTCCTGCTGGCGCGAGGCCGCGATGAGCTTGGCGACGGCATTCTGGAGCTCGGCCAGCTCGCCGGCGATCCGCGCGACCTGCTCGTTGAGGCGACTCGCGTCGGCGCCGCCTCCCGACGGCTGACTCGCGGCGGCGGGCCGCGGCGGCTCGGCCGGCGCCGGCTGTTTTCCAACCTCGGCGCAGCCGGCAAGGCTGAGCACGACGGTCGCAGCCCCGAGAAGCGTGCGCAAGCGGAACGCCGAGGTCGTGACGCTCACGGGGTGTTCGCCGTCGTCACCGACACGGAGGCCAGCGGCCATTGCGCGTGAGCACGCAGCTGGAGCGTCACGGTCGTCTCGCGGCTCAGCGGCACGTCGACGAGCCAGAGCCAGCCGTCCGGCACATTCAGGGACGGATAGCTCC
>CAYVHH010000473.1:0-7105 GCA_964450175.1 uncultured bacterium | reverse complement strand
AACGGCACCGACGTCGACTGGAACAAGCTCTACAAGGAAACGCTCGAGCAGTGCGTCCTGGCCGAGACGGTGGGCTTCGACAACCTGTGGTTCGTCGAGCACCACTTCCTGACCGGCTTCTCCGGCTCACCGTGCCCGGAGGTCCTGCTCGGCGCGCTGAGCCGGATGACGCGGCGGATCCGGATCGGCTTCGGTGTCTGCATTCTCCCGGCGCATCATCCGGTCCGCGCCGCCGAGCGCGCCGCGATGCTGGACCAGCTCACCGACGGCCGGCTCGAGTTCGGAACGGGCCGCTCGAACGCCTACGAGCAGATCGGTCAGGGCATCGATCCGAGGAACACGCGCGCGATGTGGGAAGAATCGATCGCGATGATCCCGCAGATCTGGCAATCGGAAGAGTTCTCGTGGGAGGGAACCTTCTGGACGGTGCCCAAGCGCCACGTGCTCCCGAAGCCCTATCAGAAGCCGCATCCGCCGATGTATCTCGCCTGCACCCAGACCGAGAGCTACGACGTGGCGGCCGAGAAGGGCATCGGCGTGCTGTCATCGGCCACGTTCGCCACGAACATCCTGGCCGAGCACGTCAAGCGCTATCGGACCCGGGTGAAGCAGGCCAATCCGATCGGCGCTTTCGTCAACGACTACTGGGGCAACAACGTCCACGCGTTCTGCGGCGAGAACAACGCGGAGGCGCGCGCGCTCGCCGCGCTGTCGCTGAAGACGTTCTTCGGTCCGGACAAGCCGTACATCCGCGACCGCGTCAACGCGTACGAGCAGCTCCTGGAGTCGTGGGGCGGGGTGCCCGACCATCTGAAGGCCGATTTCGGCCGGTGGCTCCGGCAGTCCGACGCGGCGCACCAGGAACAGGCGGCGCAGGTCGGGATCTCGCTCGACAGCGGCCCGGGCGCCGCACGCGCGGCGTTCGGCCAGATGGACCCGGATACCTTGTGCGACCGCGGCATCGTCATTGCGGGCAATCCGGAGAGCTGTATCAAGGGAGTCCAGCTCTACGAAGAAGCGGGGGTCGATCAGGTCATCCTGATCATGCAGACCGAGACGATCCCGCACGAGCGGGCGATGCAATCCATCGAGCTGTTCGGCAAACACGTGATCCCCGCGTGCCGCACCGGCGCCACGCACGCGCCCGTCGCCGCGGGGGCTTGAGGAGACCGAGATGGCAACTGCGACGACGCAGACAACCGGGGTGGAAGCCGAAGTCCTTCGCGCCGACGACCGCCGCTTCGAGGCGATGAAGAAGGGCGACTGGGCCGCGCTCGACGCCGCGCTGGCCGACGACCTGGTCTACGTGCACTCCACCGCCCGCCAGGAGTCGAAGGCGGAGCACATCGGGAACCTCCGCGGCGGCAAGCCGCACTACCGCGGCATCGCGCCGCGCGACCGGAAGGTGCGCGTCGTCGGCAGCGTCGGCATCGTCAACGGCGTGTCGGACATGCACGTCGAGCGCGACGGCAAGGAGAATCGCTTCACCGTTCGCTACCTGGCCGTCTACGCGAAGGCGGGCACCGACTGGCGGATGATCGCCTGGCAGTCGACCAAGCAGGAGTAGCGACGATGTCGGTGCTCGTGATCGGCGCGACCGGCTTCATCGGCCCTCGGGTCATCCGGCGCCTGGTGGCGCGCGGCGAAAAAGTGACCGGCATGGACCTGAACCCCGGGGCCGCGACGTTCGCCGGCGTGCCGATCGGCGCGCCGGTCGTTCGCGGCGACGTCACACAGTTCGAGGACGTGATGCGGACCGTGCTCGACGTGAAGCCGGATCGGCTCATCAACCTGGCGTACGGGCTCGGCGCCGGCGAGGGCAACCCGCATCAGGTGATGCGCCTGGACATCCTCGGGATGGACAACTGCTTCGAGGCCGCGCGGCTGGCCGGCGTCAAGCGCGTCGTGTACGCGAGCTCGATCGCGGTGAGCGGCCAGCAGAGCAACTTCGGCGACCGGCTGGCCACCGAGGACGATCCCACGTACGGCACGAGCCAGTACGCGATGCACAAGATCTTCAACGAGTTCCAGGCCAAGAAATACATCAAGAACTACGGCATGTCGATTACCGGCGTGCGCCCCGCCAACGTCACCGGGCCCGACAAGGTCCGCGGCTCGGTCGACCACGTGCAGATCATGGTCGACGCGGCGCGCGGCCGGCCGGTGCACCTGCCGGCCAAGGGGCTCATGCGCCTGCTGATCCACGTCGAGGACATGGCGGAGGTGTTCACCCGCATCCTGCTGGCCGACGCGCCCCGCCATTCGCTCTACAACTCGGGCGGGATCCCGGTGAGCCTCGGCGAGCTCGCGGACATCGTGCGCGGTTTCTTGCCGGACGCGCAGATCACGTTCGCCAAGGAAGGCGGGCGCGAGGAGTCGGGCAACTACCTGGTTGACTGGAGCCGTCTGGCCAAGGAGTTCGGCATCGAGTATCCCGGGCTTCACACGCGCGTGCTCGAGGTCATCAACGAGGTCCGGCAAGCCGAGGGGCTGCCGCTGGTCGGTCGCTAGCACAGTACTATTGCAGCGCAGGTGTGCAGTGCAAGCCTAACGGGAGGCGAGCCATGGTCTACAACCGAATCTCGGCGGACTGTCACCTCGATCTGATCTGGCTGCCGCCGGACCTCTTCGTCTCGGAAGCGCCGCGCGAGCTCAGGGAGCGCATGCCATACGTGGCCGACGGGCCCGATGGGAAGCGCTGGGTCGCGAACAACGGCGCCGTCTTCGGTCTGGCCGGCGGCGTGGGCGCGTCGGGCACGAAGTACCAGCCGGGCAAGCAGCTCCGGGTCGACGTGATGGCGTCGACCGGTCTCTACGAGGACGGCAAGAAGGGCATCCGCCGGCCCGGCGATCCGCACCTGCGGATCAAGGAGATGGACCGCGACGGCGTCGACGCCGAGGTTATCTACGGAATCCTGGCGGCGGCGGCGAAGCTGAAGGACATCGAAGCGTCCAACGAGATGCTGCGCATCTACAACACGTGGATGGCCGACTTCTGCCGTCACTATCCCAACCGTCACATCGGGCTCGCGAACCTGCCGTACGGTGACATCGACGCCGCCGTCGCCGAGGTTCATCGTGTCGCCAAGCTGGGCTTCAAGGGCATCGAGCTGTCGTGCTCGTGGGACATGGAGCCGATGTGGCATCCGCAGTGGGAGCCGCTGTGGGCGGCGATCAACGAGGTCGGGATCCCGCTGCACTTCCACACGTTCCCGTCGGTCTCGCCGGCGCTGCGGGAAAAGTACACGGGCCTCACCCAGCGCGCGCTCATGTACAGCGGCCTGTGCCTGTTCCAGATGACGCTGGCGAACATCCTGACCGCGCTGATGGGACGCGCCGTCTTCGAGCGCTATCCGAACTTGCGGATCGCGTTCGGCGAGAGCGGCATCGGCTGGATCCCCTACGTGCTCGACCGCATGGACTTCGAGTACGAGGACCAGTACAAGGACCTCCCGCTCAAGCTCAAGCCGAGCGAGTACTGGCGCCGCCAGTGCAAGGCGACGTTCCAGTACGACCGGGTCGGCACCAAGCTGATCGACGAGATGGGCGTGGAGACCTTGATGTGGGGTAGCGACTACCCGCATCCCGACGGCGTGTGGCCGGAGTCGGCGAAGTACATCTCCGAGCAGTTCAAGCATCTGCCCGACGACGTCACGCGGAAGATGACGTGTGAGAACGCGGGAAGGTTCTACGGGCTGATGTGATTCCAGCTCCCACCACGCCCCGGCGCCGTCCCGGCCGGGGCGTGATCGTTTCGGCTTGACCGCCGTTCGATAGTTCCATATACTTCGAAATATGAAGACGACGGCTCGCTTGCCCGTGGCGCAATTGTCCGCCAATGACCTCCACGTCGAGGCGTTCAGGGCCCTGGCCCACCTCAGCCGCCTCCAGATCTTCTTCGTCCTGGTCAAAGCCGGGAGAGATATGTCGGTCGGGGAAATCCAGGCCGCCGTCGAGATCCCCGGCCCGACCTTGTCCCATCACCTCGACATCTTGCGACGGGCCGGACTCGTCGAGAGCCGGAAGGAAGAGCGGTACATCTACTATTCGGTGCAGCGGGAGCGGGTCACCACGCTGGTGCGCCTGCTCACGGCTTGCTGCTAGGGGACGACCATGAGCGCAAAAGTTCATCTCCACATGCACGTCTCGGACATCGGCAAGAGCCGGGAGTTCTACGAGAAGTTCCTCGGGGGAAGCCCCGTCAAGGTGAAGGACGGTTACGTGAAGTTCCTTCCTGAATGGGCCCCGGTCAACCTCGCGCTTTCGACCGGCGGCCCCATCGGCGCCGGCACGATCGACCACGTCGGCGTGCAGGTCGATTCGGTGCAGACCGTGGTCCGGGAGCTCGCACGCGTCAAGGAGGCCGGACTGGCCGTGGTCGAAGAGATGGGCGTCAACTGCTGCCACGCCAATCAGGACAAGTTCTGGGTGAAGGACCCCGACGGCGTCGAGTGGGAGGTGTACCACCTCAACTACGACCTGGAAGGGGACGCGGCGGAGGCGGCGAAGCGGCCGAGCGGTCTGGCCATGGTCGGGGCGACCACGTGCTGCGGCGGCGCTAACAGCGCGTGAGCGATCGTTCGTCAGGGCGAGCGCGGGGTGATCGTCCCGCGCTCGCCTCGCTCTAGCCGATCGCGTTGAGGACTTTGCCGCCGGCCGCGACCGACTTGGCGTCGATCAGGATGACCGCGAGCACGCACGGGGCGGTGCCGTTGTTGACCCAGTTGTGGATCGTGCCCCGCTGCACCATCACGTCGCCGGCCTTGAGGTGCACGACCGAATCGTCGAGCTCCATGTCGATCTCGCCCGAGATGATCACGATGTAGTCGATCGAGTCGGTCCGATGGTTGCGCGCCGCGAGCCCGGGCGCGAACTCGATCACGCGGAAGATCGTCCCATTTTTCACGGTCGTGCCGACCTTGCGCAGCCCCTCGTCGGCCACCCCGTCGTTGTTGGCTGGAAAGCCTTCGGTGGTCCAGATGTTACAGGCCGTCGCGCCCGGCCGTCCCGATGCGAGGTTCTTCGAGACCTCGTCGATCTTCACGATCGCGCGGCCGTTGCCGTCGTGGCCCGTGATGACTCGCCGCACCTGCAATGCCATGGGTCGCCTCCTGGTGTCGATTGGCGAGCGGCGCCTCACGCGCGCCCGCGCCGCGCATGATAGCGCGCCATCGGCGCGCGGGAAATCGTCACGACCCGCGCCGCGAGCGGCGGTGTGCGTGTCGCGCCTCGCGCGCCCGCGCACGCCGCGTTTCGATCGGGCTGAAGATTCTGGGATAGCGGTGCTTGAGGGCCGCGTACTTCTTCCGGAGCCATCGGCTCTCGGGCAGCAACACGAAGATGCCGATCAGGATGACCAGGAAGCCGGGACCCGGCACTCCGGGGACGGAGAGCACGAGTCCGACCACGATCAGCGCGAGTGCCACGACCCATCGGGCGATTCGCTTGAGCAGAGGTAGCATCGGGGCGCTCAGTATAGAGCGTAGAATCCCGGCTGGGGGGAAAGCCATGAGCGCAGCGTCCCGCGACTTCCAGGAGAAGACCGTTACCCTGGGCAACGGCCTGAGGCTTCACTACTACGAATGGCCCGGCCCCAGACCCAATCTGGTCCTGCTGCATCCCTCCTCCGGCTACGGGCGGATGTGGGAAGAGACGGCCCGCGCACTCGGCTCGGCCTTCCACGTCTACGCGCTCGACCAGCGCGGTCACGGCGACAGTGGCCGGCCGGATGGCGACTACTCGGCGGAGGAGTACGCGGACGATCTGCACCTGTTCTTCCGCCAGGTCGGGATCGACAAGGCGATCGTCGCGGGCCAGTCCCTCGGCGGTCGGGTCGGCCAGGTCTTCGCGGCGGTCTACCCCGCCGAGATCCAGGGACTGGGGTTAGTGGGCGGACCGCACACCAGCAACTTCTTCCCGACCCAGGAGGAAACCATCAAGGTGCTGAACGCCGCGCACCGGATGCTCGAGTCTGAGACGGACTTCCCGTCTCGCGATGCGGCGCTCGCCTATCTACGCAAACTCCGGCCGCGCGACCAGGAGTCGGCGCTGCGCCATCGGCTGGAGCACAACTTCGTCGCGGCGGCCGGCGGCGTCAGGGTCAAGTACGACAAGGTGCGCGTCGCCGTCGGCCTGGCCCACATGGCCGACGACCTGCGCAAGTACGCAGCCCGGGCGAGCTGCCCGGTCGTGATCCTGCGCGGCAGCCACACGTCCGAGCTGACGCTCGCGCAGGCGAAGGAGATCGCCGGGTGCTGGAAGAACGCGGTCGTCGTGGACGTCGAGGGCGACTACGCGCTCCAGATGGAGAATCCCGCCGGCCTGGCCCAGGCGCTGACCAGCTTCGTCGCACAGGCGGCGCGCGACTAGACTCGAGCGGCGCGCCTCACGCGCGGCCCCAGAGCTGCCTGGTGGCCAGGCGGGCGCCCTCCGCCATGGCCGCGAACTTCAGCCACACGACACTCGGGTGGACGTCGTTGAACCGGATGCCGGAGGCCGCGAACCCACAGTCGGCGCCGGCGATGACGTTCTCGCGGCCGACGATCTTCGCGTAGCGCACGATCCGCTCGGCGATCAGCTCCGGGTGCTCGACCAGGTTCGTGGTGTGGCTGATGACGCCCGGAATGAGGATCGTGCCGTCGGGCGGCCGCACCTGTTCGAAGACGTGATACTCGTGCTCGTGCCGCGGATTCGCCGCCTCGAAGGAATACGCGCCGGCGTTGATCTTCAGGAGGATGTCGACGATGTCCTTCAACTCCATGTCGTAGACGCGCGGGCCAACGTCGATGCTGTAGCAGGTGTGGAAGCGCACCTTCTCGCGCGGGATTCCGCGTAACGAATGGTTGATCGCCTCGACCCGCTTCTCCGCCCACTTCCGGCACTCGGCCACGCTGAGGTCGGGCGTCATCATGTACTGGGTGACCAGGCGCGGATCGTCGATCTGCAGCACGAAGCCCGCGTCGACGATCGCCCGGTATTCCTCGCTGAGCGCGTCGGCCAGCGCCTGCTCGTACTCGTCCTCGGTGCGGTAGAACTCGTTCGTGAGCGTCGCGAAGACGTACGAGGGCGCGATCGCCGGCACGAAGACCTCTTCGTGGCGCAGCCC
>CAYVHH010000472.1:0-6598 GCA_964450175.1 uncultured bacterium | reverse complement strand
CAGGCGGTGCGCGCCGCCGATCCCGACGTCACGGTGTTCGTGAACCCTGACAATCCCGGCTACGGCGCGGCCGTCAACCGGGTCGCGGCCGCTCAGCGATCGGCGCACGTCTGCGCGATGAACGCCGACGTCGTGGTCGAGCCCGCGTGCCTGACGACCTTGCGGCGTTTCCTCGACGCCAACCGCGCCTGCGGGCTCGTGGGGCCGGCGCTCGCGTATCCGGACGGCACGCCGCAGGCCTCGGCCAAGCGCTTTCCGACGCTGGGGCTGGCGCTCGGGGAGGTCTTCGGCGTCCACCGCATGGCGCCGCGCAACCGCTGGGTGAGACGGTTCTACTATGGCGGCCGCGATCTGGCGCGCGACGCGCTCGTGGACACCGTCTCGGGGGCGGTGATGCTGCTGCGAGCGGACGCGTTCGACGCCGTGGGGCGCTTCGACGAAGGCTTCCAGATGTACTTCGAGGAGACGGATCTGTGCCGCCGGCTGCGAGACCGGGGGCACTCCGTCGCGTTCTGTCCCGCCGCGCACGCGACGCACCAGCACGGCGCCAGCACCCGGCAGACGTCGGTGCGGCAGGTCGAGTACTACCTGAGCTACGTGCGCTACGTTCGCAAGCACCAGGGCCGCGGCTCGGCCGCGATCCTTCGCGCGGCGGTCGCGGCCTCGGCGCTCGTGCGGATGGGTGCGCTCGTCGTGAAGTATCCCCCGGTCGATCCGCGGCGCGCCGCCCGCCTCAGAGAGAAACAGGCCGCCTGCGCGCGCCTGCTGCGCTTGCTCGCCTCGTCCTGAGTGATGGGTCCCCGATGAAGGCCTTCATGGTCGAGACCGGCGGCTGGGGCGGCATCGCGCACTACACCTGGAATCTGTGCGCCGCCCTCGCGGGCGCCGGTGTCGAGGTCTCGCTCCTGACCAATCGCGAGTGGGAGCTCGCGCACCTGCCGTCCGCCTTCGCGGTCGAGCGCTGCTTTTCCGCCGACGCCGGCTACCTCGGCAACGTGACAGCGCTCCGCGCTCGGGTGAACCGCACGCGGCCGGGAGTCGTCCACGTGCAGAGCCTGCTCTCGACGCGCTTCGACGCGCTGCTGTGGCCCCTCATCCGGCGGCGCGCGCCGGTGGTGATGACGATCCACAACGTGCGCACGCACGAAAGGATTCGCTGGGACGACTGGACGCTCTGGCGGTGCGTTGCCGCCGCCGACGCCGTCATCGTCCACACGAGGACGGCGGCGGAGATCGCGCGGCGACGGCTGTCCGCCGACGCCCGGATCGAGCTCATTCACCACGGCGACGCGGGCTTCCTGCACGGCGGCGCCCGCCCCGACCGTCGCGCCGCCCGGGCCGCGCTCGGCCTGCCGCGCGCCGCCCCGATCGTGCTCGTCTTCGGCGCGATCCGTCCCTACAAGGGCATTCACGGTGTCATCGCCTCGCTGCCCGAGCTGCGGCGTCGCCACCCCGACGCGCGGCTCGTGATCGCGGGCCCGCTGCTGGTCGGCAGTGACGGGGAGTATCGCGAAGCGATCCGGCGCGCGGGCGTGGACGACGCCGTCCTGTTCCGTCCCGGCTACGTTCCGGCCGGGGACGTGGCGGCCTATTTCGCGGCTGCCGATGTCGCGGTGTTCAACTACCGGGAGATCACCGACAGCGGCTCGCTCCGGCTGGCGTGCGATCTGGGCACGCCGGTGGTCGCCACCGCCGTCGGAAGCTTTCGCGAGTTCCTCACCGATGGCGTCACCGCGCGCCTGGTCGAGCCGGGCCACGCCGGAGCGCTGGTGGACGCGCTCGACGACGTGCTCGCACGACCGGAGCACGCGGCCCGCATGGCGCAGGCGGCGCGGGTACTCGCGACCACGGCGTGGTCGTGGGTGGAGAGCGCCAAGGCCACCGCGCAGCTCTACGAGACGATCGCGCGAGGTGGCGTGTGATCCTGGCGCTGGCGGTGGCCACGCTGGCGTTCGGCATCCGGGTGCTCGTCGCCGAGTTCCTGCCGGTCATCCAGCCCGACGGCGTCGTCTACGTGACGCTCGCGAAGCAGTTCCAGGCCACGGGCTCGCCGTTCGATCCGCTGTTTCACCCGCTGTATCCGATCTGCATCGCGCTCGCCCAGCCGCTGATCGGCGACTGGGAGATGGCCGGCCGGCTCGTCTCGGCGGCCTTCGGTGCGCTCCTGATCCTGCCCGCGTTCGCCCTCGCTCGCTCGATCGTCGGGCGTCAAGCCGCGCTGCTGTCTTCCGTGTTCATCGCGGTGCATCCGCGGCTCGTGCAGAACTCGGCCTCCGTGCTGTGCGAGGCGACCTACACGTTCGTGCTGGTGTCCGGCGTGCTGGCCGCGCGGCGGGGGCTGGAGAGCGGCCCCCGAGCGCTGATACCGTTCGCGGGTCTCTGCTTCGGGCTCGCCTACCTGGTGCGGCCGGAGGGTGCGCTCTACCTCGTCGGCCTCTTCGTGATCGTCCTGTTCATGATCGTCACCGGACGGGAACGCGCCGGGACGGTCCTGCCCTGGCTGGGTGCCGCCGTCCTCGTGTTCGTCGTGGTCGTCGCGCCGTACGTCTGGTACCTCGCCGAGGTGTGGGGCCACTTCACGCTCAGCGGCAAGATCGATCACAACCTGCCGCTGTCGACGGGCGCCGCCCTCGCGCCGAGCGCGCTGCCGATGCGGGTGCTCGAGAACCTGCTCCTCTTCCAGAAGTACGCGGTGCCGGATCTCTTGCCGTGGGTCCTGCTCCTGCTCGTGCTGCCGGGCATGCTGGCGCGCGGCCGCACGACGGGATGGCTCGGTCGTGACGCGGTTCTGCTCGCGGCGGCGCTGCCGCCTTTCGCCTCGCTCGCATTCCACGTCGAGCCGCGCGTCTTTCTCCCGATCTTGCCGTTCATTCTGCCGTTCGCCGCGGTCGGCACGCTGTGGGCGGCCGTGACCTTGACCGACGCCCGCCGCGGCTGGCGCTGGTCGCTCGCCATGGCGCTCCTCGTGGCGGCCGTTCTGGTGCCCTGGACCTTCCAGCCGGTCCTGCGGCCGGACGCCGGGGCGGCGCTCTACCGGCAGGCGGCGCGCTGGGTCGCCGAGACGCAGCCCCGCGACGCCATCCTGCTCGACCGCAAGCCACTCGTCGCGTTCTACAGCGAGCGTCGCTGGGTCCCGCTCCCGCGCATCGGGCCGGAGGAATTGCTGGCGGCCGCCCGGCAGGCGGGCGCGCGGCTCGTGGTGCTCGACAGCCGCGAGTTCTTCTTCGATCGGCCGGGTCTGATTCCCTTGCTCTGGGGCCCGCCGCCTCCGGGTCTGGACATCCTGCGCGATTTCGACGCCGCGCCGGCCGACCGGCTGCGAATCCTGGTGGTCAACGAACGTGGGTGAGCGGCCGTCCCGCCCCGCGTCGATCCTCGTCGTTTCGAACCACGGCACGATCGTGGGCGGTGGCGAGCTGAGCCTGATGGATCTCCTGCGCGGGCTCGACCGTGACCGTTGGGCGCCGATCCTCGTCGTCCCCGAAGACGGCGATGTCGCGGCGCGGGCGCGCGATCTCGAGGTGCCCGTCCACGTGATTCCGTTGCCCCCGTTGCGCCGGCCGAGCTTCGCGGGCGTCGACAGCGTGAGGACGCTCGTTCGCCTGACTCGGGTCACCGACGCGGCGCTGATTCACGCCAACGGCTCGCGCGCGATGGCCTACGCGGGGGTCGCCGGGCGACTGGCCTCGCGGCCCACGCTCTGGCACGTTCGCATCGCCGAGCGCGACGGCCTTGTCGACCGCGCCCTCTGCGCGCTCGCGACGGTCGTGCTCGCGACGTCGCGAGCGGTCGCGCGCCGAATCGCCTGGGCTCCGGCGAAGATTCGGCTGGTTCCCAACGGCGTCGACTTGAAGCGTTTCGCTCCGCGGCCACCGTCGGCGACCGTGCGCTCGAGCCTGGGGGTGCCGCCGTCGGCGCCGATCGTGGTGTCGATCGGACGCCACGTGCCCGAGAAGGGCTACCGGCACCTCGTCGACGGCGCCGCGCTGCTGGCGAGGACGAAGCCCGGCGTGCACTGGATTCTCGTCGGCGACGGTGAGCTCCGGGGGGAGCTGGAAGCCCAGGCGCGGCGCCTCGGCCTCGCGCCGCACGTGCGCTTCGCGGGATGGCGCGATGACGTCGCCGAGGTGCTAGCGCTCGCCGACGTGTTCGTCCTGCCCTCTGAGAGCGAAGGGTTCGGCCGCGTGCTGGTCGAGGCGATGGCGATGGGCCGGCCGGTCGTCGCGACGAACGTCGGCGGCATCCCCGACATCGTGCTCGACGGCGAGACCGGGCTCCTCGTCGAGCCCGCCGATCCGGCCGCGCTCGCGAGCGCGGTGGGCGCGCTCTTGGACGAGCCGGCGCGCGCCGCCCGTCTGGGCGCCGCCGGGCGCGCCCGTGCGGAATCGACCTTCAGCCTGGGCGCCCACGTCGACGCGGTCGAGCGCGTGTACGACGAAATCATCGGTCGCGCCGCGCCGGAGGCAAGGCGCCGGTGGCCGTGAGCCCGACGCGACCGATGCGGCTCGGCGTCGATGGGCGCGAGCTCCGGCCCGGCGTGCGCACGGGGATCGGGCGGTATCTGCTCGAGATCCTGCGCGCCGCTTCGCGCGATGGCTGGTCGTGCGTCGTTTACGGCGACCCCGGCGCGCGACTCGATCAGACCCTTCCGGGTGTCACGGTCCAGACGCTCGATGGGTCGTGGACCCAGTGGTGGGACCAGGTGGCCTTGCCGCGGGCACTCGCCCGCGATCGCATCACCGTCTTCCTCTCGCCCTATTACAAAGGGCCCGTGCGCGCCCCGTGCCCGGTCGTGCTGACGATCCACGATCTGTATTTCATCAACTACCCGGGACGCCACCGGCCGGTCTACGAGGCGATCGTCACGCGGGCGGCGCGAGCTTATGCCGGCCGCGCGACGGCCGTCATCACCGACTCGGAGTACTCCAAGCGCGAGATCGTGGCCCGGCTGGGCGTGAGCGCGGCCAAGGTCAGCGTGATCCCGGTCGCGCTGGGCGGCGAGTTCAAGCCGGCGTCGCTGACGGCGGCGGCCCGTGCTCGCTATGCGCTGAGGTCGCCCTACGTCCTCTACGTCGGGAACTTCAACCTGCACAAGAACATCCCGCGGCTCGTCCGCGGCTTCGCGCTGCTGCCCGGTCCGATGCGCAGTCGTCACTCGCTCGTCCTGGCCGGCGGCTACGGAGACAGCCGGCCCGAGCTCGCCCGGCTCGCGGATTCGCTCGGCCTCACGGACCGAGTGATCTTCTCGGGGCGGATCGAGGACGCGGATCTGCCCGCCGTCTACTCGGAGGCCGCGGTGTATGTCACGCCGTCGCTGGAGGAAGGCTTCGGCGCGACAGTGCTCGAGGCGATGGCGTGCGGCGCGCCGGTGATCGCCTCGAATCGTGCCGCGCTGCCCGAGGTCGTCGGGGATGCGGGGCTCCTGTTCGACCCCGAGCAGGAGCGAGAGCTCGCGTCGGTGCTGTCACGGGTGCTGTCCGATCCCGCGCTCGCCGACGATCTCAGGCGCCGCTCGATCGCGCGTGCGGGGCTCTACACACCCGCACGCACCACCGGGCGCATCCTCGCGCTCCTGCGCGAGGTGCACGACCGCGTCGTTGCGTCCGAGCCCGAGCCCACGGGGAAACGCTGATGTGCGGGATCGCCGGCCACGTCGGCCCGACACCGCCCGAGCTGCTGCCCGCGATGCTCGGGCTCCTCAAGCATCGCGGGCCCGACGACTCGGGGATCCACGTCGCCGGCGACGTCGGTCTCGGGATGACCCGGCTGGCGATCATCGATCTGGTGACCGGCCGGCAGCCCATGAGCGACGAGACCGGACGGTACTGGATCGTCTTCAACGGCGAGATCTACAACTTCCGTCAGCTCCGCGCCGAGCTCATGACGGCCGGGCACCGGTTCCGCACGCGGAGCGACACCGAGGTGATCCTGCACGCCTATGCGGTCCACGGCGACGCGTGCGTGGAGCGGCTCGCCGGGATGTTCGCCTTTGCCATCTGGGACGCGGCCGAGCGCCGGCTGTTCATTGCGCGCGATCGGCTCGGGAAGAAGCCGCTCTACTACTGGCATCGCGACCGGCTCTTCCTCTTCGCGTCGGAGCCGAAGGCGCTCCTGTGCCATCCGGCGGTCGCGCGATCGGTCGACTGGACGGCGCTCCATCACTACCTCGCCTTCGGCTACACGCCGGCGACGCGCTCGATCTTCGACTCGATCCAGAAGCTCCCGCCGGCGCACACGGCGACGCTGGCGGGCGGCCGCCTCACGCAGCGCCGCTACTGGCAGCTCCCCAGGGCGGCGCCGTCGGCGGGACCTCGCGTCTCGAGCGCGGAGAGCGCCGCCGCGGTGCGCACGGCACTGCGAGACGCGGTCCGCCTGCGCCTCGAAAGCGACGTGCCGCTGGGCGTGTTCCTGTCGGGCGGCGTTGACTCGAGCGCGATCGTGGCCAGCATGCGCGAGGTGACGTCGGGCCGGATCGCCACCTTCTCGGTCGGCTTCGGGCGTGCGGCGCCCTCCTACGACGAGCTGCCGTACGCGCGGCTCGTGGCGCAACGGTTCGCGACCGACCATCACGAGGAGATCCTCGAGCCCGACGTGCGCG
>CAYVHH010000471.1:0-4524 GCA_964450175.1 uncultured bacterium | reverse complement strand
TCACCCTCCAGAACTTCAAGGAGCCGATCGAGATCACCCCGCACGATCGGGCGCTCGCGCATAAAAACTGCCTGCGCTGCCACGGCGACTTCGTCCAGGCCGTCCACACGAGCCCCGGGCCGACAGGGCAGCCGCTCGACTGCCTGCACTGTCACGCCGGCGCCGGTCATGGGGCGGGGGGCTGATGCGCGGTGAGGAGCGAGGAGCGGGTGCGTGAGCCCGATCGGTCGCCGGCCGAGCTGGCTCCTGGTGGCCGCCGCGTTCGCTGCCGTCGGCGGGCTCACCGTGCTCGTCCTCGCGCTCCTCACCAATATCTTCGAGCGCAAGCAGGAGGCGCGGCAGCCCTTCGTGCGGCTGGTCGAGGTGACGGAGGACACGACCGATCCGAAGGTCTGGGCGCAGAACTGGCCCTTCGAGTACGACTCCTACCTCAAGACGTCGCTGCCGACGACGACGAAGTACGGCGGCCGCGGCGTGGGGGCGAGCGACAGCGGGCCGGCGGAGCAGAAGCTCGACCGCGAGCCGTGGCTCAAGCGCATCTTCGCCGGCTACGCCTTCGCGCTCGACTATCGCGATCGCCGCGGCCACTTCTACGGACTCTTCGACCAGGAGCAGACCAAGCGGGTGACCGAGCGCAAACAGCCGGGCGCGTGCCTGCAGTGTCACGCCTCCGTGCTGCCGCTGTATCGTTTCGTCGGCAAGGGCGATGTCACCAGGGGATTCGAGCAGGTCTCCGGGATGCCGTACCAGGACGCTCGGGACCTCAAGGATGACAAAGGCCAGCTGCTCGTTCAGCACCCGATCGCGTGCCTCGACTGCCACGATCCGCAAACCATGGCGCCTCGCGTGACTCGTCCCGCGTTCATCGCCGGCATCAAGGCGCTCAAGGCGAAGCAGGGGCTGGCGGACTACGACCCGAATCGGGACGCCACGCGGCAGGAGATGCGCTCGTTCGTGTGCGGCCAGTGCCACGTCGAGTACTACTTCAAGGGCGAGGGCAAGGTCGTCACCTATCCCTGGGCCAACGGCGCCCGCGTTGAGGAGATCGAGGAGTATTACGACAAGGCGGGCTTCACCGACTGGACGCACGCGGAAGCGGGCACGAAGCTGCTCAAGGCCCAGCATCCCGAGTTCGAGGTGTGGCAGCAGGGTATCCACGCGCGGGCCGGCGTGGCCTGCGCCGACTGCCACATGCCCTACCAGCGGATCGGCGCGCTCAAGGTGAGCGACCACTGGGTCCGAAGCCCCTTGATCAATATCAACCGCGCCTGCCAGACCTGCCACGCCGTACCTGAAGGGGAGATGGCGGGCCGCGTGCTCGCGATCCAGGATCGCCATCACGCGCTCCTGCAGCGCGCCGCGGCGGCCACCACCGACCTGATCGATGCGATCGTGGCCGCGAAAAAGGCGGGCGCCTCCGACGGCGACCTCGAGCTGGCGCGCGCGCTCCACCGGCGCGCCCAGTGGCGGCTCGATTTCGTGGCCGCCGAGAACTCGATGGGATTCCACGCGCCTCAGGAGCTCGCCCGCATCCTCGCCGAAGCCATCGACTATGCCAGACAGGGCCAGCGCGAGGCCGACCGCGCGACGCCGAAGCGATGAAACCGGAACAACCAGCACACGGAGGCAAGTGACATGAGCGACATCATGACCCTGCGAAAGTTCGAGACCCTGAGCCCGTTCGAGATCAAGGACGAGCTGATCAAGCTGGCCAAGAAGACGTCACGGACGTCTCAGTCCGCGTTCCTCAACGCCGGTCGCGGCAATCCCAACTGGATCGCCACCACGCCGCGCGAGGGCTTCTTCTTGCTCGGCCAGTTCGCGATCACCGAGAGCAAGCGGGTCATGGAGCACCCCGCCGGGCTCGGCGGCATGCCCCAGGCTCAGGGCATCGCGAACCGGCTGGCGGCGTACCTCTCCAGGCACAAGGAGATGCCGGGCGCCGAGTTCCTGGCCTCGATGGTGCCGTTCGCGGTGAAGATGTTCGGGTTCGAGCCCGACGCGTTCGTGCACGAGCTGGTGGATTCGATCATCGGCGACAACTACCCGGTGCCCGACCGCATGCTGGTGCACAACGAGCGCATCACCCACGAGTACCTGATGTGGGCCATGTGCGGCAGCCCGCAGCCCAAAGGCAAGTTCGATCTCTACGCCGTGGAGGGCGGCACGGCGGCGATGTGCTATCTCTTCAAGACGCTGAAGGCCAATCGTCTGCTCAAGCCCGGCGATACCATCGCGCTCGGTACGCCGATCTTCACGCCCTACATCGAGATGACCCATCTCGAGGACTACGCCTTGAACGTGGTCAAGATCCAGGCGCCGCAGGAGAACAAGTTCCAGTACACGGACGCCGAGCTCAAGAAGCTCGAGGATCCGGCGGTCAAGGCGTTTTTTGTGGTGAATCCGGGCAACCCGACGGGTGTCGCGCTCAGCAAGGAGACGATCGGCAAGATCGCGAACATCGTCAAGACGAAGCGACCCGACCTGATGCTGCTCACGGACGACGTGTACGGCACGTTCGTGCACGGCTTCAGGTCCTTGCTCGGCGAGCTTCCGCACAACACGATCGGCGTCTACTCGTACTCGAAGTACTTCGGCTGCACAGGCTGGCGGCTCGGCGTGATCGCGGTCCACGAGGACAACCTCTACGACAAGATGATCGCGAAGCTTCCGGAGGGAGAGCTGAAGGCGCTCGACAAGCGCTATGGACCAATAACCCTCACACCTCGCAAGCTGAAGTTCATCGACCGCATCGTGGCCGACAGCCGCGACGTGGCCCTCAATCACACCGCCGGGCTTTCGCTGCCGCAGCAGGTCATGATGAGCCTGTTCTCGCTCGCCGAGATGATGGACGGGGCCAAGGCGTACCAGGCCGCCTGCATGGAGATCGTGCACCGGCGCGCGCTGGCGATGATCGAGGGGCTTGGCATCGACGCGAAGCCGAACGAGCTGTACGACGCCTACTACGGCCTGATCGACTTCGAGTTCTGGGCCCGCAAGAATCTCGGCGACGAGGCGGTCCAGTATCTGAAGAAGAACGTCCATCCGCTCGATCTCGCGTTCCGGCTCGCCGAGCAGCACGGTATCGTGCTGCTGAACGGCGGCGGCTTCGACGCGCCCGACTGGTCGCTGCGGGTCTCGCTCGCCAACCTGGCCGATGACGTGTACGACGACATCGGGCGCGGCGTCCGCTCGATCGCACGCGGCTATCGGGACGCGTACGAGGCGTCGAAGAAGGCGCCGAAGGCGTAGGGAGCTTCGGCTCATTCCATGCGCTATCGCCGACCACGGCTTCCGCATCGAGGTGCCGCCGGCGCGGGCCGTTCGTCGTGGCTCGGCGTGGCGCTGGTGGTGTTGGTTGCGGCGGCGTGCTCCGGGCAGGCGAACGACGCCCGGAGCGCGCCGGCTCCCGGTGAAACGCGCACGTTCGAAGGCACCTGGTCCGCGTCGGGGTCCCGGCGCACGCTCGAGCTGGAGCGCGGCCACCGGGCGTCGATTTTCAGCTTGACCGGCTCGTTGCTGCTGACCGGGGAGCGAGGCCTCGGCGTCGGCTTTCAGGGTGACGTGATCGGCTTCTCCGACAGCGTGGCCGGCGGGACCGGCCAGTGCGTGTGGACCGACGACCGTGGCGACAAGATCTTCAGCCAGCTGCGCGGCGAATCGCTCGGAACCGGCAGCCATGTTACGGGCGCGATCACAGGGGGCACGGGGCGCTGGGCGGGGGTGACGGGTGAGTACGAGCTGCGGTGGCAGTACGTGATCGAGACCGACGACGGGACCATCAGCGGGCGCGCGGTTGGTCTCAAGGGGCGCGCAACCATTCCCCCGGCGGCGGGAGGTCCCCGTCAATGAGCGTTCCTCCTTCGGTGATTGAAGGGAAACCCGTGACCGTGGCCCCGTCGGCGGCCGCGCTCCATTCCAACCGTCGCGTGCTGCTCAGTCGCGTCGCGACATTGGCGCTGGCGCTCGGCATCTGGTTCACCCCGACACCGTCGGGGCTGACGAGCCAGGCGTGGCATCTCTTCGCGATCTTCGCCGCCGCGATCTTCTCGGTCATCCTGGCTGCCTTTCCGCTGTTGACCGCCGCCATGCTGGCGGCCGGCGCCGCGGTGCTCACGGGAACGATCGTGCCCGCCAAGGCCTTCGCGGGCTTCGCCAACGGCAGCGTGCTCCTCGTGGTGGTCGCGTTTCTCGTCGCCAGCAGCGTGGTCAAGTCCGGCCTGGGCCGCCGCATCAGCTTTCTGGTGGTGAGCGCGTTCGGTCGATCGACGCTCGGGCTCGCCTACAGCATCTTTCTCACCGACGCGGCGATCGCGCCGGCGTTCCCCAGCAACACCGCCCGCAGCGGCGTGCTGTTTCCCATCGTCCTCTCGCTCGCCCAGGGCGCGGGCTCGAAACCGGACGACGAGAGCACGCGGCGGGTCGGCGGCTATCTTATGTTCTGCGGCATGGCGAGTCTCGCCGTCTCCTCGGCCCTCTGGATGACGGCCACGTCGGTGAACCCGATCGGCGTGGAGATCGCGC
>CAYVHH010000470.1:0-24012 GCA_964450175.1 uncultured bacterium | reverse complement strand
GCATGAAGCGGGAGGCGTTGCGGACCGAATCCGAGACGTCGCAGATGGTGATGAGCCGCGGCTTCTCGCGGTGGCGCTGCTTGAGGAAGACCTCCATCGGCACGCCGCCGTACTGCAGGCTCTTGCGGATGGTCTTGCGCGAGTCGATGCGGCCCTTCTGCTCCTGCCGCTGGCGGAGGGCCAGCGCGTCCTTGATGCGGCGGGCCAGCTTGGCCACCACGCTCTTCATCTGGGCGACCTCGTCCGGCGTCAGCGCGAACAGCGGCTTGTCGGAGAGGACCTCGCGCGTGAGCTGCTCGCCCGCGCGGTAGGCGCGGCGCTCCAGCTCGCGCTGCACGTGCTGGCGGATCATCCGGCGGAAGGCCTCCAGCCGCAGCTCGAGGTAGTTGCGGATGCGCGCGAGCTGGCCGGGGTCGAGCCCCTTGGCCTCCAGGGCCTGCATGATCTTCTCGATGTCGCGCTCGATGGCCGACCAGTCGAACTGGTCCGAGATCCGGCGGCTGAAGTAGCCGACCTGCAGGAAGTACATGAGCCGCTCGAGGCCGGCGCCCTGGGCGCCGCCGCGGATGGCCATCTCCATCTCGCTGCCCTGCCCGCGCATGAGCAGCTCGGTCAGCTCGTCGAGCTCCATGTTCTCGTCGGCCATGAGCTCGTCGAGCATGTCTTGCACGCGCGGATCCTCGGGGCCGAGGGCCTTCTTGAGCCCTTCGCCGAGCGCCTCCAGGTCGAGGAAGTACAGGTTGAACAGGCGATCGAAGGTCGGGTGATCGCGGAATTCCTTGATCAGCGTGGCCGCCAAGGTCGCCTTGAACGTCTCCCGGTCGGCGAGACCCACCTCGGCGCTCGCGGCGAGCGCATCGAGCGCTTCCGAGGGCGAGATCCGGATCTCGGCGCGCCGGAGGTCGCCGATGAACTCGAGGATTCGCTGGTCCAGGGCGCTACTCCGCCAGCACTTTGTCGAGCGAGCCCTTGACGCGCTCGAGGTCCTTCTCGTGCTTCACCAGCATCGTCAAGGTCGACTCGACGATGCCCGGATCGAGCTCCCGCGCGTTCAGGATCACCAGCGAGCGCGCCCAGTCGAGCGACTCCGAGACCGACGGAAGCTTGCGCAGGTCCATGGCGCGGATCTTCTGGACCGCGGCAACGACGGCCCGCGCGAGCTGCTCCGGGATCTCCGGAACTTTCAGGCGGATGATCTGCAGCTCGTCGGCCGCCGACGGAAAGTCGATGAAGAGGTGCAGGCATCGGCGCTTGAGCCCGTCCGAGAGCTCGCGGGCATTGTTCGAGGTCAGGACGACGAGCGGGATGTGCTTGGCCCGCACGGTCCCGAGCTCGGGCACCGACACCTGAAAGTCCGAGAGCACCTCGAGCAGGAACGCCTCGAACTCGGGCTCGGCCTTGTCGATCTCGTCGATGAGCAACACGACCGGCTGCTCGGCCTGGATCGCCGAGAGCAGCGGGCGCGGCGAGAGAAAGCGAAACGAGAAGAACGCGTCTTCCTGCCCGGCAATCTTCGCCACTGCGTCCGGGAGCGAGGGCGTGTCGGCGATCAGCTCACCGATGCGCTCGCGCAGGAGCTGCGTGTAGAGGAGCTGCTTGGCGTACTTCCACTCGTAGAGCGCCTTGCCCTCGTCGAGTCCCTCGTAGCATTGCAGACGGATGAGCGGCCGCGACGTGATCTCCGACAGCGTCTTCGCCAGCTCGGTCTTGCCGACTCCGGCCGGGCCCTCGATGAGGACCGGACGACCCATCCGCGCGGCCAGGAATACGACGGTGGACACACGGCGGCTCGCGATGTACCGCGCGTCCCTGAACCGCTTCTGGACCTCCTCGACGGACTCGAACATGATGGCTCCCTTGCTCCTGAGTTTCGGCCATTGTAGCAGGCATTTCGCCGACTCCAGGCCCGCCGGACCGGACGTGTACAATGCCACATGGCCGACGCCAATCGCTACCATCGGCTCCAGCTCGTCCTGTCGCTCCTCGGCCTCGGCCTCTCGATCGCGTTCCTGCTGGCATTCGTGCTCACGGGCGCCGGGCGCGGCCTGGCGCGCGCCGCGGCGGGCGTGACGGCGGCGCGCTGGGGTCAGGTCGCGCTGGTCGCGCTCGCGCTCGGCGCCGGGCAAGGCGTGCTCACGCTCCCGCTGAAGGTGATCCGCGGCTTCTGGCTGCCACGGCACTTCGGGCTGCTCCATCAGCCGCTCGGCGGCTGGCTCGCCGATCAGCTGAAAGCCGCGTTGATCGGCGTGGCGCTCGGGCTCGCGGCGGTCGAGATCGTCTACGCGCTCCTCGCGGTGACGCCGCTCTGGTGGATCGCCGCGGCCGCGGTCTTCATCGTGGCGCAGATCGCGATGGCCGCGGTCCTGCCGATCTGGATCGTTCCACTCTTCTACCGCCTGACGCCGCTCGCCGATCACGGCCTCCGCGATCGGCTGCTGGCGCTCGCACGTCGGACGGGGGTGGCGGCGATCGGCGTCTTCGTCGCCGACCAGTCGAGGAAGAGCCGGACTGCGAATGCCGCGGTCGTCGGCCTCGGCCGCACACGGCGGATCATCCTCTTCGATACCTTGCTCGCCGAGTTCCGGCCCGAGGAGATCGAATCCGTCCTCGCCCACGAGCTCGGACACCACGCCCACGGCGACATGCTCCGCGGGCTCCTGGTCAACGGCGGGCTGACGATCGTCACCACGTGGCTCGCCGCGCGCGGGCTCGACCTCGGCGTCACGTTGCTCGGCCTCGCCGGGCCGGCCGATCCGGCCGGGCTCCCGTGGCTCGGGCTCGTGGTGACGGCGCTCGGCCTGGTCCAGCTCCCGCTCGCGAACGGTTTCTCACGCTGGATCGAGCGGCAGGCCGACGACTTCGCGCTGGCCACCACCGGCAACGCCCCCGCGTTCATCGGAGCAATGGAGCGGCTCGGCGGGCTGAATCTTGCCGAGCGCCGCCCGAGTCGACTCAAGGAGATCTTTCTCTATTCGCACCCGGCGCTCGAGCGCAGGATCGCTCGCGCCGAGCGAGGAGGCGGCGCATGACGGATCGCCGAGCGGCGCTGCGCGCGCTCGTGTCCAAGAAGGCAGGGCTCGTCGTCCCGGGCGCCTACGACGGGATTTCGGCGCGGCTCGTTCAGGAGGCGGGATTCCCCGCCGTGTACATGACCGGCTACGGCACGGCGGCCTCCCGGCTCGGGCTGCCCGATCTGGGCTTCGCCGGGCTCGGCGAGATGGCCGATCACGCCCGCAACCTCGCCGCGATCCTCGACGTCCCGCTGATCGCCGACGCCGACACCGGGTACGGCAACGCATTGAACGTCCGGCGCACCGTGCAGGTGTACGAGGCGGCCGGCGTCGCCGCGCTCCACATCGAGGATCAGATCACCCCGAAGCGCTGCGGCCATCTGGCCGGGCACCAGATCGTTCCGCGGAGCGAGTTCGTGGGCAAGATCCGCGCGGCGGTCGAGGCGCGAACCGATCCGGCCATGATGATCATCGCTCGCACCGACGCGATCTCCGCCGTCGACCTGGACGAGGCGCTTCGGCGCGGCGAAGCGGCGGCCAAGGCCGGCGCGGACGTGCTCTTCATCGAAGCGCCTCGCAGCGAAGCCCAGGTCGAGCAGGTCGCGCGCACCTTCCAGACACCGCTCCTCTACAATTACGCGCCTGGCGGCCGCTCCCCGCTGCTGCCGTTCGCGAGGCTTCGCGAGCTCGGATTCGCCATCATCCTGCTCCCGGTCGACACGTTGCTCGTTGCCGTCCAGGCGATCCGCGCCTTCCTCGCCCAGGCAAGGGCACGCGACGACGTCCGCTCGCTGGCCGACCGCTACATGCCGTTCGGCGACTTCAACGAGCTGATCGGCGTGACCGCCCAGCTCGCGCTGGCGGAGCGCTATCGGGACGACGACCGCTCGGCGATGTAGGCAACCAGCGCCTGATCCCAGGGTCGCAAATCGTCCTCGCCGAGCGCGGCGAGATTGGCGTGGGCGAGAACCGAATAGGGCGGCCGCCGAGCCTTGGCGCCGTACTCGGCCGCAGTCACCGGCGTCAGATCGGCCGTCACGCCGGCGAGCTCGAGGCTGCGCCGCGCGAAGTCGTACCAGCTCGTCTGTCCGGCGTTCGTCAGATGGTACACGGGGTGGGCCGCTTTCGGGAGTACGGCCCAGACCTTGCGCGCGAGGTCCAGCGTGTAGCTCGGGCACAGCACCTGATCCGAGACGACCCGCAGCGGTCGTCCCTCGCGAGCGAAGCGCAGCATGGTCTCGACGAAGTTCCCCTTGCCCTTGCCCAGGCTGCCGGCAAGGCCGAACAGGCCGCACACGCGGAAGACGACCGCGCGCTCGCAGCGCTCGAGCGCCAGACGCTCGCCCGCGAGCTTCGACTCGCCATAGACGCTCAGCGGCCGCGGCGGGTCGGTCTCGAGATAGGGCGTGCGCTTCGCGCCGTCGAACACGTAGTCGGTCGAGAAGTGCACGAGCCGCGCGCCCATCGACTGGCAGACGTCGGCGAGCGAGCCGACCGCCTCGGCATTCAGCGCGAACGCGCTCCGTCCGTCCTCCTCGGCGCGGTCGACCAGATTGTAGGCCGCGGTATTGAGAACGCAGGTCGGACGGAGTGCTTCGAGCGTCGAGCGCGTGGCCGCGGCGTCGAGGATGTCGACGTCACGCGTGCTGAGGGGCGTGAGCTCGGCGGAGCGGTCGAAGGTCCTGACGAGATCGGAGCCGAGCTGGCCGGTGGCGCCGATGACCACGTAGCGCTCGCCCGGCGACTCGCGGCGGCGCGGAGAGCCGGTCACGTTACTTCGGGGTTCCGGTCGAGATCGCGAGCGCGACGAGGTGGTCGAGGTGCCGGATGTCGAACGGCTTCGGGATGTAGGCGAAGACGCCGCCGCCCAGGGCCTCGGCCGCGGCGCGATTGTCCGCATTGGCGGTGATCATGATGATCGGCACGTTCACGCCGAGCCCGCGAATCTGCTTGAGGAGCTCGAGGCCGCCCATGCGGGGCATGTGCATGTCGAGCAGGATCAGATCGAACTTCCCGCGCAGAAGAACGATGAGCGCTTCGGCCCCGTCTTTCGCCGACTCGGTCTCGTACGAGTTCTCGTGGCGGAACTGCCGGAAGAAATCCCTCAGAACCTCGACTACCGGGGGCTCGTCGTCGACGATCAGGACTCGCTTGGTCACTCAACCCAGTATATGACACCGTCGACGAAGTTTACGATTCGCCGTGGCGGTCGCGAGGAGCGTATCCGAACTCCCTGTGCGGCAAGCCCTTCGGCGCTGGCACGGATCGTGTACACCCGCGACGAGCACCGTGTCTCTTCGCTCGTTCACCCGCGGCCCCCGGCGATCTCTTCGGTGACCTCCACGCCCGAGCGCCGACGCCATCCCCGGATTCCCGTCGCGTGGCCCGTGCGTCTGTGGGTCGACGACGAGCCTCTGCTCGGGCGCGCCGGAGACGCGAGCCGCAATGGTCTCTGGGTGACGGTCCCTCCGACGACGGCGCTCAAGCTCGGCAAGATCTGCTGGATCGACGTCATGAGCGACGAGGTCGGATCGTTCACCGTGGCGGGTGAGGTTCGACACGTCACGGGCCGCCGGATCGGGCTGGAGACCATGCGACCCGTCCCGGTGGCCAGACTCGAGAAGGACTGACTGCGGCGCCGGGGGCCGAGGACCGCCGAACAGAATCGGCGGTGGTATAGTTGACCGCCTGTCAGGCAGGCCCGATTCCGCTCGCCAGGAGAGTTGACATGACCGCCCTCAAAGACGCGATCGCCGCCGCGATCGACCGCCTCGGTGACGACCTCGAGAAGCTCTCTCGCCGCATCCACGACAATCCCGAGCTCTGCTACCAGGAGGTCAAGGCGGCCGGCTGGCTCAGCGACTTCCTCGCCGGACAAGGCTTCAAGGTCGAGCGCGGCGTGGCCGGCGTCGAGACCGCGTTTCGCGCCACGATCGAGACCGGCGAGGGCCCGACGATCGCGATCATGTGCGAGTACGACGCGCTGCCGTCGATCGGCCACGCGTGCGGTCACAACGCGATCGCGACCGCGGGGGCCGGCGCGGGCGCCGGGCTGGCCGCGGTCCGCGACAAGCTGCCCAAGGGGCGCATCCACGTGGTCGGCACGCCCGCCGAAGAGGGCGGAGGCGGCAAGGTCAAGCTGATCCAGGCCGGCGTGTTCAAGGACGTCGACGCGGCGATGATGGTCCACGGCTTCGATCAGTGGGTCGGCCACATGGATCTGCTCGGGATCGTGCGCGTCGGCTTCGAGTTCACGGGCAAGGCGGCGCACGCCTCGGCCGATCCCTGGGAAGGCGTCAACGCGCTCGACGCCGCCATCCAGACCTACAACAACGTCAGCATGCTCCGGCAGCAGGTGCGCCCCGATTCGCGGATTCACGGCATCATCACGAACGGCGGCGCGGCGCCGAACATCATCCCCGAATTCGCGTCGGCCATGTTCTATGTGCGCTCCATCAATCTCGACTACATGTGGGAGCTGCAGAAGAAGGTCATCGCCTGCGCCGAGGGCGCGGCGAAGGCGACCGGCTGCACCGTCAAGGTGATCGCCCACAACGACACGGTCTACGAGCCGATGAAGCGCAACGAGACCTTGCTCGGCGCCTATCGCGCCAACATCACCTCGCTGGGCGTCGTCGAGGCGCCGCCGCTCGTCGACCGGCTCGGATCCTCCGACGTCGGCAACGTGAGCCAGGTCATCCCGACGATCCAGCCGCTGATGAAGATCGCGCCGGACAACACGCCCATCCATTCGCGCGCCTTCGAGGCGGCCGCGGTGAGCCCGCTCGCGCGCACCGGCACCCTCACCGCCGCGAAGGCGATGGCCATGACGACCCTCGACCTCCTCGCCGAGCCGGGTCTGCTGAAGCGCGCTCAGGACGAGTTCAAGAGGACGAAGTGAGCGCGCCCGGCGACGTCAAGCACAAGGTCGCGGGTGCGGTCGACCGGCTCGCCGACGACCTCGAGGCGCTGTCGCACAAGATCCACGACAACCCGGAGCTCTGCTTCAACGAGGCGAAGGCGCACGCCTGGCTCACGGAGTTCCTCGAGAAGCACGGCGCCAGGGTCGAGCGGGGCGTCGGCGGTCTGCCGACGGCGTTCCGTGCCACGATCGAGGGCTCCGGCCCCGGCCCGACCATCGCGATCATGGCGGAGTACGACGCGCTGCCGTCGATCGGCCACGCCTGCGGCCACAACGTGATCGCGACCGCCGGCACCGGCGCCGGGGCGGCGCTCGCCATCGCGCTCGGCCGCTTGCCGTTCGCGGGAAGGATCCAGGTGATCGGCACGCCGGCCGAGGAAGGCGGGGCCGGCAAGGTGCGGCTGATGGAAGCCGGCGTATTCCGTGACGTCGACGCCGCCATGATGATCCACGGACGCAGCGGGACACAAGTATGGCGGCCGTCGCTCGGCATCATCAAGGTCAAGGCCGAGTTCCACGGCAAGGCCACGCACGCGTCGTCGTGGCCCTGGCGCGGCGTGAACGCGCTGAACGCGGTCATCCAGCTCTTCGTGAGCCTCGACCAGATGCGCCAGCAGCTCCGGCCCGACGCGCGCGTGCACGGCATCATCGTCAAGGGCGGCGACCAGCCGAACATCATCCCGGAGTACACCCGCGCCGATTTCTACCTGCGCGCGCTCACCAAGGACTACTGCATGGAGCTGCTGCGGCGGTTCAAAGGGTGCGCCGACGGCGCGGCGGCGGCGACGGGTTGCCGGGCCGAGGTGACCGCCGAGCCGACCATTCACGATCCGCTGAAGCCGAACCCGACCATGGCGGGTCTCTTCGAGCACAACCTCGGCGTGATCGGCTTCCCGGTCGATCCCGACGAGGGCGACGCCGGCTACGGCTCGACCGACTGCGGCAACGTGAGCCAGGCGCTGCCGACGATCCATCCATACATCCGGATCTCCCCTGACGGCGTGCCCGGCCACTCGCGCGAGTTCGCCGAGTGGGCGCGCTCGCCGATCGCGCGCACGGGCATGGTGGCGGGAGCCAAGGCGCTGGCCCTGACGGCGCTCGACCTGCTGGCCTCGCCCGACTCACTCAAGGCGGCCAAGGAGGACTTCAAGCGATGAGAGTGCTCTCGATCGCCCTGGTCATCGTCGTGCTCGGCCTGGCCGGGGCGCAGGCCGGTGAGATCTCGCTGCGCGTCGTCAACATCGTCACGCCGCAGGACGTGAAAATCTGGGAGCCCACGTCGATCACCGCGAAGAAGGGCGACACCGTGATGCTCCAGCTCGTCAACCGTCTTGCCGACGAGCACGGATACGAGATCGCCGCGTTCGGCGTCAAGGAAGTCGTGCCCGGCGAGAAGACGGCGAACGTGAAGTTCATCGCCGACAAGGCCGGCATCTTCCCGATCAAGTGCCATCTGCACCCGGCGCACGTGGTCGGTCAGCTCGTCGTCCTCGAGTAGCTTCCTTGCCGGTTCGTCCCGGGGCGCTCGCCCTGGTCGCCGCGGTCTTCGCGCTGGCGGCGAGCGCCTCGGGACAGTCGCCCGACCTCGCGGCGGGCGAGCGCGTGTTCCGCGACAACTGCGCGGTCTGCCACGGCGCCGCGGGCGACGGCCAGGGCATGGCGGCGCGCCACTTCAAGAGCCCGCCGCGCGATCTCACCAAGGGCCGGTTCAAGTTCCGGTCGACGGCCTCCGGGCAGGTGCCGACGGATGCCGATCTCGCCCGCACGATCGTCCAGGGCATCGCCTCCACCGGCATGGTGCCGCAGAATCACCTGAGCGACGCCGAAGTCCAGGCGGTGATCGCCTTCGTCAAGAGCTTGTCGCCGCGGTTTGCCGCGATGCCGTCGCCCCGGATCGTCGCGATCCCCACGGCGCCGCCGGCGACGCCCGACGCGGTGGCCCGCGGCGCGAAGGCCTACGCGAAGGGTGAGTGCGCCGAATGCCACGGCAAGGAAGCGCGCGGCGACGGGCCGTCGGCCAAGGATCTGTCGGTCAAGCCGTCCGACCTCACGCGGCGCCCGCTCAAGAGCGGCCCGACGGCGCGTGATCTCGTGCGCACCTTGCTCACGGGGCTCGACGGAACGCCGATGCCCTCGTACCACCAGGTGCTCGAAGACGACGAGGTCTGGGACCTCGCCTACTGGCTCGCCGCGCGCGGGGCCGCGCCGGAGACGACGGACGACGAGCGCGCGGGCTGGCACGTGGTGCAGATGCACCAGCGCCGCTAGCAGATCCGCGAGAATCTCCTACTCGCGGTGTTCCCCGCGCGACGCGCGGGCGTACGTCAGGGAGTGGTGCGCGAGCAGCCGGCCGCCGGCGCCCACGCTCTCGGCCACGCCGTAGACGAGCCGCCGGCCGAGCTTCACGATCCGCGCGGTGCAGCGAAACGGCTCGCGGCGTGCCGCGCCCAGGAACGCGCTCGTCATGCCCGCGGTCACCGAGCCGTCGGTCGCGCCGAGACGAGTCATGATCGCCAGCCACATCGCGACGTCGGCGGCCGCCATGAAAACCTGACCGCTGACGATCCCACCCGGGCGCTCGAAGACGCTCTGGAACGGGACCTCCAAGGTGCACTCACCGTCGCCGATCGCCTGCAGGCGGAAGCCAAACGACCGGGTGAAGGCGACGTCGTCGAGGAGGCGTCGAAGCTCCGCCTCGGTCGCGGCCAGCGCCATCGGCTCACCGCTCCAGGGCCGCCAAGACCTTCTTCGCCTGCTTCAGGTGATCGATCACGTGGAGCCGCCAGACGATCGCATAGGCCTTCCAGTCGAGATCCTCGACCCAGTGCAGCGGCACGACCCGGCCCGGCTCGTCCGGCACGTTCACCACCATCACGATCGGCGCGCGCGCCTCGGTCGCGAAGTCCGGCGGCACCGCCGCGAGCGTTCCGAGGATGTCGCCGTGGACACGCGCGAGCTCGGCGCGGAGCCAGGGCCACGGTCGCTGGAGCGGCGCCTTCGACTGGAGGCCCGCCGGAATCGGCTCGCCCGGGGGCCGGCGGCCGGCCAGCAAGCACCAGAGCTCGTCGAGCCCCGGCCGGTGCGTCTCGAGCAGATGGTCGACGATCTCCTGGACCGTCCACTCGCCCGGGATGCCGACGCGCGCCGCCGTCGTGGCGGACATCGGCTTCAGGAACGTGTCGAGCGTGCCGAACGCGTCGGCGATCCGCGCGTGGATCGCCGACGCGGCCATCAGGGTGCCCTTCGTGTTGAAATAGTCGCGCGCCTTCTCCTTCGCCTGGGCGATCCCGTCCGGGTTCATGAGTCCTCCCGCGCCAGATAGCGCAGCACCGCATCGCCGCAGAACCGGGTCGCCTCGGCCACGTGGAATGCGGTCGGGTCGAACGTGAGCTGGAGCGACACGCCGTCGACGAGCCCGAGAATCACCGCCGCGGCACGCAGCACGTCGGTCCGGCGAAACGCGCCCGATCGGATGCCCTGGGCGACCACGGCCCCGATGAGCCGCCGCATGCGCGCGTAGAGCGCGGCGTTGATCTCACGCAGCCGCCGGTCGTGCATCATCTCGCCCCAGAACTCGACGAACACGATCCAGAACGCGCGCTCCTCGACCGTCAGCCGCAGGCAGGCGCCGACCAGCGCCAGGAGTCGGGCGCGCGCCTCCCGCCCTTCCCGGGACTGCGCGGCCGCGACGCGGCGGTCCAGATCGGCGGTGACCGTCTCGAGCGCGGCCACCAGGATCGCCCGCTTGTCGGCGTAGTAATAGTGCAGGATCCCCTGGCTCACCTTCGCCTCGCGCGCGACCTTCTTCATGGTGAGCCCCGAGTAGCCGTCGCGCGCGAGACAGCGGATGGTCGCGCGCACGATCTCGGCGCGCCGAATCGGCGCGACACCGCGCTTGGGGCTCATGCCCGGCTCCTTTATTTAATTGGACGACCAATTATCTTTGTTCGGGCCGGCGGCGTCAAGCGGCGGGGCCGCACTCGGAGCGCTGGGGGCTAGGGCGCGCCGGCGCGGCGACGTGCCGCCGCGCGCTCGGCTTCCAACCGCTCGAGGTCGACCGAGGAATGATCGGCGAAGGTCATCGCGGCGGCGATGGCCGGATGGCGCTCGGCGATGAGCCGATGCATCGCCTGGCAGATCCTCCGGTACGACGGGTGTCCCTGCGGCGTCGTGCGCAGCTCGATCACGTGCATCGCCTCGCGCGCGTTCATGTCCATGTAGAAACGGACGCGATAGGCCATGGAGACCGCGTACGAGGCGACCTCGGGCAGCCCGGCCGCCTCGATCGCGTCGTGCAGCTCGGCCGACTCCGCCAGCACGCGCTGCCAGTCGTCGCCCGCGCCCGCCTCGCCGATCGCCTCGGGCGTGACGTGGCCGTATCGCGGCGTCAGGCGCTGCCACTCGAGCGTGAGCAGCCGATGCCGCTGCAGGTCGCGAAACGCGCCGTAGTCACCCAGCACGTCGAAGCGATACGCGGTGCGCTCGAAGGCGCGGCCGGGCCGGTGGCGCCGGTTCAGCCGCTTGCCGACGTACGCGGCCAGCACCGCGTTTCGCTCGTCCCGCGTCATGCGGCGAGCGATCTCGAGCAGCTCCGCGTCCGATCGGCTCGAGGCCGCGTAGAGCGCCGCCGCGACGACCTTCGCCTCGCCGTCCGGATCGAAGTCGGTCAGCGTGACCTCGTCGGCGGCGCCGACATCCCCGCGGCCGCGCGGCTCGCGGCCCGGCTCGGGTGGCAAGAATCGCCGCGCCACCTCGCGCGTGTCCCGGCGCGTTTCCTCGAAGTACGCCGACCAGACACCGCCGCGCTCGGGCACGTCCACGCGCTTGAGGAACGCCGGGATCACCCGGCGCAGCTCGACCAGCATCAGGTCCGCGCAGTCGCGCACCTCGCGAAGCGGATGGGCACGCATCCGGAGCAGGAGCTGCTCGTACGCCTGGCCGGTGGCGTAGATCCCGACATTGGACGTCGTGGCGGCGGGCAGCATGCCCCGTAGGGTATCGAGCGCCTTGGCGCGAATCGTCATGCGATAGACGGTCTCGGATTCTGCCGCGTCACGCGGGAACTTCGTCTCGAAGAACGCGCGGAGCTTCGGGAGCCAAGTCCGATAGAGGTCGAAGGCCCGATCGAGCGTCGTGACGTAGCGCTCGCGCAGCTGGCCCGTCAGCTCCGCGGGCACGTGGTAGCGATAGCGGCCGTCGGGTCGGTCGTCGTAAGGGATATAGCGCGTCGACTGCTCGAGATAGGCCATGAGCCGACCCCACTCGAGCACCTTGGTCAGGATGTTCGACGAGCCCTCGCACGCCAGGTGCACGCCGCCGAGCTGGGCGACGGAGTCGTCTCCGTACTCGACGAACACCCGGTCGAAGAGCTGCTCGGCCCGACGAGCGCCGGCGTCACCGGCCGCCCCGCCGAGGCTCGCGGTCTCGAGACCGCCGGGGCCGAGGAACTCGTCGAGGAAGAGCCGCCGCAGCGATTTGGGTGAGCGCGAGTACCGCGCGAACAGGGCGCCCTTCACGACCTCGGGCAGGTTCACCAGCGCGAACACCGGCCCGGCGAGGTTGGTGAAATACGGAGCGAGGGCGGCCTGCTCCTCGCGGGTGAACTCTTCCGCCATCCTGCGCGATCTTAGCACCCGGCGAGGCCTTCGCCGCAGAGCGTCTTGAATGCGCAGGAGAACGGTACTACCATCCCGGCGTTACGGCCCCGGATGTGCCGTGCCCTTCACCGTCGAAAGGAGTACGTCGCATGATGCGCAAGCCCCTGATCGTGATGATCGTGATGCTCGCTGCCCTGGTCGCGTCGGTTCCGGCCGCGCTGGCTCAATCCGACTGCAGCAAGATCGTTCCGGCATCCCCGTGGGGCCCGAACGATCAGACCGGGGCAACCAACCGGGTGACGCCAGCGGTCACCAAAGCCGCCGCCGCGGAGATCCAGGAGGGCAAGGTCGTGGTCATGTCATACCCGCTCGCCGATGGAATCCCGCTCTTCGGCACGCGGTTCACGAAGACGATCCTGACGGCGACCACACTCGCGCCCGGCGCGGCCCTCGGCGAGAACCAACTGACGTACATGGAGGACACCTGGCTCAGCCAGAGCCACGTCGGGACGCACCTGGACGGCATGGGGCACATCGGCCGGAAGGACTGCTACTACAACCAGACGCCGATGGGGAAGTTCATCACGCAGAACAGCATGACCAAGCTCGGTCTCGAGCACCTGAAGTCGTTCGCGACCCGCGGGGTGCTCATCGACATGGTGAAGGTGTATCAGCAGGCCAACAAGCTCAAGACCAACGCGACCTGCAAGAAGCCGTGCATCGACAAGGGCACCGTCTTCACGAAGGCCGATCTTGAGGCCGGGCTCAAGATGTACAACGTGACCCTCCGCGAGGGCGACATCGTCGTCATCCACACCGGGTGGGGCGATCTCTTCGAGCAGTATCCGGGGCAGAACGCGCTCTACAACTCGGGCGAGCCCGGCCTCGGCAAGGACGCCGCGCACTGGCTCGTGTCACAGAAGATCGTCGCGGTCGGCTCGGACACCTGGGCCGTCGAGGTGATTCCCGGCGAGGATCCGAAGGAAGCGTTCATGGTCCATCAGATCCTTATCACCGACGCCGGGATCCACATCATGGAGAACGTGCGGACCGATCTGATGGCCGCCGAGGCCGATCGGACCAAGCGGGCGACGTTCTTCTTCAACATGACCGTGCCGAAGGCGGTCGGCCTGACCGGTAACTTCGTCGCGATCGAGGGCATCCGCTAGGAATCTCCGCCGTGGATCGCGTAGTACGCGCGCCGGCGCCTCGAAGGGGGCGCCGGCGATGTTTTCTGTGGCTCGCGCTGGTCTCGTATCTCCTGTTGTCGTGCCTCGCCGGCGGCTTGCCGCTCGCCGTCGTGGCGCAGGAGCGGCGCTATACCGTCGCGTTCGCGAACCTGACCGAAGAGCCGGGGGCCACGCTGGAAGGCACCGGGTTCACCGGACGGGAGGTTCGCGAGAGCTTCGCGCAGGCGGTGCGTCGCTATCCGATCGACCTGGTGTTCTACGACAATCATCGGGATCCTCAGACGGCGCTCGCCAACGTCGAGGACGCCGTCAAGCGGAAAGTCGATCTCTACATCCAGTACCTCGATGACGCAGCGACGAACGTCAAGGTGGGGCAGCGTCTTCGAGCCGCCGGGATCCCCGTCCTGGCGATCAACACCCCGGTGCCCGACGCACCGCTCTACACGATGGACAATCGCGCGGCCGGCCGCATCGCCGGCGAGGCCTTGTCGGACTTCGGCGCCAAGAACTGGCGGGGGCAGCCGACGATCGGCGTCGTGATCGGCAACCTTCGGGATCAGGACCATGGCATCCCCGATCGAGCTCAGGGCGCGACGGGAGGCCTGAAGCGTCAGCTTCCGGCGCTCAAGATCGCCGGCCTCGAGACGCAGGGCAACCCCGCGCAGGTCGGGCCGCTCATCGCCAAGGTGCTCGCGAGCCATCCCTCGACCAAGGTGCTGATCGCAGCGATGGATGATGCGTCGGCACTGGCGGCGAAGAGCGCGCTCGATTCCGCGGGTCGGACCTCGGACGGCGCCATCGTCGGACAGGGCGTCGATCGCTCGGTGCACGGGGGCCTGAATGACCGGAAAGAGATCGATCCGAGCAACCGCGGAAGCATCGTCATCGGCTCGGTCGCGTTCTACCTGGACCGCTACGGCTACGAGGTCTTGCCGATCGCGATGCGGATGCTGCGCGGCGAGAGGGTCGCGCCGCGCACGGTGACGGCCCACCGCCTCATCACGGCCGCGAATGTCTTCGTCGAGTACCCGCCCTACGACATGAACTGAGCGGAATGCTAGCGCCCGGAGGCGGGATCGATCGCGAACACACCTTCGGCGCCGGCACCGGTCGCATCGGGCGCGGTCGCGAAGGTGATCACGCCGGAGCTGCTCGTCGCCGCGTGCGGATAGAGCCCGAAGGACACGAGCGTGCCGCCTCCGGGAAGCGCGTCACCCACCGATGCGACCTTCGAGGTGGCGCCGCCGGCGGCGACGAACACCGCGACCGGCGCGGGACCACCGTCGACCGAGGCGGCGAATACGACAGCTCCCGAGGCGGTCAGCGCCGGCCACAGGCCGAAGTGCGAGAAGACGCCGCCACCGGGCGCCGTGTCACTGAGTCCCGCGACCCGGCGCGCCCGATCGTCGACGACGTAGATCGCCCCGCTGATCGGCGCGCCCTTGAGGATCGCGTTGAACGCGACGGTGCCCGCGTCATTCACGGCGACGCGCTCGGAGAATTTGGCGAAGATCCCGCCATCAGGAGTGTCCTCGCCGGCGCCGACCAGCATCGCGATCCCCGTGCGCTTTGCGACGAAGACGCCGCCGGGGACCGCCCGCCCCTCCACGACGGCGGCGAACACGATCAGGCCGTTGCCGTTCAGCGACGGCGGACCGAAGCCGGCGAACGTGCCCCCCGCCGGAGCCGGATCGCCCTGGGCGACGACCTTTCGCACCTTGCCGCCCGACTGCAGGTAGATCGCTTCTAGGCTCTCCCGTCCGCGGCGGACGGTCGCGAGAAACGCGACCTCACCCCGGTTGTTGATCGCCGGCGTGTCGAGGTTCGCGAAGGTCCCGGACGGGATGTCAGGCGCGGCACTGCCGGCGAGCGCGACCGACCGGACTCCGCGCGACGAGGCGACGAAGATCCCTTCGACCGCTCGCGCGCCTGCGATCGTCGCGGCGAAGGCGAGCTCTCCCGCATCGTTCAGCGCCGGAACCGGGTGCCGGCCGAACCCCGAGAAGACACCGCCGCCGGGAGCCGCGTCGCCGTCGGCGACGAGCTTGCTGACTCGCGTCGCCGTGGACAGGAAGAATCCCTCGCTCGCGCGCCCGCGGACGACCGAGGCGAAGAAGGCCACCTGGCCCTTGCCGTTGATCGGCGCGACGATCGGCAGCGACTCGACGCTGAATCGATCGAACGCGCCGCCGTTCGGCGCGGCCTGCCCGGTGACGGCAATACGCCGGATGCCCGAGGGATCGGCGCCGAGCGACCCGTGGACCGTCAGGATGACGAAGAGCGCGGCGGCGGCCGCCCGGCAGGCTCGGCGCATGACGTGAGACTATAGCGGCGCCATGGAGCTGGGGCAATGACGGGCCGCGGTCTGGCGCGCCGGAGCGCGCCGTTCGCGCTCGGCGCGCTTCTGGCGCTCGGTCTGACGAGCGCGAACGCTCAGCCGGCCCGATGGTCATTCACCGGATCCTGTTACTGCAGGGCGGCCGGCGAGCTCCGCTGCGTCGCCGACCAGACCGAGGACCAGTGCAAGGACCGGTGCGCCCGGGAGCTCTGCGACGACTGGTTCTGGCTCGAGCGTCGTCCGTGCTGGAACTGGGGCTACGGCGGCTAGCCGATCAGCCCTTTCGCATGTACGACGGCGCGTCCGGCGTCAGGAAATCCTGACGGGGCGGCGCGAAGATGTCGATCACTTCCGTGTCCTCGACGAACCACGCCTCGTGCTCGACGCCGCCCGGGATGAGGCCGAGATCGCCGGGCCCACACATCCTCCGATCGGTACCGAGCCGGAACTCCATCTTTCCCGAGAGCATCCAGAAGATCTGCTCGTGCGGGTGCCGATGAGCCGCGGCATGCGCGCCGGCCTTCATCGACCACCACACGACCATCTCCTGATCGCCCACCAGGACCCGGCGCGAGATCTTGTCGGTGACCTTCTCCTCCGGGAGATTCTTCAGCGCGTGATAGCCCTTCATGCTCGGCATGCGAGCGCCTCCTTTGATGGTCAGGCCTGGATCCGTTTAATCGCCGCGCGAGGGTCTGTCAAGTGATTCGACTCCGCCCATGCTAGGCTCTCGCCCCATGGCGCGACTCAAGATCGGGTTCATTCCCATCGAAGGCGGCGAGTACTACAAGGAAGCGATCCAAGAAGTCACGCGAGCCGAGGAGCTGGGCTTCGACTCCGTCTGGATGGAGGAGCACCACTCGGTCGCGAACCACTACTGGCCGTCGCCGCTGCCGGTCCTGGCTGGCTTCGCGACGCGCACCTCGCGCATGATGCTCGGCACCGACATCATCGTGGCGGCCTTCCATCACCCGGTACGGCTGGCCGAGGACGTCGCGATGCTCGACGTCATGTCCCAGGGGCGAATCACGCTCGGCATCGCCATCGGCTACAAACCCGACGAGTTCGCGCTCTACGGCGTCGATCTCGAGAAGCGCGGCGCGCGGTTCGAGGAGCAGCTGGCGATCATCAAAGGGCTCTGGACCCAGGACCGCGTCAGCTTCAAGGGCGCCTACTACAATGTCGAGGGGCGGCTGGAGCCCAAGCCCGTGACCAGGCCGCACCCGCCCATCTGGATCGGCGGCTGGGGCGACATCACGCTCAAACGCGCCGCGACCCTCGCCGACAACTGGATCCCCGGCCCGACCGCCGACCTCGAGCGCCTGCTCGCCGGGAAGAAGCGCTTCCTCGAGAACCGCCGGGACGCCGGTCAGAGCCAGGCGATCACCGAATGGCCGCTGACCCGGGATCTCATCATTGCCGATACCGACCGGAAGGCGCGGGAGCTCGCCGAAGAGCACATCATGATCGCGTATCGGAAGGAGTACGCTGGCGGGTGGCGTCACCCGTTCATCGACGCCTCGATCGCGACCGACCTGGATCGGCTCATGGCCGACCGGTTCATCATCGGCGGGCCGGAGCAGTGCGTGGCGCAGATCCGTCGCTTCACGGAAGAGTACGGAATGACCCATCTGATCTGCCGAACCTTCTTTCCGGGCATGGCGCACGCGCACATCATGCGAGAGCTCGACCTGATCGCGAGGGAGGTCGCGCCCGCATTTAAGTAGGTACGGCCTGTAACTATGTGATAAACTAGGCGCTTACCAGGTCCTTTCTGGGGGAAAGGAGTGACTGAGCCATTTCCCAAAGCGCCTATCGACTCGATCGTTCCTATCAGTGGAACTATGCGCATGCTCCCCTGCTGCCACGGGTGCGTCGTCTTCCCCCGGGGCCGGGCGGGATGCTGCTCGGCCGCCCTCTGAGCTCGAGCCTCGGCATTGCCGCGGGGCCCCTGCTCAACTCGAAGTGGGTGGAGGCCTACGCACGGCTCGGATTCGACGTCCTGACTTACGCGACCGTTCGATCGACGTTCCAGGCCGCCCATGCTCTGCCCAACATCCGTCATGTGGATAACCGCGAGCAGGCTGCGGTCGTCGCACGCCCGTCCAACAACGGCGGCGCCACCATCGCGGTCTCGCTGGGCGAGCCCTCGATGGAGCCCGACGTCTGGCGCAAGGATCTTCGCCGGGCCAAGGAGCGCATCGGGAGCGGTCAGATCTTGATTGCCAGCGTGATCGGCACACCCCACGTCGGCGTCGACGCGGAGGCGCTCAGCGCGGACTATGCACAGTGCGCGGCCTGGGCGGCCGACAGCGGAGCCGACGCGATCGAGGTCCAGCTGGCGACACCGGACCCGTTCACCGAGCAGCCTCAGATGATCTACGAGAACGTGGCGCTCGCCGCGCGAATCCTCCACCGGACGCGGACGTCGGTCGGCCTGCCCGTGCTGGCGAGACTCGGGCCGTTCAAGACGCCGCGCGCGCTCCATGAGACCGCGACCCGGCTCGCGCCATGGGCTCACGGCTACGTGCTCGTGCACAGCATCAATCGGCGCGTCTACGACGACAAGGGTGGTCCGGCGTTCGAGGGCGCCGGCCGTGAGCGCGCCGACGTGGTGGGCGCCCAGACCTTCACGGTCGCGTCGCGACAGGTCGCCGAGATGCTGGCGTGGAGGAAGGCCGGAGCCTGGGATCGGGCCATTCTCGCCGTGGGCGGCATCTCGACGGTGGAGCGCGCCCGAGACGTGCTGCGCGAGGGCGCCGACGCGGTGCTGGTCGCGACCGCGGCGCTCTTCGACCCCCTCTTCGCCGCCCGCTTCCGCCAGATCCGTACCGCCGCGGTCGCCTGACGTCGCGCCTGGGTGAGCCCTCCCGGGGCTCAGGCCGGGCGGCTCAGGATGTCGTGGATCTCGAGGGTCACGGCGCCGAAATCCGCGCTCGCGCGGATGGCCATCGTTCGCGGTCGCGCAAGTCGCACCGGCACGACACTCGCCACGCGGCCGGGGCGCGGCGTCATGACGACGACCCGATCGGCGAGAAAGACCGCCTCCGGGATCGAGTGCGTCACGAACAGGATCGTCTTCCGCTGATCGCTGCCCTCCCCCCACACGCGCAGGAGCTCCAGGTTGAGCTCGTCCCGCGTCATCGCGTCGAGCGCGCCGAAGGGCTCGTCCATGAGCAAGAGCGGCGGATCGAGCAGCAGCGCACGGCAGAGCGCGGCGCGCTGCTGCATGCCACCCGACAGCTCACGCGGGAGCTTCGCGCCGAAATCGCCGAGCCCCACCAGCCGCAAGAGCTCGGCGGCGCGCGCCCGGTACTCTCCCGGGTCCCGGCCGGCCAGCTCGGCCGGGAGCAGAACGTTGTCGACGATCCGGCGCCACTTGAGGAGCACGGGGGCCTGGAACACCATTCCGATCGCGGCGATGGGGCCGGTCACGGCGCGACCGTCCACGACGATCCGGCCGGCGGTCGCCGGACGCAGGCCCGCGATGATCCGGAGCAAGGTCGACTTGCCGCAACCCGAGGGCCCGACCAGCGCGACGAGCTCGCCTCGGTCGACCGAGAACGCGATGTCCCGGAGCGCTTCGACGGGGCCGGAATCGGCGCGATACGTCATCCCGACCCCGTCGAGAACGATCAACGCTTGGGCGGCTCGATCTTCGTCAGGAACTCGTTGGTGAAGACCTCGTCGCAGCCGACCTTACGGGGCATGTCGGGCATATAGGTGTTGATCAGCTCCACGGTGCGGCACATCTTGGCGCGCTCGATCCAGCCGATCCCGTTCTTCGCGTAGCGGTCGGTCTTCATCAGATCGAGCCCGAGCATCATGTTCGGCTCGATCAGCGCCAGGTCGATGTCGGGCACGCGCTTCTTGAAGATCTCGAGCGCGGCCTTGGGATTCTCCATCACGTCGTGCCAGCCCTGGTACGACGCCGCGACGAAGTCGCGCAGGATCTTCGGCCGCTCGCCGATGGTCTTCGCGCTGGCGAAGATGGCCATCGAATACGTGTCGAAGCCGAACTGGCTCCAGGGCATGCGCACGAGGTTCTCGGCCCCGACCGCTTTCTCCCAGAAGGGCTGGCCCGTCGTGTAGTCCGGAACCGCATCGGCGCGCTTCTCGGCGAGCGCGACGAACTTGGCCGCCGGCTCGATGTTGACCCACTTCACCCGCGCCTCGTCGACGCCGTTGAGCTTCGCGAAGGCGGGGAAGAGCTGGCGCTGCGCGTCGCCGGGCGGCGCCGCCAAGGTCTTGCCCTCCAGGTCCTTCGGCTTGGCGATACCCGTGTCCTTGCGCGTCCAGATGTTCAGCGGCGTGTTGTCGAACACCGCCCCGACGACCTTGATCGTCGCCCCCTGCGCGATGCGCGGGATGACGACGACCGCGTCGGCCAGGCCGAGATCGGCGCGGCCCGTGTCGACCTTGGCGATGGAGTCGCCCGAGCCCTTGGAGTTCTGCAGCTCCACGTCGAGCCCCTTGGCGCGGTAGTAGCCGCGGTCGAGCGCGACCCAGTACGCGGCGTGGTCGCCGACGGCGAACCAGTTCAGCGCGAAGACGACCTTCTGCGCCGGCTGGGCCTGCGGCGCGCCGAGCCCGGCCGCCGCGACCAGCACGGTCGCGCCGATCAGATACGCGGTCCGATTCAGCCTCATCAATGTCCTCCCAGGAGTGGGTGCCGCGCTCTCAGGGCGTGTCGGCCCAGGGGGCCCACCAGCGGGCCGCGAGACCCACGGCGCCGTAGAGCGCGAGACCGATGATCGAGATCCAGAGCAACGCCGCGAAGGCCACCGGCGTGTTGAGGTTCGTCTGCGCGTTGACGATGACCATCCCGAGGCCGGCCTGCGAGGCGACGAACTCGCCCACGATCGCGCCCACCACCGCCGCGGTGGCGGTGATCTTCAGCGCCGAGAGCACGTACGGGAGCGCGTTCGGCAGCCGGATCTTCAGGAACACCTTCCACGTCGGCGCGCCGAACACTCGGCCGAGGTCGAGCATCTCGTCGTCGACCTGGGTGAGCCCCGCCGCGGTGTTGATCACGACCGGAAAGAAGCCGATCAGCGCAGCGATGAGGACGTTCGGCAGGATGCCGTAGCCGAGCCACAAGAGGAACAGCGGGGCGACCGCCACCTTGGGCAGGGTGTTCACGAACACGAGGAACGGTACCAGCGCTCGCGCGATCGTCGGTGACCAGGCGATCGCGACGCCCAGCGCGACACCGGCGACACCGGCCAGCATGAAACCGCCCAGGATCTCGAGCGTCGTGATCCAGAGGTGCGTATGCCAGGGGATCGAGAAGCTCAGCGCCGCGCGGACCACGGCCACCGGGCCGGGCAGCAGGTATTCGCGGATCTTGAAGAGGGGCGGCAACACCTGCCAGATCACGAGCAGCGCGGCGAAGAGGAGGAGCGAAGGGGCCTGACGCTGCAGGGCTCGGGCCGTCACGGCGCGGCCATCATACAGCGCGGCCCGTGTGCTACGCTACGACCCGTGCGCTGGCTGGTCGTCCTTCCCTTTGAACGGCCCGGGCTCATGGGGATGGACTTCGCCGATGAGCTGCGCGCGCTCGGTCACGACGTCCACACGTTCGAATACCGCAAGGACAACGCGCTCTACAAGAATCGCGGCACGAAGGGCGCGTATCAAGCGCTCCTGCTCCGATCGCTCGAGCGCGAGTGCCTGGCCTGGCATCCGAGCCTGGTCCTGGTCATCAAGGGTGGACCGATCACCGCCGCGCTGATCGCGCGCGTGAAGCGGAAGATCGACGCGCTCTTCCTGAACTTCTTTCCCGACAATCCGCTCTGGATGATGCCGTTCGAGGCGATCGAAGCCTACGACCTCTTCTTCACGAAAGAGCGCTACGCGATGAAGAGTCTCGAGCAGGTCGGCCTGCGCAACCTCGCCTACCTGCCGATGTACTGCGTCCCGGCCGCGCACCATCCGGTGACGCCGACGCCCGACGAGGCCAAGCGCTACGGCGCGCAGATCTCGTTCGTGGGCAACCGCTATCCGTACCGTGAGCGCTTCGTCCGGGCGCTGCGGGACTATCCGCTGAAGCTCTGGGGCAGCGGCTGGGCGACCGCGGAGGATCCGATGGTGCGCGCGATCGCGGGGCCGCCCGTCTTCGGGAACGAAAAGCTCCTCGTGTACGCGGCGTCGACCCTGTCGCTCAACCACCATCATCCGATGAACGACATCGTCGGTGTGAACACGCGGACCTTCGAGCTGGCCGCGGCCGGCGCCTGTCAGGTCGTCGACCTGAAAGAAGACTTGCTGCCTCTCTTCAAGCCCGGCGAGGAGATCGTCGGCTATCGCGACCTGGGCGAGCTGCGCCGCCAGCTCGACGTGCACCTCGAGCACCCCGACGAAGCGCGCGAGATCGGCGCCAACGCGCGCCGCCGCGCGCTCGCCGAGCACACCCTGCGTCACCGCATCGAGACGATGCTGGCGATGGTCGAAGAACGGTTCGGCAAGCGCACATGACCGAATCACTGGTGGAGAACCTGACCTGTATCGACTGCGGAGCGGTCTATGCGCTGACCTACCAGCTCGAGTGCACCGCGTGCCGCGGCCTTCTCGAGCTCCGCTACGACGTCGCCCGCATGCGCGCCGCCGGGCCGGGGCTGCTCGCGGGCTCGGGACTCTGGCGCTATGCGCCGGTTCTGCCGATCGCAGATCCGGCCCATCGGGTGACGCTCGGCGAGGGCGGCACGCCCCTGCTCGACTGCCCGCGCCTCGCCCGCGAGCTGGGCGTGCGGCGGTTGCTGCTCAAGTTCGACGGCGCGAACCCCACCGGCACCGTCAAGGACCGCTCGTCGGCCACGGCGGTCGGCGCCGCGCTGCGCTTCGGCTACCGCGCGACGTCCGTCGTCAGCTCGGGAAACGCCGGCTCGTCGATCGCCGCCTACTCGGCACGGGCCGGGCTCCGGTCGCTGATCTTCGCCTACGAGCGGGCCTCGGCGCCCAAGCTCCTGCACATGGCCGCGACGACCGCGAACCTCATCGTCTACAAGGGGGTCTACGACGACCTCATCAAGATCTGGGATCGACTCGTCGAAGACCACCTCTTCTTCGATTGCGGCGCCTCGCGCAACGCCTACAAGCAGGAAGGCAAGAAGACGCTCGCTTACGAGATCGCGGAGCAAACGGGATGGGCGGTGCCCGACGTCGTGGTGGCGCCGGTGGCGGTCGGCGAGACGTTCATCGCGACGGCGCGCGGCTTCCGCGAGATGCGCGAGGCGGGCTGGATCGCGCGCGCGCCGTTGATGGTCGCCGCGCAGGCCCGGCGCGCCAATGCCGTCACCCGCGCGTTTCGCGACGGGACGGGGATCACTCCGCTCAAGATCGGCTATACCGTCGCGGAAGGCCTCGCGGCGGGGGATCCGGGCAAGAAGGGCGAGTGGGTCCTGCGGCTCCTGCGCGAGGGCAAGGGGCTGGCCGGCGACGCCGAGGACGACGAGATCCTCGCCATGCAGCGCCGACTCGCCCGGGTTGAAGGTGTCTGGGCCGGACCGACCGGCGTGGCCGCACTGGCGGTGCTCGCTCGCCTGCTCGCGGACTCGCAGCTCGCCCCGGAGCAGACCATCTGCGTGATCATCAGCGAAACGGGGCTCAAGACCGAGGGCGAGCCGCCAAGCCGCACGGGCGTCGCGTTCGATTTCGACTCGCTCAGACGCCTCGTCGCCGAGCGCCTCGCCTAGGTGCCCCTGCCCCGTCGCTTCTACCTGCGCCCGGCGCGCGCGGTCGCGCGCGATCTCCTCGGGTGTGTCGTGGTGTCACGGCGAGGCCGCTCGCTCACGGGGGGCCGGATCGTCGAGACGGAAGCGTATCTCGGGCCGGAGGACGCCGCTTCGCACGCCGCGTTCAGGCCCGGGAGCCACCGGCTCCTCTATGGCGAGGGCGGTTTCGCGTACGTCTACCTGAACTACGGGATCCACTACTGCCTGAACGCCACTGCCGG
>CAYVHH010000469.1:0-23407 GCA_964450175.1 uncultured bacterium | reverse complement strand
ACTCGCCGCGGTACTTCGAGCCGGCGAGCAGGCCACCGATGTCGAGCGCCCAGACGCGCTTCCCCTTCAGGGACTCGGGGACGTCGCCGGCGACGATCCGCTGCGCGAGCCCCTCGACGATCGCCGTCTTGCCGACGCCCGGCTCGCCGATCAGGACCGGGTTGTTCTTCGTGCGGCGCGAGAGCACCTGGATCACGCGCCGGATCTCCTCATCGCGGCCGATGACCGGGTCGAGCTTGCCGCGGCGCGCGAGGTCGGTGAGATCACGCGAGTAGCGCTGGAGTGCCTGGTACTTCTCCTCGGGATTCTGATCCGTCACCCGCTGGGTGCCGCGGATCTCCACGAGCGCCTTGTAGATCGCCTCGGCGTTGACGCCAGCGCCGGCCAAGGCGCGGCCCGCAGCGCCGTCGCGATCCTGCGCGAGCGCCAGCAGAAGGTGCTCGGTCGAGACGTAGTCGTCCTTGAGCCGCTCGGCCTCCTTCTGGGCGCGGTCGAGTGTCCGCTGGGCGCGGTCGCCGAGATACTGGCCGCTGCCGCCTTTCACCGCCGGCAGCTTGCCGAGCGCCGCTTCGAGCTCGCGCTGGATCGCGTCGGGACGCGCCCCCAGCTTTGCCAGCACGGGACCCACGACGCCTTCACGCTGTTCGAGGAGCGCCGAGAGCAGATGCTCGGGCTCGATGGCCTGATGATTGTGCTGGTCGGCCTTCGACTGCGCCGCCTGCAGGGCTTCCTGCGCTTTCACCGTGAACTTGTCCAGTCTCATTGCTCCGCTCTTCCTCTTTCTGAGATTCGTCTCGTCAGCCCAGGTACGCGCGCGGGTTGTCGGTGCGCAGCGCCTTGAGCTGCTCGTACAGCTCGCGTTCGGCCGCGGTCACTTCGCTCGGCATCACGATCTTCGCCGTCACCAGCTGGTCCCCGGCGCCGCCCCCTTTGAGACGCGGCATCCCGTAGCCCGGCAGCCTGAACGTGCGCCCGCTCGACGTCGCGGGCGGGATCTTCATCGACACCTTGCCGCGCAAGGTCGGGACTTCCAACGAGGCGCCCAGCGCGGCCTCGGGGGCCGTCACCGGCAGGGTCAAGTGGATGTCGTCGCCCTTGCGCTCGAAGAACGGATGGGGCGCGACCGTGACGCTCAGATAGAGGTCACCGCGCGACGCCGCCCCGCCGGCGCCCTCGCCGGCGACGCGCACGCGCTGGTCGCTCTTGACGCCCGCCGGAATTTTCACGTCGACCTGGCGGCGCACGCGCTGCCAGCCGTTGCCCCCGCATGCGGTGCACGGCTGGCGCTTGACGTGTCCGGAGCCGTGGCATGTGGCGCATGGCTCCTCGATGTCCATGGCGAACGTCTTGCGGGCGCCCTGGAAGGCCTCGTCGAGCGTGATCTCGATGCCGGCTTGCACGTCGCCGCCGCGGCCCCGTGGCCCGCCTTCGAAGAGGTCTTCGAGGCGAACGCCTTCGCCGCGGGGCCCTCCGCGACCGGTCAGGTCGCCGAAGATCGAGCGAAAGAAGTCGGAGAAATCCCCGGCGCCGCCGGCGTCGCCGCCGTACTCGACTCTGAACCCGCCGCCGGGACCTCCGGGCGGGGCCTGCGTGTAGCGTTGCCAGTCCGGTCCGAGCGAGTCGTAGCGGCGGCGCTTTTCGGGATCCGAGAGCACCTCGTACGCCTCGTTGATTTCCTTGAAGCGCTCGGTGGAGTCCTTGCCCTTCGCGACGTCCGGGTGGTGCTTCCGCGCGAGCCGTCGGTAGGCGGACTTGATCGCCTTGTCGTCGGCCTTCCGGTCGACTCCGAGAATCCGGTAGTAGTCCTTGAAATCGACGGCCATTCGCCCTTACCTACCAGGGAGTATAGCAGATGATTTGAGTCTTGCACGCTAATGACAGACCAGACCCCTCCTCGCCACGTATTTCCGGAAGCTACCGAAGTTGTTGGGTTTACCCGCGGCCTACGCGGAAGGCTACGTAGAGAGACATCGCCCCGCGCTGGAGCAGGACAGTGAGAGGGTCACCCTCCTTCATGTCCCGGGTGAGCCGCTCGAAGTCGGCCATCGTTTTCACGTTCTGGCCGTTGAGCTGCTTGACGACGTCGCCGCGCTGGACACCGGCCTCTGCCGCCGCGGTACCGTCCTCGACCCGCACCACGATGACCCCATCGGTCGTCCGCAGATTGAGCTGGCGCGCGATCTCCGGCGTGACCGGGCGAACTTCGAGTCCCAGCATCGAGCGCGCGCGCCCGCCGCCTGGCCGCTGCTGCTGCTGAGCCTGACGCTCGTCGGGCGCCTGGCCGATCTTGACCTCGACGGTCTTCTCGGCCTGGTCCCGCAAGATCTTCACCTTCGCGCTCCGCTCGGGGGAGAAGAAGCCGACGGCACGCTGGAGATCGCCGGGACCTTCCATCGGGCGTCCTTCGAACTCGAGCAGGATGTCGCCCGGCTTGAGGCCGGCCTTGGCGGCTGGGCTGTCGGGCATCACCTCGTTGATCAGGACTCCCTTCGCGTCCTTGGACCCGAACGAGCGCGCGAGCTCTGGGGTGAGCGGCTGGATCGAGACACCCAGCCAGCCCCGCGTCACGCGGCCCTTGTCCCGGAGCTCGGTGTAGATCTTGCGCGCCATGTTCGAAGGAATCGCGAAGCCGATTCCCGAGCCGCCGGCGACGATCGCGGTGTTGATGCCGATCACCTCGCCCTGCATGTTGACGAGCGGCCCACCGGAGTTGCCCGGGTTGATCGCGGCGTCGGTCTGCAGAAAGTCGTCGAACGGCCCCTGATCCAGCTGGCGCGCCTTGGCGCTGATGATGCCGGCGGTCACGGTCGCCTGGAGCCCGAACGGCGAGCCGACCGCCAGGACCCAGTCGCCGACCTGGATCCGGTCCGAGTCGCCGAGCCGCGCGTACTTGAACGTGGCCTTGCCGTCATCGAGCTTGAGCACGGCCAGATCGGTCTTCTTGTCCAGGCCGATGACCTTCGCGCGATGCTTGCCGCCGTCGAGGGTCACGATCTCGATCACGGTGCTCTTGTCCTCGGTCGCCTTGTCGACCACGTGCGCGTTCGTGAGCGCGATCCCGGTCGGATCGACGATGACCCCGGAGCCGAGGCTGCGCTGCGGGATCCGCTCGGGCACCTCGCCGAAGAAGCGGCGGTAGAACTCCTCACCGAAATACTCCTCGAACGGGGTCCGGCCCTGGGACACGGCCGACCGGGATACCGTGATGTTGATCACGGCCGGCTTGATGGCGTCCGCGATCGCCGCGAAGGTGCCGCCCTGAGGCGGCATCTGAACGGGAACAACGGGGATGGGAGTCACGGGCGCCTGCGCCTCGAGCAGGGGACGCCGCAGCTCCGCTCGCGTCGCCGAGTACACTCCCAGAGCGGCGCCCACCGCCAGGGCGACCGCAACCGCTGCGAAGAAGGTCCTCCGCCTGAGCTGCATCATCGCGTCGCCTCCATCGTACTCTCACCGGCGAGGGCCCGACGGAGTCGCTCACCCTCCAGGGTCTCGGTCCGTTTCAGCTCCTGAGCCGCCGAGATCAGGATGGCCTTCTTCGTCGTCAACATGCCCCGGACCCGGTCGTGGGTACGGTCGAGGATCGAGCGAATCTCGGCGTCGATCGTCCGGGCGGTCTCCTCGCTGTACTCGCGCTCGCCGCCCATTCCCGTGCCCTTGAGGAAGAGCGGCGTGTGCTCGCCGAACGTCGCGAGCCCGACACGCTCGGACATCCCGTACTTGGTCACCATGAGCCGCGCGATTTCGCTGGCCCGCTCGAGGTCGTTGTGCGCGCCGGTCGAGACCTCGCCGTAGACGAGCTCTTCGGCGACGCGTCCGCCCAGGAGCACGGCGATCCGGTCTTCGAGCTCGCTCCGGGTCATCAGGAAGCGCTCTTCGGTCGGCAGCTGATAGGTCATGCCGAGCGCGGCGATTCCTCGCGGGATGATCGTCACCTTGTGCACGGGATCGGCGTTCGCGACGGACGTCGCGACCAGCGCGTGGCCCATCTCGTGGTGCGCGACGATGTCGCGCTCTTTCTCGGAGAGCACGCGACTCTTCTTTTCGAGTCCGGCCACGACGCGGTCGATCGCCTCCTCGAAGTCGGCCATCTCCACGGCGACCTTCTCTTTTCGCGCAGCGAGGAGCGCCGCCTCGTTGACGATATTCGCGAGGTCGGCGCCGGCGAAGCCCGGCGTGCGCGCCGCGATCACGCCGAGGTCGACACCCGGAGCCAGGACCACCGCCCGAGCGTGCAATCTCAGGATCGCCTCGCGGCCTCTCAGGTCGGGCTTGTCGACGACGACCTGGCGGTCGAAGCGACCCGGCCGCAGGAGCGCCTGGTCGAGCACTTCGGGGCGGTTTGTCGCGGCCACGAGGATGACGCCCTTCGACGAGTCGAAACCGTCCATTTCGGCCAGGAGCTGGTTCAGGGTCTGCTCGCGCTCGTCGTGACCCCCGATGAACCCGGTGCTGCCCGCCCGCGACTTGCCGATCGCATCCAGCTCGTCGATGAAGATGATGCAGGGGGCCTTGTCCTTGGCTTGCTCGAAGAGGTCGCGGACGCGCGCGGCGCCCACCCCGACGAACATCTCGACGAACTCCGAGCCGGACAAGGTGAAGAACGGCACGTCCGCCTCGCCGGCCACGGCTCGCGCCAGCAGGGTCTTGCCGGTGCCCGGGGGACCCACGAGCAGCACGCCTTTCGGGATGCGACCGCCGAGGCGCTGGTACTTCTTCGGGTTCTTCAGGAAGTCGACGATCTCGACGAGCTCGGCCTTGGCCTCGTCGACTCCGGCGACGTCGCCGAACGTCGTCTTGAGCTCCTTGCGATCGAAGATCTTGTGCTTGGAGCGCCCGAACGAGAGGGCCTGCGTGGGACCTCCGCCCACGCGCCGCATCAGGAACATCCAGATCCCGACCATGACGCCGAGCGGAATGATCCAGCCGAAGAAGAGGTCGCGGACGAACGTCGACTCGATCCGGCCCGTGAACTCGACCTTGTGGCGCTCGAGCTCGGCGACGAGCGGTGCCTCGTCGACACCCGGGATGCGGGTGACGGTGAAGACCCGGACCTCGGCGTCCGAGCCGAGCCACTGGCGGAGGCGATCACCCGGGCCGCTGGGTGGGGTGGGGAGCGCGTCGGGCTTGGCGATCCCCCGAATCTCTTTCTCGGTCAGCGCGACCTTTTCGATCTTGTCGCCGCGCACGAGCTCGAGAAACTTCGACATCGGGATCTCGACCGTGCGTGGGGCCTGCAGCCAGGACTGGAGCAGGAGAAGGACCATGGCCGCGACCAGCACGTAGGCCAGCGAGAACTGGATGCGCTGGTTGAGCCGCGGCCTCATTCGTATCCCCATTCGTCATGCTAGCGTTGGGGGGCGGTAGAGTCAAACATCCAGCCTCTTTTCGCTTGACACTTCAAGCCCTTTGGCCTAAAAGTTGGCCCTGATCGCTCCTGTGAAAGTGAGAACAAGCTCGTCTCTCGCGAGGGTCCACCAACACCGTTGCGAGTTTCTGGTTCGGTAGTCGACGCGGAGAAGCGCCGTGCGGTCCGCCGGAGCGCCTGGACGGCTCTGGCAGTGGTGGCGCTCCTCACCCTGCTCTCGGCGCTGCCGGCGCTGGCCCAGGACGCGGCCAAAGAGCCCGCCTACCGCGCGTTCCCGCTGATCGGCTCGCGGCTGGCGGTGTGGGCGGTCGCCCAGCTCCATCTGAACTTCGCGGCCTTCATTTTGGGCGTGCCGATCTTCGCCGTCATCATCGAGATCATCGGCTGGCGCACCGGTGACGGCCAGTACGACTGGCTCTCGCACGAGCTCGTCAAGCTGACATTCGCCGCGTTCTCGACGACGGCGCTGCTGGGCGCGCTCCTCCTGTTCCTGTTCATCGGCTACTACCCGAAGTTCTGGACCTACATGACGTCGATCTTCTTTCCCACGTACGGGGTGTACGCCGGCCTGTTCTTCGCCGAGACCTTCACCGTCTACATCTGGTACTACGGCTGGGACTGGCTCAGCGGCTCCCGCAAATGGATCCACGTCAGCCTCGGCGTGCTCTCCAACCTCTTCGGGACCGCGATCCTCCTGGTCGCCAACTCCTGGGTGACGTTCATGATGTCGCCCGCCGGCATCGACGACTCCGGCGCCTTGAAGGGCTCGGTGTGGGCGGCGATCGACAACTTCACGTGGATGCCGATCAACATCCACCGGCTCATCGCCAACATCGTGTTCGGCGGCACGATCTGCGCCGCCTACGCGGCGTTCCGCTTCCTCGGCGCCAAGACGGACGAGGAGCGCGCCCGCTACGATTGGATGGGGTACATCGGCAACTTCGTGGCGCTCTCGGCCTTCATCGTGCTGCCGTTCGCCGGCTACTACCTGGGGCGCGAGATCTACGCGTTCAACCAGACCATGGGCATCACGATGATGGGCGGCTTCATGTCCTGGCTCTGGATCATCCAGGCGATCCTGATCGGCGTGCTCTTCATGGGCTCGAACTACTATCTGTGGCTCGGCATGGAGCGCATCCCGGGCTCGGAGCGCTATCGTCGCTACGTCCCGATGCTGATCGGCATCCTCGCGTTCGGCTTCATGGTCTGGGCGACGCCGCGCTCGATGGTCATCACGCTCGACGAGGCGCGCGCGATGGGGGGCACCCACCATCCGCTGCTGGGCTTCCTCGGCGTCATGTCCGCGAAGAACACCGCCGTGAACATGATGATCCTGACGACGTTCCTGTCCTTCGTGCTCTACCGACGCGCCAACCGCGTCTCGATCAAGTCGTGGGCCACCACCGGCATGGCGATCCAGTGGGCCGCCCTGGGCGTGGCGGCGGCCGTCGTCATCTTCTTCGGCGTGTACGGCTACTTCGTCGAGTCGCTCGTGCGAATCGGGTTCTCGGTGTATCAAGTGCTCGCGGTGCTCGGGGCGATCTTCGTCGTGATGGCGATCGATATTCCGATGTTCAAGGGCGCGCGCTCCACCGGCGCGATCCGCTGGGGAACGATCGCGCCGCGCTCGCAGTACGTGCTGATCTTGCTGGCGGTGACCTTCACCTGGCTCATGGGCCTGATGGGCTTCGCCCGGTCGGGCATCCGGCAGCACTGGCACGTCTATGGCGTCATGCGCGACACCTCGGTCGACGCCGCCACGCCGGCGATCGGGTACGCCGCCAATATGATCACCGTGGTCACCATCGCGTTCTTCGCGCTCGTGCTGTTCATCTTCTGGCTCGGCGGTCTCGGCGAGAAGGGCAAAGCCGAGGCGCACGGCCACGCGGCGCCGGTCATCGCCGGCGGCAGCGACGCCTCGGCGGGGGAGCCGAGAGGGGCGCGGAGCCCCCTTCTCCCATAAAATGCGACTTCCGGTCGCGGTGAAGGTCGGTGCGTTCGCGCTGCTCGTGATGGGCAGCTACACCTACTACGCGAACTCGATTCCGCAGATCCAGTCCAAGCCCCCCGCCGAGCTCTCACTCGAGGGCGGCAACGTGACGACGGCTCAGCTCGTGAAGGCCGGCGAGGAGATCTTCCACACCAAGGGCACGTGCGAGATCTGCCATCGCATCGGCCAGAAGGGGACCCGCGCGCCCGACCTGGCGGGCATCGGCGCCCGCGCGGGCAAGACGAAGCCGGGCCTCACCGCCAAGCAATACATCATCGAGTCGCTGCTGCAGCCGGGCGCGTACCTCGTCGAGGGCTACCCGAACATCATGCCGCAGATCGACAAGCCGCCGATCGCGCTCAACCGTTCCGAGCTCTGGGCGCTCGCGGCGTTCCTGGAGTCGCAGGGCGGTACGCCCGACGTCACGCTCGACGACATCCCGAAGACCGCGGGCGCGTCGGCCGCCGGCGGGGCGCCGGCCGAGGTGAAGCTGCCGGGCGACCCCAAGGCGGGCGAAGTCGTGTTCACGACGAAGGCCGGTTGCATCGCCTGTCACAAGGCCGGGAAGATCGGCGCCTCGCCGGTCGGTCCCGATCTCTCGCAGATCGCCAAGATCCAGACACCCGACTACATCATGAAGAAGATCCTGGATCCGGCCGGCTCCGGGACGGTGGCGGGCTTCCCGAAGGGCGTGATGCCGCCGATGTTCGGGCAAACCTTGACGGCGAAGGAGTACATGGACCTGGTCTCGTTCCTGCTGACGCTCAAGTGACCGCATGAATCTCCTTCGCTCGCGCTTCGCCCAGGCGGTCCTCATCCTCGTGCTCGCCTTCGTGATCCTGCGCTTCGGGATCCAGCCGCCGGCACCGTGGAGCGTGTTCACGCTCTACATGACGATCGTGCTGCTGGCGGTACTCGTCTACGTCTCGTCCAACTCCGATTCGTGGCGTGACTTCATGCGGCCGATCCGGTCGACCCTGGTCGCGCCCGACAAGAAGCTCACGCGGCTCGCGTTCCTGGTGATCGTGCCGCTCCTGCTGGGCTACTACGCCTACACGCAGGCCGCCGCCAAGCCGCAGGCGCCGCCGGAGCTGCGGGCCGTCCATCCGGCGCCACCCGGGTCGATCCAGTTCCGCGGCAAGGAGATCCAGATCACGGGCCTAGACAACCCGCTGCGGAAGGACCAGGCGAATTTCAAGAAGCACGTCGCGGCGGGAGAAGAGACCTACATCCGCAACTGCGTGTACTGCCACGGCGACAACCTGGACGGGAAAGGCCACTTCGCGTACGGCTTCAACCCGCCGCCGGCGAACTTCCAGGATCCCGGCACGATCGCGATGCTCCAGGAGGCCTTCCTCTTCTGGCGAATCGCCAAGGGCGGTCCCGGATTGCCGAAGGAGTCGACGCCCTGGAACTCGGTCATGCCCCCTTGGGAGGACCGCCTGACCGAGGAGCAGATCTGGCAGGTCATCATGTACCTCTACGACGCGACCGGTCAGCAGCCGCGGCGCTGGGAGACGACGCATTGAGGACCGCCGCTGGGCTGGCCGCCGTCGTCGCGCTCGTCTTCGCTTGGCCCGCGCTTGCTCGCGCACAAGCCGGCGACGCGAACGCCGGCAAAGCCGTCTACGAGCTGAAGTGCATCGGCTGCCACGGCGAAAAGGGCGACGGCAAAGGACCGGCCGCCGAGCTCCTGATGCCCAAACCGCGCGACTTCACCTCGGGCATCTACAAGATCCGGACGACCGCCAACAAGGCGCCGTCGGACCAGGACCTCTTCCGCATCATCACAGACGGGATGCCCGGGACCTCGATGCCGTCGTGGGCCGTGCTCTCCGAGAAGGACCGCTGGAACCTCGTCGCGTACATCAAGGCGTTCGCGGCGGACAAGTTCAAGGAAGTCCCCAAGAAGCTCGAGCTTCCCAAGGAGGTCGCGTCGTCGGCGGAGTCGATCAAGCGCGGCAAGGAGATGTTCGAGGCGATCGAGTGCCACAAGTGCCACGGCGCCGAGGGACGCGCCGACGGTCCGTCGCGCGCGGAGCTGAAGGACGAGTGGGGGCATCCGATTCCGCCCGCGAATCTGACCAAGCGGTGGACGTTCCGCGGCGGTCCGACCCGGACCGAGATCGCCACGCGGCTCGCCGCCGGGGTGCTCGGCACCCCGATGCCGTCGTTCATCGACAGCGTCGAGAAGCCCGAAGACATCTGGCATCTCACGAACTTCATCCTGTCGCTCGGCCCGGACTCGCCGCACTACGCGACCCTGGTCACGGTCACCGCGGTCACGGACGCGATCCCCGACGATCCGAACGCCGACCTGTGGAAGAAGCTCACGCCCAACAACATCCCGCTCATGGGCCAGGTGATCGTCGACCCGCGGAACTTCAATCCGTCGATCGACCTCGTCTCGATCCGCGCCGTCTACAACGACAAGGAGATCGCGTTCCATCTGACGTGGGACGATCCGACCCAGTCGACCGACGATCCCGCGAAGAAGATCTTCGCCGACGCGATCTCGCTGCAGTTCCCTCCGCAGCCCTCGTCCGGTACCGAGCGGCCGTACTTCCTGATGGGCGACGCCTCGGACGCCGTCTATCTGCTGCGCTGGGAGAACGGCAAAGGCGTGACGGAGTCGACCGCGAACGGTCCGACGAAGATCGCGGCGATCCAGGGTGGGGAAGCGGCCGGCAAGGCGGTGTACGCGAACGGCCAGTACCGCCTCGTGATGAAGCGCCCGCTGGTGTCGAAGGAGGCCACGCGCCCGACGTTCACGCCCGCGGTGTTCATGCCGGTCGCGTTCCAGGCGTGGGACGGCGGAGCAGGGGAGAGCGGTACGCGGATGTCGCTGACATCATGGTACTATCTGCGCCTGGAGGAGCCGCAGTCGAGCCGCCGTTTCGTCATTCCTCCAGTCGTAGCCATCCTCACATTGGCGGTGATGCTGCTCGTAGTGCGAGTTGCGAATAGACGGGCATGACCCGAACTCAGGAGGATCAAGGGCAATGCGTAAGGTAATCGGAACGCTTCTGGCGATCGCGCTCGTGACGGGCGTCGCCTTCGTCGCCACCCGCCCCGGACCGGCCGGAGCGCAGGGCGGCGGGACGATCGAGGCGACGGTGACGTATGCCGGTGCGCCGGTCGTCGAGAAGCTCAAGGTGAACAAGGACACCGAAAAGTGCGGGACCGAGGCGACGATCGAGAAGGTCGTCGTCGGCGCGAACAAGGGGTTGGCCAACGCCGTCGTGTCCGTGCCGGGCGCCAAGGGCGGCGCGCCGAGCCCCGTGAAGACGACCGTCGATCAGCACGGCTGCAAGTTCGTGCCGCACGTCACCGCGATGATGCCGGGCGAGATGGACCTCAAGAACTCGGACGACATCCTGCACAACATCCATACGTACTCGACGGTGAATCCGTCCATCAACAAGGCGCAGCCGAAGTTCAAGAAGGTGATGGCGGAGAAGTTCGAGAAGCCGGAGATGATCAAGCTCACCTGCGACGTCCACAGCTGGATGCTCGGGTGGGTGGCCGTCATGCCGAATCCGTTCTTCGGCGTGACCGGCGCCGACGGCACCACCAAGATCGAGAACGTGCCGCCCGGCAAGTACACGGTCGAGGCATGGCACGAGACGCTCGGCAAGCAGACGAAAGAGGTCGAGGTCAAAGCCGGGCAGGCAACGAAGGTTGCGATCGAGATGAAGAAGTAAGAGCCAGGAGGCTCTGCGAGCATGCTTGACTGGTGGCTGCCGGAGAACGTTTCGACCTACGGCCGGGACATCGACTGGCTGTTTCATCTCATCTACTACATCACCGGCGTCACGGCCATCCTGGTCTTCGTCACGATGCTGGTGTTTCTCGTGATGTACCGGGATCGTCCGGGGCGGAAGGCGCGCTACACGCACGGCAACACCACTCTGGAGATCGTGTGGACGGTGGTGCCGGCGCTGATCCTCGTCATCCTCACGCTGCTCAGCGTGCCGGCGTGGTCGAAGATCAAGATGACGATGCCCGACACGGACTTCGTCGTGCAAGTCACCGCCAAGCAGTTCAACTGGCAGGTGACCTATCCGGGCGCCGACGGGAAGTTCGGCACCGGGGACGACAAGATGCTGCTCGACGAGATGCACGTCCCGGTCAACAAGGTCGTCCGCGTCATCCTCAAGTCGCAGGACGTCATCCACAGCTTCTTCGTCCCGCAGTTCCGGATCAAGCAGGACGCCGTACCCGGCCATGAGATTCGCGCGTGGTTCGACGCGACGAAGCCCGGCAAGTACGAGTGGCCGTGCGCGGAGCTGTGCGGCTTCGGGCACTCGGGCATGCGGGGCTGGATCTACGTGCACACGCCCGAGGAGTACGGAAAGTGGGCCGCCGAGAACTTGACGGCGGAGGCGGCGCCTGCCGCGGCCGAGGCCAAGCCGGAAGAACCCAAGGCCGAGCCTAAGAAAGAGGGGAAAGCCAAGAAATGAGCGCCTCCAGCGCGACCGCTCACGCGCACGACGTGCACGCCGGCCATCATGAGCTCGGCTTCGTGCGGACGTACATCTTCTCGACCGATCACAAGATGATCGCGCGGCAGTTCCTGTTCATGGGGCTCTTCATGATGATCCTGGGAGGGTTGCTCGCGCTCATCGTGCGCTGGCAGCTCGCCTGGCCCGAGACGGCCGTGCCCGGCCTCGGCGGGATCCTCAAGGAAACGGGCGGCATCCTGGAGCCGGGCACCTACAACATGGCCTTCACGATGCACGCCACGATCATGATCTTCTTCGTGATCATGCCGATCCTGGCGGGGTCGTTCGGCAACTTCTGCATCCCGCTGATGATCGGGGCGCGCGACATGGCGTTCCCGCTCCTCAACATGCTCTCGTTCTGGGTCACGTTCTGCGCCGGCCTGATCATGCTCTCCGGCTTCTTCGTGGAGGGCGGTCACGCGGCCGCCGGCTGGACGTCCTACGCGCCGCTCTCGGCGGTGCCGTCGTACACCGGCGTGAACTGGGGCCAGAACATCTGGTGCATCAGCCTGTTCATCATGGGTATCGGCTCCATGATGGGGTCGATCAACTACATCACGACGATCGTCAACATGCGGGCGCCGGGCATGCGACTCTTCCGCATGCCGCTCGTGATCTGGTCGCTCTTCATCACGGCGATCCTGCTGCTGCTGGCCCTTCCGGTGCTCACCTCGGGTGTCGCGATGCTGCTCTTCGACCGCACCCTCGGCACCAGCTGGTTCCGGCCGTCCGGCGGCGGCGAGCCGCTCCTGTGGCAGCACCTGTTCTGGTACTTCGGCCACCCGGAGGTCTACATCCTGATCCTGCCGGCGATGGGCATCGCCTCCGAGATCCTGCCGGTGTTCTGCCGCAAGCCGATCTTCGGCTACCACGCGATGGCGTTCTCGATGATCGGCATCGCGTTCCTGTCCTGGATCGTCTACGGACATCACATGTTCGTCAGCGGCATGAGCCCGGCGCTCGGGATGGCCTTCACCGTCACCACGATGATCATCGCGGTACCCTCGGCCATCAAGACGTTCAACTGGCTCGGCACGATGTGGGGTGCTCGGATCCAGTTCACGGTCCCGATGCTCAACGCCCTCGCGTTCGTCTCGATGTTCGTCATCGGCGGGCTCTCGGGCATCTTCATGGCTGCGACGCCGGTCGACATCTTCCTCCAGGACACGTACTTCATCGTCGCGCACATCCACTACGTGGTGTTCGGCGGCTCGATCTTCGGCGCGTTCGCGGCGATCTACTTCTGGTTCCCGAAGATGTTCGGCCGCATGATGAACACCGCGCTCGGCCACCTGCACTTCTGGCCGACGTTCGTCTTCTTCAACATGACGTTCTTCCCGATGCACATCATCGGGGTCGGCGGCCACATGCGCCGCATCTACAACCCGATGCAGTACGAGTTCCTGCAGCACCAGCAGCACTGGAACGTGTTCATCACGTACAGCGCGCTCCTGCTGGGCGTCTCGCAGATTCCGTTCGTCATCAACTTCTTCTGGTCGCTGTTCGCCGGCAAGAAGGCGCCCCTGAACCCCTGGAACTCGAACACGCTCGAGTGGACGGCGCCGTCGCCGCCGCCGCACCTGAACTGGGGCCCGACCTTGCCGACGGTCTATCGCGGCCCGTACGAGTACAGCTCACCGGAATCGCGTGAAGACTTCCTGCCGCAAACCGCGGCCCCCGTCGGGGCGCCCGGAGCGCGGCGGCACTGATCGAGAGGGCGACCGGTGGCATATCGTCTGGCGCTGGCCACCCTGGCCGCGACGTGTGTCCTCATCGTCCTCGGGGGACTGGTGACGAACACGGGCGCGGCCCTGGCGGTGCCCGACTGGCCGAACACGTTCGGCTACAACATGGTGCTTTTCCCCTGGTCGCGGATGGTGGGCGGCATCCTCTACGAGCACAGCCATCGGTTGATGGGCGCGCTCGTCGGCGTGCTCACCCTGGCCCTGGCCGCGGCGCTCTGGCGTGAAGGAGGCCGGCTGCGGCGTCTCGGGCTCGTCGCCGTGGCCGCCGTCGTCGCGCAGGGCGTGCTGGGCGGTCTCCGCGTCGTCCTCCTCGAGGACACGCTCGCGATCTTCCACGGATGCCTCGCCCAGGCGTTCTTCGCGCTGCTCGCGGTGATCGTCCTGCTGACGGCTCAGCGCGGACGCGTGGCCGCAGCGCCGGTCGAGCCCGCGCTCAAGGGCCTGGCCGTGCTGGCCGCGGCGTTAGTCTACGTGCAGATCGTATTCGGTGCGCTCTTGACTCACGCCGGACGCATCGACCTGCATCTGGCCGGCGCCGTGCTCGTGTTCATTCTGGTGCCGATCGTCGCCGCGCAGCTGCGGAGGACGGGCGACGCGGTGGCGACGCCGATGTCGCGCCTCGTGACCCTACTGCTCGGCATCCAGCTGCTGCTCGGCATCGGCAGCTTCCTCGTGCGGTTCTCACCGATCTGGATTCCCGGCGAGCAGCTGACGGTAACGGCCTTGCCGGTCGCGCACCGGCTGGTCGGCAGTCTGATTCTGGCGGCCACCGTCGTCCTGGCGGTGAGGGTGGCTGCCGGGGAGAAGACCGTGAGCCCGAGTCGCGTGCAGGCCGGCTCCGCAGCGCCCGGTCAACCTAATTCCGCAGGGATGCTTTCATGACTCCACCCACGCTCGAAACCGCGCGTGTCGCGACGGACGCGGTCGTCGTCGGGCTGGCGCGCGAGCGCCGCCGCGTCGCCGCCGATCTGGTCGCGCTGACGAAGCCTCGCGTCGTCCTGATGGTGCTGGTGACGACCGTCGTCGGCTATTACGTCGGGCTGACCGGCGCCCCGGACTACGTGCGGCTCGTGCATCTGCTGATCGGAACCATGCTGGCGGCCGGCGGCACCTTGGCGCTCAACCAGTACTGGGAGCGGGACGTCGATTCCCGGATGGCCCGGACGTGCGTGCGGCCGCTTCCGGAGGGCCGCCTCTCGCCGCTCGAGGCGCTCCTCTTCGCCACTGCGGTGACGGTTGCCGGCCTCGGCTACCTCGGCGCGTTCGTCGGGGGGCTGGCGCTCCTGGTGACCGCGGCGACGACCGTGCTCTACCTCTTCGCCTACACGCCGCTCAAGCTCCGGACCCCGCTCTGCACGATCATCGGTGCAGTGCCCGGCGCGCTCCCCCCGGTGACCGGGTGGGTCGCGGCGCGCGAAGGGTTCGGCCTCGGCGCCTGGGTCCTCTTCGGGATCCTCTTCCTGTGGCAGTTGCCCCACACGCTCGCGATCGCGCGGCTCTACCGTGACGACTACGCGCGCGCCGGCGTGCGCCTCCTGCCCGTGGTCGACGCGGACGGGACGTCGACCGAGCGGCAGATCGTCACCGGGTGCCTGGCGCTGCTCGCGGTCAGCCTGCTGCCGACCCTGATCGGCCTGGCCGGCCCGATCTATTTCGTCGGCGCGTTCGTGCTCGGCGCGGCCTTCGTGGCGCTCGGCACCCGTCAGGCGCTGTCGCCGTCGCAAACCTCGGCCCGGCGGGTCCTGTACGCGTCCCTGCTCTACCTGCCAATCCTGTTAGCGCTGCTCGCCTTCGACAAGGTATGACCAGCGACGCGAAGAACCGGCAGATTCTGCGCATCATCCTGACGATCGTCGGAGCGCTCGTCGTCTCCTCGTTCCTGGTCGGGATTCGCTGGTGACGACGGTCACCGTCGAGCGCCCGCGGCGGGCCAACGGACACGTCCCGCCGCCTCCACCGCCGACCGGCGGCGGCGACGGCTTCGAGCGCGAGCCCGGACCCCGACGGCCGCTGCTCGACAACGTCCGGCTCGCGATGCTGTTCCTGATCTGCGGCGAGGTCATGTTCTTCGGCGGCCTCGTCTCGGCGTTTCTCGTCCTGAGGATCACCGCCGTGCAGTGGCCGCCTCCGCTCCAGCCGCGTCTGCCGGTGGGCGTGACCGGCGTCAACACGCTGGTGCTGCTCGCCTCGAGCGTGGCCATGGCGGCGGCAATCCGCGCGCTCGACCGGCACGACACGAGGGCGCTCGTGCAACGCCTGCTGATCGCCGGCGGGCTCGGCGCCGTGTTCCTGCTCGTGCAGGGCTACGAGTGGATTCGCCTCGTCAGCTACGGGCTCACGATGGGATCGGGCGCCTACGGGACGACCTTCTATACCGTGATCGGGACGCACGCCGCGCACGTGACCGCGGCGGTCGTCTGGGTGGGGGTCACCGCCGTGCTCACCGCCCGCGGCCGCTTCGTCGACGGCCCCGGGGGCGGCGTGCGCGCCTGCGCGATCTACTGGCACTTCGTCGTCGCGCTGTGGCCGATTCTCTACGTGGCGGTCTACCTCGTATGAAAGTCATGGCGCTGGCCGGGCTGGCGTCGGTCGTGACGCCGAGGGCGGCACTGGCGTGCGCCACCTGCATCAGCTCGCCGTTCGGAGATCGGACGTACAACTGGCCCTATCTCGGCCTCATCCTGTTGCCGTTCGGTCTGATCGTCGCGATCGCCGGCATCCTCGGATATCACGCCTACTTCGGCGCCACGGAAGATCCTCAGATCATCAAGGAGACGACATGAGTCAGGCAGCCGCGATACACGGGGCGGTCGAGCCCGCCGAATCGCCGGTCACCCCAGAGAGCTGGGGAAAGCTCGGGATGTGGATCTTCCTGGCGGGCGACGCCGTCGGCTTCGGCACCTTGCTCGCCGGCTACGGCGCGATGCGGGCGACCAGCGCCGACTGGCCGTCACCCTACGCCGTCCTCGGCATCAACCTGACCGCGCTGATGACCTTCCTGCTGATCTGCTCGAGCGTGACGATGGTGAAGGCGCTCGAGTGGCTCGGCAAGGGAGACAAGGGCCGGGCCCAGAACTATCTCTTCTACACGGCGCTCGGCGGCGCGATCTTCGTCAGCCTCCAGGCCTACGAGTGGACGCACTTGATCCATCGCGGCCTGCACATCAACGGTAATCCATGGGGCGCCTCGCTGTTCGGCACCTCGTTCTTCCTGGTGACTGGCTTCCACGGCTTGCACGTGACCGGCGGCGTCGTCTACCTGCTCTCCATCTTGAGAGTCGTGGCGCGGCGTCCGGCGCCGGCCGCGAGCTACAACGCGGTCGAGATCGCCGGCCTGTACTGGCACTTCGTCGACCTCGTCTGGATCATGGTGTTCACCTTCATGTACCTCCTGTAGGGGGTCGAAGCGATGGCGACGAGCGAGCACAAACATCCGAACTACATGGCGATCTTCTGGTACCTGGCGATCCTCACCGTGGTCGAGATCGCGGTGATCTACATGCCGCTGGCAAAATTCACGATCGGCGTGATGCTCTGCGCCCTGGCGCTCGCCAAGGCGACGATGGTCGCCATGTATTTCATGCACCTCAAGTTCGAGACGCGGACGCTCGGCCTGGTCGCGATCACGCCTCTCGCGATCGCCACCTTGCTGATCTTCGTGCTGCTCCCGGACGGCTTCGCCGTCATGAAGCGGACGGCCGACGTCAAGGCGGCGACGACCGAGCCCGCGAAGCACTGAGTGCGCTGCCCTGAGTCCGGCAGCGTGAGCGATGGAGTCGCAGCGACTGGTCGACCGCGTCACGCGGGCCCTGGGCCGGGCGATCCGCTTGCGCTGTCCTCGTTGCGGGGCGACGCCGCTCTTCCGCGGCTGGTTCCGGATGGCGGAGTCGTGTGCGCTCTGCGGCCTCCGGTTCGAGCGGGCGCAGGGCTACTTCGTCGGCGCGATCTACATCAACTACGCGGTGACGACGCTCATCGCGGTCGGCGGGTTCTTCCTGCTGTGGGGCGAGTTCGGGCTCTCCACCCGGGACCAGCTCCTCGTGCTCGTGCCGACCGTCGTCCTGTTCCCGCTGTGGTTCTTCCGCTACAGCCGGAGCTTCTGGCTCGCGCTGGAGTGGTCGCTCAACAGCGAGTCCTGACCGCCGCCGCGGCCTTCGGCCTCCTGATCCTGGTCGCGACGCCGGCCGGCGCCTACGAGGTCGTCACCGTCCAGGACGGCGGCACGATCACCGGCACCGTGAAGTTCGTCGGCGTGCTTCCGAAGCTCGTCCCGATTCCCGTCAACAAGAACCGCGACGTGTGCGGTGAGCGCAAGGCGTCGGAGGCACTCGTGCTCTCCGCCGGCAAGGGCGTCAAGGGCGGCGTCGTGCTGGTCGAGGGTGTGACGCACGGCAAGAAGGGCGGGGGCGAGGTCGTGCTGGACAACAGCCAGTGCGTCTTCGTGAGCCATGTGACCGCGGTCGGATGGAAAGATAGGGTGTCGATCCGGAACTCCGATCCGATCCTCCACAACACCCACGGCTTTCTCGGCGCGCCGACCGCGTTCAACGTCGCGCTGCCGACCAAGGGCCAGATGATCGAGGTCACGAAGTATCTCAAGCGCCCGGGCGTGATCCGCGTGCTGTGCGACGCGCATCCGCACATGTCCGCGTGGCTGATCGTGCACGACAGCCCGTACTTCGCCGTCACCGACGACAAGGGCACGTTCACCATCACCGACGTCCCGCCGGGCACCTACAAGGTTTCGATGTGGCACGCCGGCTTCCGGCCCAGGGGCACGGACAAGGACGGGCGGCCGACATACGACGAGCCGCGGATCGTGAGGCGCGCGATCACGGTCGCGCCAGGGTCGACCGTGACGGTCGACTTCGAGCTGAAGTAGCAGGCATTCGGGCGTGCGCGCTGCAGGCCGTCGCGGGGCTGGGGCCCCGCCGGCCGAGGCGCGCGTAGAGCGATCGTAGTGCGCGATGCAGGCCGTCGCGGGGCTGGGGCCCCGCCGCCGAGGCGCGCGTATAGATAGAGGGGGACTTCATGTTCAAGCACATCTGCGTACCGGTGGACAACTCGGACTGCTCGAACCGCGCGATCGACCTGGCGGTGGAGCTGGGCCGATCGTTCGGCGCCAGGCTCACGGGCGTGCACGTGTACGCGGCGCGGCTGCACGACTACCGGTTCAAGCAGATGGAGTACACGCTACCCGAGGAGTACAAGGACGAGAACGAGCTGGAGCGCCAGCGTAAGATCCACGACTCGCTCATCGCGATGGGCCTGCAGCTCATCTCCGAGTCGTATCTGGACGTGATGGCGAAGAAGGCCGCAGAGGCCGGGCTCGACTTCGAGCCCAAGATGATCGACGGCAAGCACTACAAGGTCCTGATCGAGGACACGCTGGCCTCCGACTACGACCTGATCGTTATGGGCGCCCTCGGCATGGGCGCGGTGAAGGACAGCCAGATCGGCTCGGTCACCGAGCGCTTCGTCCGCCGGGTGAGCCGCGACACGTTGATCGTACGGAACGCCGACGCGCTGAAGGATCGGGAAGGCGCGATCGTCGTGTGCCTGGACGGCTCGCCGCAGTCGTTCAACGGCCTCAAGCTCGGCATCGCGCTCGCGGCGGCGCTCCATCGGCCGCTGCAAGCTGTCGCCGTCTACGATCCGTACCTGCACTACGCGATGTTCAACGGCATCGTCGGCGTGCTGAACGAGAAGGCGTCGAAGATCTTCCGCTTCAAGGAGCAGGAGCAGCTGCACGAGGAGATCATCGACACGGGGCTCGCCAAGATCTACCAGTCGCACCTCGAGATCGGCCGCAAGCTCGCCGCCGACGCGGGGGTCGAGCTGGCCATCACCTTGCTCGACGGCAAGTGCTTCGAGAAGATCCTGACCTTCGCCCGCAAGGAGCAGCCGTGGCTCCTCATCCTGGGACGGGTCGGCGTGCACTCGGACGAGAACGAGGCCGATCTCGGCTCCAACACCGAGAACATCCTGAGGTTGGCGCCGTGCAACGTGCTCCTCACCGGCGGCAAGTTCTATCCGCCGCTCGACGTGAAGGCCGAGGAGATCATCTCGTGGACCGAGGAGGCCGAGGCGCGGATGGAGCGGGTACCGCCCCAGGTGAAGGGGGTCGCTCGGACCGCGCTCCTGCGCTACGCGATCGAGCAGGGCCACACGGTCATCACCAACAAGGTCATCGACGAGGCGATGGCGATCTTCATGCCTACTCGGATGGCCGAGCGCATGCAGATCCTGGCCGAGGACGTGGCGGTCGCCAAGCTGCGCGCCGAGTCCCAGCCGGCGACGGCGATCTGCTCCATCTGCGGCTACACGGTGAAGGGGCCCAACGCCGTCGTGACGTGCCCGGTGTGCAAGGCCGCTCCCGACAAGTTCCAGATCATCTCGAAGGAAGCCGTCGAGGCCATCGCGACCCAGGAGGGCGGCGTCGAGGCCGAGGAGTCGATGCCGGGCGTTCAGGTGAAGTGGTCGGCCGAGGCGCGCGACGCGCTGCGCGAAGTGACCGATGCCTATCTGCGGCGCCGTGCGAAAGCGCGGGTCGAGAAGTACGCCCGCTCCCGGAAGATCCCGGTCATCACCTGCCAGCTCGCGCTGCCGATGATCGAGGAGACGGTCGGCCGTGAGAAGCTCGGCGCCGGCTGGGATACCTTGCTCGCCAAGACGAAGTTCGAGCCGGCCGATCTGCCGGGCATCAAGTCGAGCGAGAGCGGCACCGGCTTCGCCTGGACCGAGGACGCGACCGCGCGGCTCAACCGGGTTCCGGCCGGGTTCATGCGCGACATGACGCGCGAGGAAGTCGAGCGTGTCGCGTCTGTCAAGGGTGTAACGGTCATCGATCTCGCCGTTTGCGAGGAAGGCATCGGGCAGGCTCGCGAGACCATGAACGAGGTGATCGCCGGGTACGTGTCCAGCAAGAAGCCGCGATAGACGGGGGAGGCGGGGAGGGGGCGGGGGTGCCTCCCGGGATCCGACTGCTGCTCGGCGCGTCTCGCTGATTTTCATGCTGTGTGTGTCTGCGACGCTGACTACACGGATCCCGGGAGGCACCCCCGCCCCCTCCCCGCCTCCCACGTCCACCCTGATCTCGCCGCGCACGTACTCACGTGCGGTCATCGGTCGTTGGTCGTGACCGAACCCGTCGCTGCCGAGTCGACGGCTTCGAGCATGAGCGGCGGCTCGACGTCGCCCTACACGGCGTACAGCGTGTCGTGGAATTTGACTCAGCGGTGCAATCTGGAGTGCTCGCATTGTTATATGTCGGCGTTTGCAGGGGCCGATACGCGCGGCGAGCTCTCGACTGACGAGTGCCGGCGGGTGATGGACGAGATCGCGCTCGTCAACCCGAATGTCTTTTTGATCCTCACCGGGGGCGAGCCGCTCTTGCGGAAGGACATCTGGGAGATCGCCGCGTACGCCGCGGAGAAGAAGTTCACGACGGTGCTCGGGACGAACGGCGTGCTCCTGCGCGAGCGCGAGGCGAAGGCGATGCGAGCGCACGGCGTCCTCGGCGCCTCGATCAGCCTCGACTCGACCGACCGCGCCAAGCACGACGCGTTTCGGCACCTTCCGGGCGCCTGGGACGGCGCGGTACGCGCCACTCGCGTCCTCACCGACGCCGGGCTCGACTTCTCGCTGCACATGTCGGTGACCGATTGGAACGTGGGCGAAGTGCCCGCGATGATCGATCTGGCCCGGCAGCTCGGCGCCAAGGTGCTGAACTTCTTCTTCCTGGTCAGGACGGGCCGCGGCAAGAATCTCACCGACATCGACCCGGCGGCTTACGAGCGCATCCTGAGCTATCTCGCCCGGGTTCAGGGTGTCGGCGGCGGGCCGCCGTCGTTCGTGAGGGCATTGCTCGGAATGGGCGAGCGGCGCCCGTCCGGCGGCGCGCAGGGGTTCGAGGATCCGTGGTCGACGCCGGTCGGCCGGAGCGACGGGCTCCTGATCCGCGCGAAGTGCGCGCCGCACTTTCGCCGGGTCCTCTACGAGATGAACCCGTCGTCGCCGCTGCTCCGCAACTACGCCCACGGCTCGTGCCCGGCCGGCAAGTACTACTGCCGCATCACGCCCGAGGGCGACGTGACCCCATGCCCGTACATGCCGGTCACCGCCGGCAACCTGCGCGAGCGCTCCTTCGCCGACCTCTGGCGCGGCGCGCCGGTGTTCGATGACCTGCGCGACCCGAAGCTCGGCGGGCGCTGCGGCGCCTGCGAGTTCTCGAAGATCTGCGGGGGATGTCGGTGCCGCGCCTATGCGACCCACGGCGATTACCTCGCCGAGGATCCGGCGTGCGGCTACCAGCCGGGCGCGCACGGTGGCACCTTGATCGATCTGCCGGCCTCGCTCACGTTCGGGCTGCCGGTCGACTACCAGCTCGTGTGGGACGAGGACGCGCGCGCCCGCCTGCAGGCCATCCCGTCCTTCGCGCGCGGGATGGTGATCAAGGCGGTCGAGGCCTACGCGCGCGCGCGCGGCGACACCACGATCACGAAGGAGCTCCTCGCGGATGTGCGCTCCAAGTGGGGCTCCCGCTTCCGGGCCTCGTCCTGATGGATCGGTTCCACCTCGCGTCTCGCGCGTACCTGGTCTACGGGGTGATCTACTGGATCGGCGGGTTCTATCTCGCCACGCAGGGAGTCGGCGTCCGCGGCGGGCGCATGATGCAGGCGGGCGTGGTGTGGATCGTCATCGGGCTGGTGCTCGTCGCGGCGATTCCGTTTCTGCTGGCTGGGCGTCGAGCGTGGTTCGAGCGCTGGATCCTCTCGCGGCGCGACTTCGCGCGAGTGCTGACGGCGTTCATGGCCTTGCGGGTCTGGCACGTGCTGAGAGTGGCGCTCCGCCCGGAGACCGCGAGTATCGCGGCGCCCTGGGGCGGTGAGATCACCTTCCGTGCCGGCGCGATCGTCTTCCTGATCGTCACCGTGGCCGCGCTGCTCCTGATCGGTCGCGCGGCCTGGGCGAAGGAGGCTCAGTGAAGCGCTACAAGGACATCGCCGGCGACGGCGGCTCGAATATCGCGGGGCAGGTCGAAGCCCAGCAGGGTCGGCTGAAGCGACGACTCGAGTCGGTGCGGGCGATCGTCGCGATCGTCTCGGGCAAGGGCGGCGTGGGGAAATCGACGCTCACGGCAAGCCTCGCCTGCGCCTTCGCCCTCGACGGCTGGAAGGTCGGCGTGCTCGACGCGGATCTCAACGGCCCGACGCAGGCCAAGGTCCTGGGCGTGCGAGGCCGGCGCCTCGTCATCGCCGACGGCGTCGTCGAGCCGCCGGCCACGGACCTGGGCGTGAAGGTGATGTCGATGGACTTGTTGCTGCCGACCGATGCCGCGCCGCTCACCTGGGATGCGCCGATTCAGGACGAGGCGCACACCTGGCGCGGCGCCATGGAGGCAAACGCGCTCCGCGAGTTCCTGGCGGATACGAACTGGGGATCCCTGGACCTCTTGCTGCTCGATCTGCCGCCCGGTACCGACCGGCTCGCGACGATCGCGTCGCTCGTCCCGACGCTCTCGGGAATCGTGGTCGTGACGATCCCGTCCGACGTGTCGCACCTGGTCGTGAGGCGATCGATCACGGTGGCGGCCAACACGCGGGCTCCGGTGCTCGGGCTCGTGGAGAACATGTCCGGCCTCTTCGTGGGGCCCGACGCGGCCGGGCTCGCCGCCGAGGCCGGGATTCCATTTCTCGGCAGCGTGCCGTTCGATCGGGCACTCGCCGTCGCCGGCGATCAGGGCGACGCGTTCGTCGCCAGCGCGCCGGAGCGAATGGCCGCGATGGCGCTCAGGCGG
>CAYVHH010000468.1:0-5462 GCA_964450175.1 uncultured bacterium | reverse complement strand
CACGTCGTCCCAGCGCTCGATCCGGGGCGCGCGCGCCGCGAGCTCGCCGAGGTCGCAGGCAAATGTCACGACGGCGGGCGCGCCCTCGACGTCAGCCGTCGTGGGGCGTCGGGGTCGGCGTCCCTCGACGTCGATGCCGTCCGCCCGCAGTCCCTGCGTGACACGCGGCGGGATCTCGGCATCGGGCTCGGTCCCGGCGGACGTCGCCCGGACACCGAGACCGCGCGAGGCCGCGAGACGGTTGAAGTACTCGGCGGCGATGAGGCTCTTGGCCGAGCCGTGTAGACAGACGAAGAGGACTTTCCCCTGAGTGACCATGGTTCCCTCCGAACCGCTCACGCGCGCGTGACGGTCGATAGCACTACCTTCGCTCCCGGAAGCGAGAAGAGCCGGCTGCGCACGATCCCGAGGACGACTCCCAGGAGCATCATTTTGAGCGTCGCCACACGCCACACCATCAGGACGACCACGGTCACGGTCAGGGTGGCGACGGCAAGGAGATCGGGTAGGGCATAGGGGGCCAGCCGCACGAGCGAGACGGCGAGCACCCCGATCACGGCGGGCGAGATGCCGCGGAGCGCCGCCCTCGTCCACATGAGCTTCCTGACCCGATCGAGCGCCGGGAGAATCGCCAGCATCATGACGAACGACGGCAGAAACGCGGCCGCGCCGGCGACCACGGCGCCGGTGACTCCCGCAACCTTGTACCCCACGTAGGCCGCGACCATCAGGATCGGGCCCGGCGTGAACTGGCCGAGGGCCAGCCCGTCGATGAACTCTTCGGGCGTGAGCCAGTGGAACTGACTCACCACCTGCTCCTGCATGAACGCGATCATCGAGAGGCCGCCGCCGAACGTCAGCGCGCCCACCTTGAGGAGGTACGCTCCGATCTGCACGAGGCTCGCGGGGGTCGGCTCTCCGGGCGCCGCAACCACGATGGGAACGGCTGCCGTTCGCGCAATGACGTGAACGACGGCAAGACACGCCCCGAGCGACACGAGGACCACCATGCCGAGCTTCCTCGAGTGAAAGACCCAGAGCCCGACGCCGCCGGCGAGAAGGAGGATCGATGCCACGCCGAGGGGACTGGCGAGAGTGGCCGCCGCGGCCGCGATGGCGATCAGCACTTGCGAGCGGGCGCTCATCGCGGCCTGGCCCAGGCGATAGACGGCGACGAGGTAGATGCCCATGACCACCGGACCCAGCCCGTAGAGCGCGCCGCGGAGGACGGGCGTGACGCCCAGGGCGGCGTAGCCCATGGTCAACACGAGCAAGACGACGAACCCCGGCACCACGAAGCACATCCCTCCGAGCAATCCGCCCCACCATCCGCCGCGCGCGTAGCCCAGAAAGATGCTGAGCTGTGTTGCCGTCGCGCCGGGCAGCATATTGACGAGTGACAAGCCCTCGACGAATCGCTCCTTCGAGACCCACTGGCGCTTTTCCTGGAGCTCGGCCTGCATGATGCCCATGATCGCGGGGCCGCCATAAGCCGTGGCGCCCATTTTCAGAAGCTGGGCCGCGATGTCCTTCCAATTGTCGGCGATCGTGCGAGCGCTCATGCCGGACTCCTATTTCACGAAGACCCACGTCGGCTGGAGCAAAGGGAACGCGATCAGCCCGATCGCAGCCGCGGCCGCGATGAGCAGGGGATTGCTGACCTTCCAGCGGAACAACACCACGACGCTCACGAGCGTGACGAGCGCCGTGAGCCAGTCGCCGATGGCGATCCGACCGAGCAGGACGCAGGCGCCCAGGATCGTGCCGATGGCCGCGGCGTAGGCGCCCTTGATGAAGCCCTGCACGTTGAGGTTCGTGCGGTAACGCACTAGCACCGGGGCCGCGATGAGGACGAGCAAGAACGACGGCAGGAAGATGCCGATCGTCGCGACCAGCGCGCCCCAGAACCCGGCCACCAGGTAGCCCACGAACGTGGCGGTGATGACGACCGGCCCGGGGCTCATCATGCCCATCGCCACGGCCACCAGGAACTCGCGCTCGTTGAGCCACCCGGTTTGCTGGACCAGTCCCTTCTCGAGAAAGGGGACGATCACGAGCCCGCTGCCAAAGGTAAGCGAGCCGGCTTTCAGGAAGAACGTGAAGAGCTTGCCCAGCATGGCGCTCAAGGGAACGTCGGCGCCGACTCCGGCGACGAGCGGGACCCCGAGCAGCAGCGACGACGTCGTGGAGGCGGACGCGCGCGCCCGGAACAACGAGCCGTAGTACAGGATCCCGACGGCGCCCGCGGCGAGGAAGATCCACGCCACCTCGGCGCGCACGGCGAGCGTGACGGCGCAGGCGACGGCGGCGAGCAGCCACTGGAGCCAGTCGTCCATGCCGAGCTTGGTCAGGCGGTAGCAGGAGTGCAGGATCAGCGCGATGACGGCGGGACTCACGCCGTAGAAGATCGCGGTGACCCACGACAGGCCGCCGAAGTGGACGTAGAGGGCGCCCAGCGCGGCCACGATGACGAAGTTCGGGAGGATGAACGCCCAGCCGCCCGCCCACGCTCCCCAGAAGCCTCCGCGGATGTACGAGATCCAGATGCCGACCTGGATCGCGAGCGGGCCGGGCAGGGATTGGCAGACGGCGATGCCCTCGCGCATCTCCTCCCGGGAGAGCCACTTCTTTTCGCCGACCATCTCGCGCTCCATCTGCCCGACGAGCGCGACCGGCCCGCCGAAGCCGACGAGACCGAGGCGCAGGTAGTACCGGACGAGATCGCGGATCGGCACGCGGTGGCGGGTCTGTTCCGAGCTCACGGTGGGGAGTGTAACGTTTGACTCGCTATGTAGCAAGTGTTACTGTCGGCACATGCGCTGGCTGACGCTCCTCACGGCCCTGCCACCCAAGCCGACCCGGCACCGCGTCGGCGTCTGGCGCAAGCTCCAGCGCATGGGCGCCGTCCGGCTGCGCGGCGCCGGCTGGATCCTGCCGGAGACGCCGGAGACGACCGAGCTGTTCCAGTGGCTCGTCCAGGAGATCCAGTCGTTTCGCGGCGAGGCGACCTTGCTCCGGGTCGACCGCGTCGAGACGATGACCGACGACGAGATCGCCGGGCTGTTCCACAAGGCCCGGAGCCCGGAGTACCAGGCGGTCGTGCAGGGCTGCCGGGAGATCCTCGCGCAGCTCGATCGCTACCGCACGAGCCGCCGCGGCTCGGTCGCGGCTCTCCGCGCCAGGCTCGACGGGCTCAAGCGCGAGCTCGACCGGATTCAATCGATCGACCACCTCCAGGCACCGGTGGGTCAGCGCGCCCGCGCGCTCTGGGAGACGACGGCCAAGCGCCTGCGGGCGGCGGAGACGCGCCCACGCGCGACGGGCGGGCGCCACCGCACGTCGCTGCCCACGCCGGGCAGCACCTGGGTGACGCGGCCCCGGCCGCACATCGACCGTATCGCGTCGGCCTGGCTCATCAAGCGCTTCTGCGATCCCGACGCGAAGTTTGCTTTTGCCGACGCGGCCGACGCCGCGCGCAAGGGCATTCCCTTCGACGTGCTCGGTGCGGATTTCGGGCACCACGGCGAGGACTGCACGTTCGAGACCTTGGTCAAGCGGTTCGGGCTCAAGGACCGGCGGGTCAAGCTCATCGCGGAGATCGTCCACGAAGCGGACCTGCACGACGGCAAGTTCACGCGCAACGAGTCGACGGGCGTCGATCTGGCCATTCGCGCGCTCGCCGAGGCCACGCCGGACGATCACGATCTGCTGGAGCGCGGCATGGCGATCTTCGACGGCCTCCACGCCGTCTTGAAGCAGAAGAAGGCCTAGTGGGCTCACCGTGATGCAGTGTCCGACGATGTCGCGACGAGGCCTGTTCAGGGCCGTCCTGGCCGCGCTCGGCGCCTACGGAATGACGCGCGATGCGCTCGCGTTCGCGAGCGCGACGGAGATCAAGATGCCGGACAACGTTCCGGATGAAACGTTCGACCTCGGGACGCAGGGAATCGGGAGCTGGACGACGGTCAGCGGGCAGTGGGCCGTGGAGCAGATGGGCGGTGCACCCGGCGGCAGGAAGGTCCTGGTGCAGCGAGCGACGAAGAACGAGTTCAACGTCATCGTGGCGCCGGGCGGCCCGTACGGTGACGTCGAGGTCTCGATGAAGTTCAAGCCGATCGCGGGCCAAGAGGACGCGTCGGGCGGCATCGTGTTTCGGTTCACCGATGGCAAATACTACGTCGTGCGCGCGAACGCGCTCGAGGACAACTTCCGGCTCTACGCCTACGACCGCGGCCGGCGACAGCTCGCCACGGCCACCGTGAAAGCTCCGGCGCTCGGCCAGTGGCACACCGTGCGCCTCGTGGCGGTGGGCGACCACATGCAGGCGTGGCTCGACGGCACGCTGTATCTCGATCATCGCGACCCGCGGTTCAAGTCCGGACGCGTCGGGCTGTGGACCAAGGCCGATTCGGTCACCGCGTTCGACGACCTCCATGTTCGTGGTGTGAAAGGAAGCAGCCAATGAAACACGCCATCGTTCTCTTCGGTCTCATCGTGGTCGCCGCCGCGCCGATCGTGGCGCGAGCCGCCGAGCCCGACTGGAAGGCAGTGGAACAAGCGCTCGGCAAGGCCGGCCAGCTGCAAGCCGGCGATGTCTTCCGGGTCGGGATGCCTCGGACCGATCTTGCGGTCACCGTGAAGGGCGTCCCGGTCAAAGCGGCATTCGCTCTCGGATCCTACGCGGCCTTCAAGCAGATGGGTGACCACGCGATGGTGATGGGCGACCTCGTCCTGCTCGATCAGGAGGTGCCCGCGGCGATGTCGGGGCTCTTCAGCGGCGGGCTCGAGGTCACCGCGGTGCACAACCATCTGAACGAGATGTCGCCGCACGTCATGTACATGCACTACGAGGGCCGCGGCGACGCGGTCCAGCTGGCGAAGGCGCTGCGCCAGGCCCTGTCGGCCAGCGGGACGCCCCTTGGCGTCGCGGCGCCCGCCGCAGCGGCCGGCGGTCCGGGCCTCGACATCAAGCAGATCGAGCAGGGGCTCGGCCGTCAGGGGCGGGACATCGGCGGCGGCGTCTATCAGGTCACCGTCCCGCGCGCAGAGGCGATCACCGAGATGGGGCAGCCGTTGTTGCCCGCCATGGGCGTGGTGACGGTGATGAACTTCCAGCCGACAGGGGACGGCAAAGCGGCGATCACCGGCGACTTCGTGCTCGTCGACAAGGAAGTGAACGCCGTCGCGAAGACCTTGCGGCAGCACGGGATCGACGTGACCGCGATCCACAACCATGGCCTCATGGACACGCCGCGGCTCTTCTACATGCACTTCTGGGGCAATGACGACCCGATGAAGCTCGCCCAGGGCTTGAAGGCCGCGCTCGACCAGACCAACAGCATCAAGGCCATAGAGAGCGCGTAAATCACGGTATTTCTGATTTGAGAGGGCCTTCAGGGGTGTCGTATAGATGACACGCTGTCCGCGTTGCTGCGCCCGCCAGATGGCGTATTCAGCAACCA
>CAYVHH010000467.1:0-4035 GCA_964450175.1 uncultured bacterium | reverse complement strand
TCTCACGCTCATCACCTACGGCGGCTCGCTGTTCAAGACGCTGGAGGCCGCCGACGAGCTCGCCATGACGGGCATCGAGGCCGAGGTGGTGGATCTGCGCACCTTGCGGCCGCTCGACACGGCCACCATCCTCGGCTCGGTCGCCAAGACGCACCGCGCGCTGATCGTCGACGAAGCGTGGCAGACGGGAAGCTTTGCCGCCGAGGTCAGCGCCCGGATCATGGAACGCGGGTTCTACGATCTCGACGCGCCGGTACAGCGCGTGTGCAGCGCCGAGGTACCCTTGCCCTACGCGCGGCACCTGGAGGACGCGGCCCTGCCGCAAGCCGCGACCATCGCCGCCGCGGCGCGGGCGATGCTGCGGCGCGATGGCTGAGTTCGTCATGCCGATCCTCGGCGCCGACATGACGGCGGGCACCCTGGTCGCGTGGCGCAAGCAGCCCGGCGATCACGTCAACCGCGGCGACATCATCGCCGAGGTCGAGACGGAGAAGGGCCTGATCGACGTCGAGGTCTTCGCGAGCGGCGTGCTCGAGCGCATCATCGTGGCGCCTGGAGCCACCGTGCCGACTGGAACGGTCCTCGCGCTCATCCGCGAGGACGGGCCGGCCGCCGTCGCCCCAGCCGTGGCCGCTCGTCCGATACCTGCGGCGCCGTCGGCGGCGCGGCCGCCGATGCCGCCGTCGGCTCCGCCGCCGCTCGGCGCCACGCCGGCGCCACGCGTGCGCGTCACGCCGCTCGCGCGGCAGGCCGCCGCCAGGCTCGGCGTCGATCTGGCCACCGTGACCGGTACGGGCCCGGGCGGCGCGGTGAGGCTCGAGGACGTCGAGGGGGCGGCGGCCCGCGCCGGGGGGGTCGCGGCCAGGCCCTCAGTGCCGGGGCGGTCACGCCTCGATCCGAGCCGCCTGCGGCAGACCATCGCAGCCGCGATGGCGCGCGCCAAGCGCGAGATCCCGCACTACTATCTCGCGCACACCATGAGCATGCACCGCGCGCTCGACTGGCTCGCCGGCGAGAACGCGCAGCGTCCCGTGACCGAGCGCCTCCTGCCCAACGTGCTCCTGCTGAAGGCCGTCGCCCGCGGGGTGCGCGAGGTGCCCGAGCTGAACGGGGTGTGGCGCGGCGACCGCGTGGAACCGAGCGCGCGCGTCCATCTTGGCGTCGCGATCTCGCTCCGCGGCGGGGGGCTCGTCGCGCCGGCCATCCACGACGCGGACCGTATGACGGTGGGCGAGCTGATGCGAGCTCTGCGCGACCTCGTCCAGCGCGCGCGCACGGGTGGGCTACGCAGCTCCGAGCTGTCGGATCCCACGATCACCGTGACGAGTCTCGGCGAGCAAGGGGTCGAGACCGTGTTCGGCATCGTGTACCCGCCCCAGGTCGCGATCGTCGGGTTCGGTCGCATCGATGAGCGCCCGTGGGTCGTCGACGGCGCCGTCGTGGCCAGGCCGGTCGTGACCGCGGCGCTGTCGGCCGACCACCGCGTCAGCGATGGCCACCGCGGCGGCCTCTTCCTCGTCGCGGTCGAGCGCCTGCTGCAGGCGCCGGAGCGGCTGTGACCGACGACGGCGTGCGAGCGACCGTCCTGAGCGTGCTGGGCGAGATCGCGCCCGAGGCCGACCTCGGCGGTGTGCGAGGCGACGTGCCGCTACGCGAGCAGCTCGACCTCGATTCGATGGACCTGCTCAACTTCGTGGTCGGACTGCACGCCGCACTCGAGGTCGACATTCCCGAGCGGGACTACGGAAGGCTCGCGACGCTCGACGCGTGCGTCGCCTACCTCGAAGAAAGGAAAAGGCCATGAAGCCATTGCCCCATCGTTACGAGGTCCGGATCGCAGGAGGTCCTGAGGGCCGCGCGACTCTTGCGAGCCCGGGTGTGCCCGATCTCGCCACTGCCGCGCCCGCGGATTTCGGCGGCCCCGGCGACGCGTGGAGCCCCGAGCAGCTGCTCCTGGCCGCGGTCGAGTCGTGCTTCGTCATGACATTCCGCGCGATCGCCCAGGCCTCGCGGATCGACTTCACGTCGCTGGCCGTCGACGCCCAGGGGATCGTGGACCGTGCCGACGGCGGCATGCGCTTCACCGAGATCGTTCTGCGTCCCCGGCTGGCACTGCCGGCCGGCGCCGACCCGACTCGCGTGCGTCGAGCCCTCGAGAAGGCGGAGAAGACGTGCCTCGTCTCGGCGTCGCTCTCGACGCCGATCCGGCTCGAGCCGGAGATCGCCGTCTGACGGCCGTGGTCAGCGACGGGGTCGGCGCGGTACGCTGGAGGGCGCGGCCTCCGCGAGGAGGCGTATACATTCAGCTCTTACGGAGGCTCATGCCATGACGAGGAGTCAGAACGCCGCCGACCTCCAGATGAACGCGGCAGGCCTGTATCGCGAGGAGGTCGTCACCGATCGGCGGATCGGCTCGATCCGTATCCTGACGCCCGTGACCGCCGAGGGTCTCGCCGATGCGATGCGCAAGGTGCTCTACGTGGGAGAGGCGCAGGTTCTCACGCCCGGCGGAGTTCTACCGCTGGTCTTCGAGATCGACGCCGGCTCACTGAGCGAGGCGATTCAAAAGTTCGCGCCCGGGGCCGACGCCGCCGTCGAGCGCGCGCTCAGAGAGCTGGAAGCGCTCCGCCGCGAGGCGGCGTCGCCGATCATCGTCCCGGGCAGTGGATTGATTCAGCGGCCCTAGGCCGTCCGCGGACCGCTCAGACCGGCTCCGTCCGAAGGTGGTCCTCGACGCCTCGAACGCCGGGCGTGAAGCGGGCAGCCGCCAGCACCGATTTCCGCTCGGCCCACGAATGGACGGAGCCGGTCAGGGTCGCGAGGCCGTCGCGCACCTCGACCTGGATTCGCCTCGCCTCGCGCTCGGCGCGCCGCTCCAGCACCTGCTCGATCGCCTTGCGGACGTCCTCTGCCATCGGCTGCGCCGATTTCACGCTGATCTTGTTGATCACCGCTCTCACGCCGGTCAGATTGCGAATGGCCCGTTCGGCGTCAGAGCGCTGGCTCCAGCGCTCCACCGTGCCTTCGAGGGTGACCCAGCCGTCCGACACCGTGGACGAGATCTTTTCCTCGGGCACGTAGACGTCCCATTCGAGGGCGCGGCGGACTGCCTGAGCGATCTCCGTATCGGTACGCGCGAGGCCGCCGGGGACCTTGACCTTGATGTCGTTCGCCACATCGTGGACGCCGATCACGCGTCGCGCGGCCTCTTGAGCGGCCAGTCGTTTGGCCCAGCTCGTCACCGTGCCGGTCAGCGTGACGACGCCGGCGTCCACCTCGACGCCCACCTCGGACTCGTCGACCCGGGAATCCCACCCAAGCTCCTCGAGCACGTCGCGGTGGAGCTGGGTGTCCGTCTTCTTGGCTGTCTGTGTCATCACGGTCTCCTTCCCTTGTCCCGGACTCTTCTGTCGGCACGACGTCATCGCGCGCCGCTCAACTCCTTCCGCACGCTGAACTCCGCATCGAGGGCCGTGAGCGCGTCGACGATGCCGGTGTACGCGAGCTCTGCGTGCGAGGCCATGGTGGGGCCGATGAAGCCCTGGCGACGCCACTCGTCGGCCTTCTGCTGAACTTTCAAGCGTGTCGCGTCCCACGCGATATTCCCGAACATGTCCACGAATTCCCCCGTGAATCGGCCTTCAGCGTCCATCGAGAACGCCAGGCACGAGACGATCGGCAGGCAGTAGGGACCGGCAACCGCGGTGTTGATGCCGACCGGCATGATCGGCATCACGTGAGAGCCGCGGCAGTCGCCGGCGACGAAGTGGCCGAGCATGAAGGGCTCGATCACCTCTTCGGGCGCCGGGAAGATGCCCTGCGTGCGGACGATGGCGACGGGGTCGTCCTTGCCCGTGTACTTGCCGGCGATGTTGTGCAGGCGCGTCGCCGACACCGAGACAATCTGCTCGTCGGGCTTGCAGCGGGAGTGAATGGCTTCGACTGCGAAGCGATCCGGATTCTGCAGCAAGCACGCGACGTCCCAGATGCGCTCGGGAACCTCGAGCGTAATGACCCGGTCGCCGCCGGTCCCTT
>CAYVHH010000466.1:0-6301 GCA_964450175.1 uncultured bacterium | reverse complement strand
CCGTCCTTGAACGAGCGGATCGTGTCCCAGAGGTAGAACCCGATGCCGCCGCCGCCGACCATTCCGATGACCGATGCCGAGCGGATGTCGGATTCGAGTCGAAGCAGCACGTACGAGAGAAAATTGGGCAGCACCTGCGGCGCCACGCCGAAGGCGATGACTTGAAGTCGCCCGGCCCCGACGGCGCTGACGCCTTCGACCTGGCCTGGATCGACCGACTCGATCGTTTCGGACAGGAGCTTGCCGAGGACTCCGCCGGTGTGGATGCCGAGCGCCAGCATACCGGCGAACGGGCCGAGCCCGACCGCGGTGACGAACATGAGCGCGAAGACGAACTCGTTCACGGCGCGGAGCACGTCCATCAGCCGGCGCGCGGCGAAATAGACCAGCGGGTGCGGGCTGAGGTTGCGCGCGCCGAGCAGACCGAGCGGCACCGATACCAGGAGTGCCAGCACCGTACCCCAGAGCGCGATGCAGAGGGTGACCACGCACTGCCACGCATACTCACCGACGTTACCGAACGACGGATGCAGATAGCCCTTGAGGAAGACGCCGACGTTGCCGATGTCGCGGAAGAGCTCGATCGGCCGTAGCTCGACCACGCGCGCGGCGAGGCCGAACACGACGGCGAGGGTGATCGTCGCGAGCATGGTCCGGCCGGCGGCCGACGGCCTCGCCGGCACGGCAGGCGCCGCCCCGACGTGGATCGACGTGAAGGCCGTGCTCACGAGGCTGCCAGCTCGCCGAGCCGCTCACCCTCGCCTCGCCCGGTCGGCTCGGTCACGAATTCACCGAAGATCTCGAACAGCGCCGCGTCGGTGAGCTGCGACGGCGTCCCGTCGAAGACGAGTCGTCCGGCTTTGAGGCCGAGGATCCGATCGGCGTAGCTTCGCGCGAGCTCCACGTGGTGGAGGGTCGCGATCACGGTGATCCCGACCGCGGAGGCGACGCGACGCAAAGTTTGCATGACCAGCCGGCCGTTGCTGAGATCGAGACTGGCGACCGGCTCGTCGGCCAGCACGACCGCCGGCTCCTGCGCCAGGATCTTGGCGATCGCCACGCGCTGCTGCTCGCCGCCGGAGAGCGTGTCGGTCCGTTGCCAGACGCGGTCGAGCAAGCCAACGTGATCGAGGCAGCGGAACGCGATCTCCCGCTGGCGGCGGTCGAAGTGATGGACGAGCGCGGCCCAGCGCTCCCAGCCGCGGAGACGCCCGAGACGCCCGACGAGCACGTTGTCGCCGACGGGAAGGCGCCGGACCAGATTGAACTGCTGGTAGATCATGCCGACCCGCCCCCGGTGGGCGCGGAGGGCCGCGCCGCGGAGCCGCGCGAGATCGGTATGGTCGAACCGGATCGCGCCGCGCGTGACGAGTGCGGCGCGCGAGAGACAGCGCAGGAGGGTCGTCTTGCCGGCGCCGGACTTGCCGATGACCGCCACGAACTGCCCCGGCTCGATCACGGCGGAGAGATCGGCGAGGGCGGGTGCCGCCTTGCCCGGGAAGATCTTGGCAACGGCGTCGAGCATCACGACCGGCGATCGATCGGCCACCATGTCCGCGCCAACCGTAGCCTCGGCGCGTTGCGATTTCGTGACGGAAGCGCGAAGGTTCTGCAGCGGAGCGCGAAGGAGCTAGGGCCGCCGGCGCCGTGGCGCCCAGGGCCCGCAGCCGTGGCAACACGGCGCGCGACTCGCTGATCCACTCCTGCAGGCCAGGCCGTCGCCGATGAAGAGGATCACGTTGCGCGCCTTGCGAGGCCCTGTCGCGTACACCTCCGAGCTCCCCGTCGTCGCCAGCATCACGGCGACCACCGGGGTTTTCCAGATCATCGTTGGCTCTCCGTGAGCGGACGCTAGACGAGCTTCGTGGCTGGATGAGTACGGCAGGGTGACGATTCGGATTGCCGCCTGCGAGCGACGAGATCGGCCCGGAGGACGCGTCGGGAGGGCGCGTCCCCCGGCGCCGTCCCTTAGGAGCCTACCGAGTGAACGAGCGGCTCCCTCTCGCGTGCGCCGGTCGCGGCCAGCAGCGCCTCGACGACCGCGCGATCGTTCAGGACACGGGGGACTTTATGCTGGTCGCCCAGCTTGCCCACCTCACGCATCCATCGATGGAACGAGCCCTGCGGCATCTCGACGAGCCGCGGCGCCACCATGCCGACGTCGTCCGTCCGTTTGGTGCGGTAGTCGGTGTTGAGTGCGGCCAGTGCCTGGTCCAGCTCGCGCACGAAGGCGTCGCGATCACGCGGCGGGATGCGGAACTCGACCAGCCACTCGTGGCCGCCGCGCGGCTCGGCGCCCGACGGATAGCGCGGCGCGACGGTGAACTCGCCCGGCTCGGCGCCCGTCCGGCGGCAGGCGACCACGAGGGCTTGCTCGACTTCCTCGATGATGACGTTCTCGCCGAACGCGTTCACGAAGTGGCGCGTGCGTCCGGTGATCACGAGACGGAGCGGATCGCGCGCGGTAAAGCGCACGGTGTCGCCGAGCAGATAAGACCAGAGCCCTCCGGGAGTCGTCAGCGCGACCGCATAGGGTCGATCGAGCTCGAGGTCGGCGACGGTGTGCCGCCGCGGCCGCGCGCGGCCCAGATCCTCGACCGGGACGAACTCGTAGAAGATACCGTAATCGAGCATGAGCGTCAGTCCGCCCGTGCGCTCGGTCTGGAGCCCGACGAAGCCTTCCGAGGCCGGATACACCTCGACGTATTCGATCGGCCGGCCCATCCACTCCTCGACGGTCGCGCGGTACGGCGCGAACGAGACGCCACCGTGGATGAGCGCGCCCAGATTCGGCCAGCACTCGCCCAGGCTCGCCACGGGCCGACCTGCCGCGCGACGGGCACGCGCCATGCGCTCGAAGAGGATCAGAAGCCACGAGGGCATCCCGGAGATGAGTCGGAGATCCTGATGCTGGATCAGCTCGGCGACGGCGTCGATCCGCTGGTCCCAGTCCGGGATGGACGCAACGTCGCGCCCGGGCGAGTAGCGCGAGCGGAACCCGGGCGGCAGGTCTTGCACCATGAGGCCCGAGAGATCACCGACCCAGCACCCCTGGCCGACGGGCTTCAGGCGCGTGCACCCGCCGAGAAACAGGAGCGGCCCGCCGGCGACGTTCTCGAAGCCAGCCCGCTCGGCGGCGATCAACAGCGCGTCCCAGCCTCCCTTGCGATGCGCGCGGAACGCCTCTGGAGTCACCGGGATCATCTTGTCGCCCGCGGTCGTGCCCGAGGTCTTCACCCAGTAGCGCGGACGTCCCGGCCAGGTGAGATCCCGCTCGCCGTTGACGGCCCGGGTCCAAAGCGATTGAAAGCGCAGATAGTCACCGAGGGGCGTCCGGGCCTGATAGTCGTCGACGGAGCGGATCTGCTCGAAGCGATGCGATCGCCCGAACGCGGTGCCGCGCGCGGCGTTCACGAGATCGAGCAAGGCCGCCTCCTGCACGCGGCCGGCGTCGCGCGCGACCCCCTCGAGCGCCCGGCGGCGGTGCGCCGCGTAGACGCGGAGCGCCGCGCCGCCGACCCGTTCGATCACAAGCTCCTCCCGAGGATCGCGCGCCGCGCGCGGGTCTCGACGAGCCAGTCGCCGACTGCCGCGTTGAACGCCTCCGGCCGCTCGAGCATCGGCGCGTGGCCGCAGTTGGGCAGGTACACGAGCTGCGAGCCCTGGATGCGCGCGTGGAATCGCTCGGCGACGTCGCTCGGCGTTATGCGATCGTCCTTGCCCCACACGAGCAGGGTCGGGACGCGGATCTGGCTCAGCCGTTCCTCCACGTTGTGGCGCTTGGCAGCGCGCGCAACCTGAAGCACCCGCAGCGCGGTGCGGCGCGTGGTAACGACGCGGCGGATCGATTCGACCCACTCGGGCGTGACCAGGTTCGGATCGTAGAAAATCTCTTCCATCCGCTCGCGCACGTAGGCGCGGGTCGGCACGTGCGGCACGTGACTCGTGAAGGTTCGCTCGAACAGCCCGGACGACCCGGTGAGAATCAATCCGTCGACCCATCCCGGGCACGCCAGGGCCAGCTCGAGCGCGACGTGACCTCCGAGGGAGTTGCCGCAGACGATCGCCGGCGGCAGCTCGATCGTTTCCATGAAGCGCCGCACGTAGTCGGCCAGCGCCGGCACCGACACGTCGGTCAGGTCGGGATCGAAGATCGGCAGCTCGAGGGCGATCGGCCGCCGGAATGGACCCAGCGCTTCGAGCGTGGACTCCCAGTGGTCCATCTCGCCCAACAGCCCGTGTAGCAGCAGCACGGGCTCGCCCCCGCCACGCTCCAGCCAGCGAAATCGAGTATGGGTTGGCGCAATCATCCTGGCCTCCTCATAGACTCATCGACGCCCAGCCGTACGGCCTCGTCACGGCAGAGTTCCCACGCTGACGCGTTGCCGATCGCGCCGCAGAAATCGGTAGGCGGCGCGGACCTGGACGGCGAGATGAAAGGGGAGCTTGCCGACGGTCCACGACCAGTCGACGTGGGCGCGCGTGCGGCCGGCCAGCAGCGCCCGGCGCAACGCCGCCGCGTCGAGTCCCTCGAATCGAGTGACCGCGCTGCCGACGTACCAGACGTCGTGGGCGTCGCTGCCGGCGGTCACCGGCAACATGAGCTCCAGGTTGCGCAGCGCCGCCCACGCGTTGTACGGCGCCGAGAACACGCCGGCGTTGTTCACCGCCTCGATGGCGTCGAGCGGCAGATCGCGAATCATCCGCCCGATCGAGACGTGACCGCGGCTCACGCCCCGCAGCGGATGAAACGGGTGGGCGGCGACCGCGAGGCCGCCTTGCGCGTGGATCTCGCCGATCGTGTCGAGCGCGCTGAGACCGGGCGGCACGCACTCCTCGAGAAACAGGCCGAGGAGGTGACCGTTGAGCGTGCTGATCTCTTCACCGACGACGACGTCGACGCCGAGCTCGGGATGCGCACGGGCCCAGTCGCGCGCGCGCAGCGCCCCGCGAATCTCGTCGTGGTCGGTGATGGCCACCACGTCGACCTGGCGCTCGTGGGCGGCTTCCACGATCACCTCGGGACGCTGGGCGCCGTCGCTCCACACCGTGTGCACGTGCAGGTCAGCGCGACCGTGCGTACTGGCTCTCATTGCAGACGAGTCTGGCGGCGGAGTGTGAACGGTCTATCACTCTCCGCGTGAAGTTTCGGTGACGGGCCGCGCGCCCGATGCGCCGGGGACTTACGCGTGTTCGGTGGTCGCTAGACGAGCCCGTGACATCGCGGTCGGTCGAGAGCGGGGGACGTGCGAGGCCGCGCCTCGCGGCGATTCCAGCTGGGGATCGTGGATCGGGCGGCGATTGCGGCGGGCATGAGCGGAGCCTAGGGCCAGCGCGTGTGTCGAGACCATGAAGTTTGCGCGAAAGTGTGGCAACGGCGATCGGCGGCGTGCTACGGTCGCGCGATGCCGGGCTCGAAGCGCGCGCTCTTCCTCGATTGGGGTGGCACGCTCGCCCTGACCAGGAACAGCCGGACGGTCGTCGACGCCGCCGGCCACCCCGTCCTCATGGACAACGTCGTCGCGACCATCGCGCGCGAGCGTCTGCGCTACGACGTGTGCTTCATCGTATCGAATCAGGCCCGGATCTCCCGGGGCGAGATCTCCGAAGCCGAGGTCACGAAGCGCTTTGCCTGGGCCAACGATCAGCTGGGAGGGCCGTTCACCGGATGGCGGCTCTGCCCTCACACGGACGCGGACGGTTGTGACTGCCGCAAGCCCCGGCCGGGCATGTTCCTCGAGCTCGCTCGCCTCTACGACCTGAGCCTGGACGGGTCGACCCACGTCGGCGACTCCGAGAAGGATCGCGCGGCGGCGACGGCGGCGGGCGTCGGCACGTTCGTCTGGGCGCGTGATTTCTTCGGCTGGGCCACCTCGCCCAGCCGGGCGTAGCGCGGCTAGGCCTCGAGCGCCGACGTCGCCTCGGCGTCCTCCGCGCAGGAGAGCCACACGCGCACGGTCGTGCCGTGGCCGGGCTCGCTCTCGATTCGCAGGCGCCCGCCGTGCGCGAACACGAGATGCTTGACGATCGCGAGCCCCAGACCGGTCCCACCGAGCTCGCGCGACCGGGCCTTGTCGACCCGATAGAACCGCTCGGTGATTCTCGGAAGATCGGCCGGCGGGATCCCGATGCCGGTATCGACCACATCGATCTCGATGTGGCCTTCGGCCGGCTCCTGGACGCGCACGGTCACGCGACCGCCCTCGGGCGTGTACTTGACGGCGTTGTCGACCAGATTCAATAAGATTTGCACCAGCCGATCGCGGTCCGCGAGCACCAGCGGGAGCTCGCGCGGCAGCTG
>CAYVHH010000465.1:0-5472 GCA_964450175.1 uncultured bacterium | reverse complement strand
TCATCGTCGCCCAGGTCGGGATCTCGGGCTCGTGCCGCCTCGGCCGCGGCGTCATCGCTGCGGGACAGGTCGGCTTCGCGGACCATCTGACGATCGGCGACGGCGCGGTGCTCGGCGCCCAGGCGGGCGTCTCGGAAGACGTGCCCGCTGGTGAGCGACGTCTGGGTACGCCGGCCGTACCGATGCTGCAGGCCAAGCGGCTCTTCGCCTCGCAGAAGCACCTGCCCGAGATGTCACGCCGCCTTCGCGCCGCGGAGCGCCGTCTCGAGGAGCTGGAGACCCGCCTGGGAATCACGCCGTCGAAGTCCAGCGAGCCCGGAACGGCCGATGACCGTGCCTGACGGCATCCATCCAGCCGCCCTGGTAGACCCGAAGGCGCGGTTCGGCCGGAATGTCCGGGTCGGGGCGTTCTCGATCATCGGCGCGGACGTCGCGATCGGCGACGACGCGGAGATCGGCCATCACTGCGTCCTGGAGGGCCGCGTCGAGATCGGCGAGCGCGCCAAGATCGGCCACGGAACGATCCTGGGCGGGCGGCCTCAGGACCTCAAGTTCAAGGACGGGACCCCGTCCGGGGTCAGGATCGGCGCCGAGACGGCCATCCGCGAGTACGTCACGATCCACCGGGCGACCCACGCCGAAGAATGGACCGAGATCGGCGCGGGCTGCCTCATCATGGCCATGAGTCACGTGGCCCACGACTGTCGGCTCGGCGACGGAGTCATCGTGATCAATTACGCGGGTATCACGGGGCACTGTACGATCGGCGACCGCGCCACCATCGGCGGTTACGTCGGCATCATACCGTTCACCCGCGTCGGGGCGTACGCCTACGTCGGCGGCTGCTCGAAGGTCACCGCGGACGTTCCGCCGTTCGTGCTCGCGGACGGAAACCCGGCCGTCGCCCACGCGATCAACGTCGTCGGGCTCAGACGAGCCGGGATGAATCCCGCCGATCGCCGGCTGCTTCAAGATGCGTATCGGCTGCTCTACCGGAGCGGGCTCGCGCCCCAGCGGGCGGTCGAGCGAATCCGCCAGGAGCTTCCGGCCACAGGCCCGATTCTCCAGATGCTCGAGTTCATCGCCGGGTCGCGCCGTGGTATTTGCGGCGTCGCGGAGCCCGGGAACTCGATGACGGATGCGCTGCCGAGCGCCGAGAGCGAGCCGGTGTGATGGCGGTACGAGCCAGGGACGAGCGGAGACTACGCGCGGGTGTCGTGGGCGCCGGCCACATGGGGCAGTACCACATGCTTGCGTACGCGGAGCTCTGGGACATCGACCTGATCGGCGTCGTCGACATCGATCGAGATCGGGCCAAGCAGGTCGCCGCCTACTACGACACCCAGCCGCTGTCCGACCACCACGAGCTGATCGGGCAGGTCGATCTCGCGAGCGTCGCCGTGCCGACCGAGCAGCATTTCCAGGTCGCCGCCGACCTTCTCGAGGCGGGTGTGGGCGTGCTCGTCGAGAAGCCGATCGCGCCCACCCTCGAGGAGGCGCGCGAGCTCTTCGCGATCGCGCGTCGGGCCGGCGCCGTGCTGCACGTCGGGCACGTCGAGCGGTTCAACGGCGCGGTGCAGGAGCTGAAGAAGATCGTGGAGCGCCCGATCCTCATCGAGTCGCGGCGCCTTGGGCCCTTCGCTCCGCGCGTGCAAAAAGACAGCGTGGTGATGGATCTGATGATCCACGACCTCGACATCGTGCTGGGCCTGGTAGACTCGCCCCCGCGGAGGCTGACCGCGATGGGGTCGACGGTCCACTCCGCCACGACGGACATCGCCAACGTCCAGATCGGATTCGAGTCCGGCACGATCGCCCTCATCACCGCGAGCCGCGCCACCGAGGAGAAGATCCGCGTGCTGGCGGTCACGCAGCCGGAGGCGTACGTCATCCTCGACTACTCCGAGCAGGACATTCGCATCCACCGCCGCGCTGCGCAGGAGTACACGCTCAACCGGGAGTCGATCCGCTACCGGCGCGCGTCGTTCGTGGAGCACGTACAGGTTCACAAGGACAACCCCCTCAAGCTCGAGGTCCTCCACCTGGTCCGAGCCGTCCGGCGAGCGCGCGCCGGTGAGAAGGTCGTCCTGGCCGAGACCGAGGACGTGCGCTCGCTGGCCATGGCGCTCGAGATCGAGCGCATGATCCGAGAAGGCCGCTGCGAGGCGGCCTACTCGACCAATCCTCCGTGGAGCGCTCCCTCGGCTTGATATGCGGCGCCGGCGTACTGCCGGCGCGCATGGCCGGCGAGGCGCGGCGCCAGGGGTGGCGCGTGGTCGCGTTTGCCTTCGGCGATGCGCCCGGCATCACCGATCATGTCGACCGCACGTTCCCGAGCCGGCTCAACGACACGGGTGCCGTGCTGGCGGGCCTTCAGGCCGAGCGCATCGGTGCCGTCGTCTTCTCGGGCAAGTTCTGGATGAAGGACCTGCTCCACGAGCGCCGTCCGGGCGCCGTGCTCGCCGAGCTGAAGGCGGAAGCCGGCGGGCTGACCGACGCGAATCTCGTCCAGGTTGTCGTGGCGACGCTGGGCCGGATGGGCATCGAGGTCCTCGACCAGCGGCCCTTCCTCGGCGACTGGATCGGACGAAGCGGCTGCTGGTCGCGCCGCGCTCCAACCGACGCCGAGTGGGCGGACGTCCAGCGGGGCCTCAGCGTCGCGCGTCTCGTCGCCGACGCGGGCGTCGGCCAGGCTGTCGTGGTCAAGCTGGGCGCCGTGACCGCCGTCGAGGCGGTGGAGGGCACGACCGAGACGGTCCGCCGCGGCCTCGCGCAGGCCGGGCCTGGCGCCGTCGTCGTCAAGGCGGCGGCGCGCGACCATGACTATCGCTTCGACACGCCAGGAGTCGGCCCCGAGACGATCGAGGTGGCGGCCGCCGGTGGCGCCGCCGTTCTTGCGGTCGAGGCAGAGCGCATTCTGGTGCTGGACCGCGACGAATGTCTCCGTATCGCGAACGGAGCCGGCATGGCTCTCGTCGGTGTCGTGTGACGACCTCCGTGTCGCCGGCCGTGATGCTCGTCGCGGGCGAAGCCTCCGGTGACCTCCACGGCGCCGCCCTGTGCCGGGCACTCCGCGGGCTCGACCCGGGCTGCCGGCTCTTCGGTATGGGCGGGATGCGTATGGCGGCGGAGGGAATGAAGCTCATGGTGGACGTCACCGCCAAGGCCGTGGTCGGCGGCAGCGAGGCGCTGGGGCAAGTGCCGCGACTCTACCGAGCCTACCGTGAGCTTCGCGCGGTTCTCGAGAGCGCCGACCGGCCCGCGGTCCTCGTGCTCATCGACTTCCCGGAGTTCAATCTGCGCCTGGCCCGCGCCGCTCGGAAGGCGCAGGTTCCGGTCGTGTACTTCATTCCGCCCCAGGTGTGGGCGTGGCGCGGCGGCCGCGTGAAAACGATCAGGCGATTCGTCTCGCTCGTCCTCGCGGTGTTTCCGTTCGAGGCGCCGCTCTACCGCCGGGCCGGAGTGCCCGTGGAGTTCGTCGGGCATCCGTTGCTCGATCAGCTCCTGGCGCCGCCGACGCGCCAGGTGGCGCGCCAGCGGCTCGGGATCGACGACCGGACGGGCGTGGTCGGTCTCCTGCCGGGGAGCCGTCATCAGGAGGTCGTCCGCGTGCTGCCGGCGATGCGAGATGCCGCCACGAAGATTTTGCGAACGGCGCCCGGGACCCGGTTCGTGCTCGGCCTGGCCCCGACGATCGAGCGAGATCTGGTCGTGCAGCACCTCGCCGGCGGTCCGCCCGTGGAGATCGTCGAAAGCCAGACGCACGCCGTCATCCGGGCGGCCGATCTGGCGCTCGTCACCTCGGGCACCGTCACGCTCGAGACGGCGCTCCTCGGCACGCCGATGGTCGTCTGCTATCGTCTCTCGTTCGTGAGCGAGCTGCTCGCGCGCCTGGTGCTGCGCGTCCCGTGGGTGAGCCTCGCCAACCTCACGCTCGGACGCGCCGTCGTTCCAGAGCTGTATCGGCGGACGACGACCGGCGAGCGCCTCGCGCACGAGGCGCTGCGGCTCCTGACCGATGCCGGCGCCCGCGAAACCCAGCGCGCCGCGTTCAGCGAGCTCGCCGGGCAGCTGGGCGAGCCCGGCGTTAGCGCGCGCGCGGCGCGGCTCGTGCTCGCGCAGGCGGGGGCCGCGTGATCCCCGCGCGCCGCCGGAGCGCCTGATGGATCCGCTGCTCGCGCTCGCGCCCCCGCTCGCCGCCGGACTCGTTCGCCTTCTCGGCGCCACGCTTCGACTGCGCGCCGAGGGCATCGACGCACTGAGGCCGAGCTGGACGGCCGCGCGTCCGCTGATCTACTGCGTCTGGCACGGGCGAATCCTCATGGTGCCCTGGCTCAACGCCCGCCTGCGCCGGAGCCACGGCGCCCGCACGGTCAGTGTGCTCGCGAGCCGCTCGCGCGACGGCAGCCTGCTGGGAAGCTACGTACGGCGCTTCGGCCTCGACGTGATTCGCGGCTCCTCGTCGCGCGGCGGCGCCGAGGCGCTCCGCGCCCTCAAGACGGCGGTCGAGGCCGGACGCGACGTCGCGCTGGCGCCCGACGGGCCGCGCGGCCCGCGCGGTCAGCTCGGCTCCGGCGTGGTCGCGCTGGCCGCGCTCACCGGCGCGCCCGTCGTGCCGCTCGGCTTCGCCGCGAGTCCGTCGTGGCATCTGGCGAGCTGGGACGCGTTCCAGGTGCCGATGCCGTTCGCGCGCGCGGCGCTGGTATTCGGCGCCATGACCTCGATCGCCCGCGACGGCGATCGCGAGTGGGCCCGTAAAGAGATCCAGCGGACTCTCGACGAGGCGACGGCGGCGGCCGATCGCCTGGTGAACGCGTGATGTACGCCCTCTATACGGCCGTGGCCCTGGTCGGGCTGGTGACGCTGTGGCTGCCGGCGGCACTCGTCCGACGACTGACGCGCGGCGTTCCGCTCAACGCGCGGGCGCGGCTGGGGCGAACGGCGGCGAGCGAGGCGGGCCGGACCTCGGGCTGGGTCCACGCCGTCTCGGTGGGCGAGGCGATTGCGGCGGCCCCCCTCGTCGAGGGGCTGCGCCGGCTTCATCCGGAGCTGCCGCTGGTGATGACGACGGTCACGAGCACCGGTGCCCAGATCGTCCGCGAACGGTTCGCCGGGCTCGCGACCCATCGCTTCTTTCCGCTCGATCTTCCCTCGGTCACGCGACGCGCCGTGGCGGCGATCAATCCCGCGTTCCTGATCTGCATGGAGACCGAGCTCTGGCCGAACACCCTGCGCACCCTGGCCTCGCGGGGTGTGCCGGTGATGATCGCCAACGGCCGGATCTCCGACCGGTCGTATCGCCGGTACCGTCTGGTCCGGCGCTTCATGACGTCGGTCCTCGCCAACGTGCGCGTCTTCGCGATGCAGTCGGACGAGGACGCGCGGCGGATCATCGCGCTGGGGGCTCAGCCGGAGCGCGTGGTCGTCACCGGCAACATCAAGGTCGACGCGTCCGTTCCCGATCCGGCGGGC
>CAYVHH010000464.1:0-3340 GCA_964450175.1 uncultured bacterium | reverse complement strand
CCAGATCGTCATGGACGCCGTCGTCGCGCGGGGTGCGATCGCGCCCGCGACGGACGGGCGCATCGCCGCCAGCGCGCGATAGCCCATCGCGCCGCCGCCGCCGCTGGTGATGGCGGGCGCCCGCCTGGCGACCCGACCCGTGCATCGCGGCGATCGTCAGTCGCCACGCCGCGTCCGACATGCGCTCGGCTCCGCTCCCATCCAAGGCGGCCACGATGGCGGAAGAGATTCTAGGCGGAGTCAACGGCGTGCTATGTTCGGAATCCACTCGACCGGTGCGGAGGCGCGCGATGCGGACCCGTCTATTCCTCACGGCCACGCTGGCCGTCCTGCTCCTCACCGCGACGGCGCCCGCGCTGGAGCCGCCGACTTTCAGCAACGAGGTCGTCCGCATTCTGCAGGCGCGCTGCCAGACGTGTCACCGGCCGGGCGAGCACGCGCCGTTCTCGCTGCTCACCTACCGCGACGCGCTCGACAAGAAGGACGACATCCGCGATGCCCTCAACGGGCGCGTGATGCCGCCGTGGAAGCCGGTTCCCGGCTTCGGCGATTTTCTCGATTCGCGCCGGCTGCCGGATGGAGAGCTCGCCACCCTGGTGCAGTGGATCGAGGCGGGCGCGCCCGAGGGCGATCGCGCGCAGCTTCCGGCGCCGCGCGTCTTCCCCGAAGGCTGGAAGCTCGGACCACCCGATCACGTGCTCCAGATGCCCGAAAGCTACACGGTGTCCGCGCGCGCCAGCGACGTCTATCGATGCTTCGTGATCCCGACGAATTTCGCCGAGGACCGCTGGGTCACGAAGGTCGAGTACGCGCCGGGCGATCGCAAGCTCGTGCACCACATCCTCGGGTACATCGACACGACGGCGGCCGCCGAGACTCTCGATCGCGCCGATCCAGGCCCGGGGTACACGTGTTTCGGCGGGCCGGGCTTCGCGCCGGCCGGCGGGCTCTCGGGCTGGGCACCTGGCAACGAGCCGCGACAGATGGCCGAGGGCGTCGGCATGCTGCTCCCGAAGGGCGCGAACGTCGTGCTCCAGATGCACTACAACAACGGGGCGACCGAGGCGCGGACGGACCAGACGCGCGTGGCCCTGCACTTCGCGAAGGGCCCGATCGACAAGCGCCAGCGCGGCATCGCGGTCCTGAACACTACCTTCACGATCCCGCCCGGCGAGCGACGCTACGAGGTGCGCGGCTCGTGGACGAACCCGTTCCAGCGGGATCTCCACGCCAGCACGATCACGCCGCACATGCACCTGCTCGGGCGGGACATGAAGGTCACCGCGACGTACCCGGACGGCACGGTGCGCCCGCTGATCCACATCGACGACTGGGACTTCAACTGGCAAAGCACGTACACGTTCGCACAGCCCATCCCGCTGCCGACCGGGACGCGGATCGACATGGTCGCGACCTTCGACAACTCGGCCGACAACCTCCGCCAGCCGAGCCACCCGCCGCGCCCGGTGAGCTGGGGCGAGGGCACCATCGACGAGATGGCGATCGTCTTCCTCGGTGTCACCGTCGACGGCGAGCGCATCGGCTGGCGGCCGCGCTGACGACCGAGTGTCAGACGGTCTTCGATGCTGAGGCGGCTACTTGGCGCCGGAGCGTGCGGGGTCCGACCGAATTCAACAGTGGCTGAATGACGCGACGGCGTGCTCGATCCAATGGTCCATGCCGTTGTCCACTTATCCCCAGAAATTCACAAATCGAAAATCGCACGGTGGGACGCGGGGCGAGCGTCGGGCCGCCTTGTGAACACAGGAAACCCGCGCGCCACGGCGCGCGCGCGACGCGGCGCCCAGTTCTCACGCGGTCCTCGCGCGCTTCACCCGACGAAACCCGCATGTCTGGCGGCGATGTTCGCCGTTGATCTCGTCGCGCTCGGCACTTTACGGTTCTATCGTGCTGACCCCGCCGCGCGTCCTGGTCGTGGATGACGAGCGCTACGTTCGCGGACTTCTCTCCGAGCTCCTCGCGGTCTGGGGCTGCGAGACCGACCTGGCGGCGAGCGGAACCGAAGGCCTCCGGCTCTTCAAGCAGAAGAGCTACGACCTCGTCCTGACCGACTACGTCATGCCCGGCGGCTCGGGCCTCGAGCTCGTCGAGAACGTGCGGAACAGCGACGCGGCGGTCGGCGTGATCATGCTGACCGCCTCCGGGGCCGACCTGGACGGTCACGGCCGACGGCTCGGGTTCCAGCTTCTCCGCAAGCCGCTCCAGATCGATCATCTTGAAGCGGCCGTCAAGCAGGCGCTGGGCGACCGGAAGACCGAGGCCTAGCTACTTCCCGAGGACCTTGCGCGGGTCGAGCGCGTCGCGCAGACCGTCGCCGATGTAGTTGATCGAGAGGACGGTCAGGAAGATCGCGGTGCCCGGGAAGATCGCCCAGTGCGGCGCGAAGTCGAGGTTGTCCTTGGCATCGAACAGGATGCGACCCCACGTCGGAATGTCCGGCGGAAATCCGAGCCCGAGGAACGACAGGGTCGACTCGGCGATGATCGCCGCGGCGACGTCGATGGTGGCCGCGACGATCACCGGGCCCATCGAGTTCGGCAGAATGTGGCGGACCACCTGCCGGATCGGCCGCGCGCCCAGGCTTCGCGCCGACTCGACGAATTCCTTCTCACGTAGCGACAGGAACTGCGCCCGCACCAGCCGGGCGACCTGCATCCAGCGCAGGCCCCCGATGACCGCGACGATCAGGATGAAGACGCCGACCTCCGGCCCGAAGGCCTTCCGCAGCGAGTCGCGAAACAGATAGACGATCAGCAAGAGGAGGGGCAGGCCGGGCAGCGCCAGGAACATGTCGGTGATCCGCATGAGCGTGTGATCGACGACACCGCCCATGAAGCCGGAGATCGCGCCGATCGCGGTGCCGATCGAGCTCGCGATCAGCATGGCGGCGATCCCCACCGCCAGCGAGATACGACCGCCGTAGAGCATCCGCGCCAGGAGATCCTGCCCCAGATCGTCGGTGCCGAGCGGGTGGCTCCAGGACGGTCCTTTGAGTTTGGCCTTGAAGTCGATGTCGTTGATCGGCAGCCGCCACACGAGTGGTCCGACGAGCACAGAGAGCACCAGCGCCACCAGGATTACGCTGCCGACCATCGCGAGCCGATGGCGACGGAACCGGCGGCCCGTCTCCTGCCACAAGGACGTCCGGGGCGCCGCGGCGGTCACCGCGAGCGGCCGGGCCACTGGCTCCGAGGCGACGCGGGCCGTCATCAGCGGTAGGAGATCCGCGGGTCGAGCCAGGCGTACAGGAGGTCCGCCGCCAGGCTCGAGAGGAGGACCAGGATTGAGAAGATGAACGTCACCGCCATGACCACCGGGG
>CAYVHH010000463.1:0-9560 GCA_964450175.1 uncultured bacterium | reverse complement strand
CCCAGATGTCGGCGGTGAGCGCGGAGGTCATCGAGCCCGTGCCGGCCATCGTGATCCCGCCCAGGACAGCGACCAACAGGATCGTGACCGGATTGTCGCGGATCAGGAAGAAGCCGGCGAAGATCAGCACGCGCCCCGCGTAGATCGCGGCCAGCACGGGGCGGCGGCCGAACCGGTCGGAGAGCGAGCCCAGCATGACGGTGCAGCCGATCGACGAGCCGCCGAGCACGCCGAACGCCCACGAGGCGAACATCGGCGTGTAGCCGTGGTCGGTCAGCATCGGAATGCCGTGCGCCGAGAGCAGGCTCATCGAGAAGCCGCAGGTGAAGAACGAGCCGGCGAGCTGCCAGAACGCGAGCGTCTGCATGGCGGTGGTGGCGCTCACCCGCTCGCGCGACGAGGCGCCGGCGGTCTTCGCATCGTGCGGCGCGCCGTCCGGCATGAGGCCCATCTGCTCCGGCGATTCGCGGATCACCCAGAGCGCGACCGGCAGGATCGCGACGAGGACCAGTCCGGCGATGGCCACGTAGGCGACCCGCCAGCCGTTGGTGAGAATGAGCCAGGTCACGAGCGGCACCAGGAGACTCATCCCCGTCATCGACGCGCTGCCGAGCAGCGAGAGCGCGGTGCCGCGCCGCGCGTTGAACCAGCGCGCGACCACGCCGGAGGCCATGACCGGTCCGGTGACCGCGAGGCCGAGCGGGAGGATCACACCGTACACGACCGCAAACTGCCAGAAGGTGTGAACCTGCGCCGTCAGCACGAGCGAGCCGACGAGCAAGATCGTCCCGACGGACGCCGTGAGGCGCGCGCCGAACCGATCGAGCGCCAGGCCGACGAGCGGGCCGAAGACGCCATAGAGGAAGAGGCTCAGGGCGATGACGAGCGAGAAGCTGGCGCGGTCGATGCCGAGATCGGCGACGATCGGCTTGAGAAAGGGACCGACGGCGTGCCGAATCCCCGTGGAGATGAACGTCATGAAGGAGAATCCGGCGACCACCCACCAGCCGTAGAACACCGATCGCGTCCTCATTGACTTCACCAACTATACTCGTTTTGGCGTCGGACGGCCCGATGATCCGCGGCGCCACGAGGGGAGAGACCTTACATGTTGACGCGGAGGTTAGGTCGCACCGGGTTACGCGTGTCGGCGCTGTGTCTCGGCGGCAACACGTTCGGCTGGACGACGGACCAAAAAGCTTCCGAGGCCGTGCTCGACGCCTACGTCGAGGCCGGCGGCAACTTCATCGACACCGCGGACGTCTACTCGCGCTGGGTGCCGGGCCACACGGGCGGCGAGTCCGAGGACGTGCTCGGCAAGTGGATGAAGGCGCGCGGCCACCGACGCGCCGTCATCATCGCCACCAAGGTGATGGGCCCGATGGGCCCCGGGCCGAACGACACCGGGCTCTCGCGCCAGCACATCGTCGAGGGCGTCGAGGACTCGCTGCGGCGCCTGCAGACCGACTTCATCGATCTCTATCAGGCGCACTGGGACGATCGCGACACCCCGCTCGAGGAAACCTTGCGCGCGTTCGACGATCTGGTCCGCCAGGGCAAGGTACGCTACATCGGCGCCTCGAACTACCACGCGTGGCGACTGACGCGCGCCTTGTGGGAGAGCGACCGACGCGCCTACGTGCGCTACGAGTCGATCCAACCGAAGTACAATCTCGTGTTCCGCGACGAGTACGAGCGCGAGCTCGAGCCGCTCTGTCTCGAGCAGTCGATCGCCGTCATCCCCTACTCATCGCTCGGCAGCGGATTTCTCTCCGGCAAGTACCATCGAGGCCGCGACCTTCCCAAGACCGCGCGCGCCGGCAGCGTCCAGAAGACCTACATGACCGATCGCGGCTTCACGGTGCTGGAAGCCGTCGAGAAAGTCGCGGCGGCCGCGAGCGCGACCCCGGCGCAGGTCGCGCTGTCCTGGCTGGCCCATCGCCCGGGCATCACGGCGCCCATCGCCAGCGCCACGTCGGTGGCGCAGCTCGAGGAGCTGCTCGGGGGGATCGAGCTCCAGCTGGATTCCGACGCACGCGCGACCTTGGATCGCGCGAGCGCCTGGTCGGAAGGCTAGCGCCGGGGGGTCGTCATCCGCCCGCGATCTGCGGGAGGATGAACACTTCGCTGTCCGGGGCGATCGGCTGCAGGATCGTTTCCTGATAGATCTGACCGTCGATCGCGACGGCCACGCCTTCCTGGAGGTGGGGGCCGAGCTCGGGATGAAGCTCGGTGAGCCGGTCGTAGAGCTGCTTGATGGACGTCGCCGAGATGTCGAACTCGGCGACGCCCCCCGTGAGCTGCGCGAGGTTGCCGATCAGGACAACCCGCGCCATGCGCGCTTCAGTTCTTGCCGCTGGCGGCTTTTTCCTTGAGCGCCTTCAGCACCTTCGGCGGCGACATCGGAAGCTCGGTGAAGCGGATACCCGTGGCGGCTTCCATCGCGTTGGCGATCGCCCCGAGCGGCGGCACGATCGGCGTCTCGCCGACGCCGCGCACGCCGTACGGATGCTTCGGATTCGCGACCTCGACGAGGATCGCGTCGATCATCGGCACGTCGGAGGCCACCGGCATGCGGTAGTCGAGGAAGCCCGCGTTCTGGAGCTTGCCGTCGGCGCCGTAGATGTACTCCTCGTTCAGCGCCCAGCCGATGCCCTGGACGGCGCCGCCCTGGAACTGGCCCTCGACGTAGCTCGGATGAATCGCGCGTCCGGCGTCCTGGGCCACGGTGTAACGCAGGATCGTCACCCGTCCGGTCTCCGGATCGACCTCGAGGTCGACGAGGTGCGTGCCCAGGCTCGGGCCGGCGCCCTGGGCGTTGATCCGGCCGTACCCGCCGATCGGCCCGCCGGTCTTGCCGGCGATCTTCGCGAAGTCGGCGATCGTCATCGGCTTGAACTTCTCGGCGGCGGCGCCGAGCGCCTTGACGGAGCCGCCCGAGAACTCGACCTGGTCGGGCTTGAGCTCCCAGAGCTTCGCGGCGCGCGCGCACAGCTCGCTCTTGATCTGCTTGGCCGCCTCCACGATCGCCATCGAGCCCGAGAACGCCGAGCGGCTGCCCCCGGTGAGGAAGGTGAAGCCGAGTGAGCCGGTGTCGCCGATGATCGGCCGGACCTTGTCGTACGGGATCCCGAGCTCGTCGGCCGCCACCATCGAGAGCGAGGCACGCAGCCCGCCGATGTCGGGCGTGCCGGCCATCAAGGACACGGTGCCGTCCTCGTTGATCGTGAGCGACGCGCACGTCTCGCCGCCGATGTTGAACCAGAAGCCCGACGCGACGCCGCGCCCCTGCCACTTGCGGAGCGGCGTGTTCCAGTGCTCCGTCTTCTTGATCGAGTTGAGCGTCTCTTCGAGACCGATCGGGCCGAATTTCGGACCGTACGCGGCCTTGGTGCCTTCGCGCGCCGCGTTCATCATGCGCAGCTGGATCGGATCGAGGCCGAGCTTCTTCGCGATCTCATCGACGACACTCTCGACCGCGAACTCGGAGATCGGCGCGCCGGGCGCCCGGTAGGCGGCGACCTTCGGGCGGTTGGAGACGACGTCGTAGCCGACGACCTTGACGTTCTCGATGTCGTACGGCGCGTACGCGCACATCACACCCGGCTGGACCGGTGAGCCCTGGAACGCGCCCGCCTGGTACTTGAGCTCGGCGAACCCGGCGACGAACTTGCCGTCCTTCGTCGCGCCCATCTTGACCTTCACGGTGGCGCCCGAGGTCGGGCCCGAGGCCTTGAACACTTCCTCGCGCGACATGACCATCTTCACCGGGCGCTTGGCCTTGCGCGAGAGCGCGATGGCCAGCGGCTCCAGATAGACGACGGTCTTGCCGCCGAAGCCGCCGCCGATCTCCGAGGCGGTGACGCGAATCTTGCCGATGTCCAGGCCCAGCAGGCGCGCGCAGTGGGCGCGTACGATGAAGTGCCCCTGCGTGCAGCACCACAGCTCGGTCGAGCCGTCCTCCGACACGCTCGCCAGCGCGGCGTGCGGCTCGATGTAGCCCTGGTGCACCGGCGCCGTCTTGAACTCGCGCTCGACGATGACGTCGGCCTTCTTGAAGCCGGCCTCGATGTCCCCCATCGAGATCTCGATGCGCTTGGCGATGTTCGAGGGCTTGTCGGGCTTGGGCTCGACGCCGACGGTGAAGAGATCGTCGTGCAGGAGCGGCGCGCCAGGCTTCATCGCTTCGACGACGTCGATGACGTGAGGCAGGACCTCGTACTTCACGTCGATCAGCTTGAGCGCCCGCCGGGCGATGGCGGTGCTCGTGGCGGCGACGGCGGCCACCGCGTGGCCTTCGTAGAGCACCTTCTCGCGCGCCATCACGTTCCGCACGACGTCCTTGTAGTTCATCATCATCTCGCCGGCCGGGATGAACTCCGAGGGCTGGTCGGCGAAGTCAGCCCGCGTGATCACCGCCTTGACGCCGGGCAGCGCCTCGGCCTTCGACGTGTCGATCGAGACGATGCGCGCGTGCGGATGCGGGCTCCGCAGCACGCGGCCGATGAGCTGGCCGGGCAGGCTGAAGTCGGCGCCGAAGCGCGCGCGCCCGGTCACCTTGTCGACGCCGTCCGGGCGGATCGTGCGCGTGCCGACGTACCCGTGCCCGTTGGTCCCGTTCGTGCCGTTCTCGGCCATGGCTATCCCTTTCTCATCGTCGCGGCCGCGTCTTTCACGGCGCTCACGATCTTGTCATACCCCGTGCATCGGCACAGGTTCCCGGCCAGCCAGAATCGAATCTCGTGCTCGGACGGGTCCGGCGTGCGCTCCAGGAGGGCCTTGCTGGCCACCAGGAAGCCCGGCGTGCAGATCCCGCACTGCAGCGCCGCGTGCTCCAGGAAGCGCTGTTGCAGCGGATGCAGCGTTTCGCCCTTGGCCATGCCCTCGATCGTCTCGATGCGCCGTCCGCCGACCTCGCAGCCCAGCACGAGGCACGAGCAGACCAGCCGGCCGTCGAGCGTCACGCTGCAGGCGCCGCAATCGCCCGACGCGCAGCCTTCCTTGCTCCCGGTGAGCTGCAGGGTGTCGCGCAGCACGTCCAGGAGCGTGTCCTCGGTCTCGCAGAGAAACTCGACCGCGTCACCGTTCACGGTTGCTTCGATATGGTGCTTGGCCATCAGCTCGTCCTCGCTCGATCCAGCGCGATCAGGGCCGCTCGGCGCGTCAGCACCGCGGCCACGTCGGTGCGAAACTCGACCGTTCCCCGCTTGTCGTCGATCGGGCGGCACGCCGCGCGCGCCGCCGCCTCGAGCCGTTGCTGCGCGGCCGCGTCGAGGCGGCTCCCGATGATCGCCTGCGCGGCCTCCGCGACGAGCAACACCCGCGCCGCGACCGCGCCCAGCGATACGCGCGCGGCCGAGATCGTGCCGGCGCCGTCGAGGGTCAAGCTTACTCCCGCGCCCACCACGGCGATGTCCATTTCCGTCCGCGGGATGAAGCGCAGGTAGGCGTCGGAAGATCTCGGCGGTCGAGGCGGCAGCAAGAACGAGACGACGATCTCGCCCTTGCGCAGGGCGAGCTTGCGGGGCCCGAGCATGACATCCTCGACCGGGAGGTCGCGGCGCCCCTGCGGCCCGGCCAGCGTGGCGACGGCTCCGGCCGCGATGAGCGCCGGCACGCTGTCGGCCGCCGGCGAGCCGTTACAGAGGTTGCCCCCGAGGGTCGCGCGCCCCTGGACCTGGGTGGATCCGATGAGGTTCGCGGCCTCGACCACGCCCGGCCAGACCCTCTTGAGGCGCGGGTGCTCCTTGAGCTCGGCGCCGGTCACGGCCGCGCCGATCCGCCAGCCGCCCTTTTCCTCTGTGATCGCGCGGGTCTCAGCGATTTTCTTGATGTCGACGATCAGGTCCGGATCGACGACGTCGGCGCGCATCTGGACGAGCAGGTCGGTGCCCCCCGCGAGCACCCGCGCCTCGCCGGTGGCCGCCGACAGCAGGGCCACCGCCCCTTCAACCGACTCTGGAGCCTCGTAACGCATGGGTTCTCGTCTCGCCTTTCGTAGTGTTCCGTCGATGTCCGATGATGCTCAAGCCAGCATAATCAATGATGGCGCCACGTGTGTCAACGCCACGCCGGCGCGACTCGACTCAGCTCAGATCCGCTCGAGGACGACGACCGGGATCTCGCGCGCGGTCCGCTGCTGGTACTCGACGTAAGGCGGCCAGATCGCCGTCATCGTCTTCCAGAGCGCCGGCTTCTCGGCCGGGTTCGCCGTGCGGGCGCGCGCCTTGAAGCGATCGGCCATGACCTGGACCTGCACAACCGGCTGGGCGACGAGATTCTCGTACCAGCCCGGGTGCGCCGGAGCGCCGCCGCGCGAGGCCACGACGAGATAGTGATCGCCGGCCCGGCCGTAGATCAGCGGCGTCGTGCGCGGCTGGCCCGAGCGCCGGCCGGTCGTGGTCAGGAGCAGGGTCGTGACACCCTCCCAGATGTGGCCGTCGCGGCCCTCGCTCTCGATGTACCGGCGCGCGTGCGCCTGCTGCCAGCCGGGCGGCCGGCCGCCGGGTCCGGGTCGTGCTGTCGACATGGTGTCCTCCGTCTTCCTCGCGACTACTTGATCGAGTCGGGCGAGACCGCGTGACCGACCCGCGAGGCCTCGTAGATCGCCAGCGGCACCTGCAGAATGTGCTTCGCGGTGCGGATGTCCTGCGCGGGCTGACGCCCGGCCAGGAGGCTGTCGATGAAGTCCGCCGCGGCGCCGTCGAAGCCCAGGCGCCAGTCGGCCGGGACCTGGTAGTTGACGGTCTCGGTGCCGCGGATCAAGACCACCGCGGGCATGTCGAGCATCTCGCCGGTGCCGCGCGTCACCCAGATGATGCCGCGGCTACCGTGGATCTCGAAGAACTCGTCGGCCCGATAGTAGCGGGCGCGAATCGTCATCTCGGGCGCCGCGGTGTAGTCGATCACGCCCAGGCAGTTGCGCCCCTTGAAGCGCCAGATCGCCGCCGCGGGGGTCTCGGCGAGAAAGTCCGTGCCGCGCGTCACGATCGCCGAGATGTCGCCGACCTCGCCGATCCACAGCACGGCCGTGGCGTACTTGTGCACGCCGTCGTCGTAGAGCGGCCCGCCCGGATTGCGCCCGGGATCGCGGCGCCACACCATCGCGTCGGGATCGAGCTCCATCACCTGCCCCGTGATCTGCACGGCGCGCGTCGTATGGATCCGCACGAGCGAGGGCTCGCCGATGGCGCCGCTGTCGAGCAGCTCCTTGGCTTTCAGGATCGGGGGGTAATAGAGGAAGTTCTCGGTCACGCGGAAGGTGGTCCGCGCCCGCCCGACGGCGGCGGCGATTCGGTCGGCTTCGGCGACCGAGATCGCGAGGGGCTTCTGGGCGGAGACGTGCTTGTCCGCTCCGAGCGCCGCCACGATCTGGTCGGCGTGCATCCAGGTGGGCGTGAGCAGCTCGACCGCGTCGATCGAGGGATCGTCCAGCACCTGCTTGAAATCCGAGTAGATCCGCGGCGAGATGCCCCACTCGCGGGCGCGGCGCGTCGCGCGCTCCGGCATCGCGTCGCACAACGCGACCACGTCGCATCGCGGGTGCTGCAGATACCCGGGCGCATTGAGCTGAGAGATGTTGCCGCAGCCGACGATCGCGAGGCGAATTCTGTCCATGGGGCCTGGTCCCGTCAGAATTTGACCGGCAATGCCTTCAGTCCGCGCAAGGTGAGGCTCTGGCGATACTCCACGGTATCGCTGACGAGGGCGAGCCTCGGCAGCCGGCGCACGAGCGTGTTGATCGCGATCTGGCCTTCCACCCGCGCCAGCGGCGCGCCCAGGCAGAAGTGGATCCCCCAGCCGAACGCGATGTGCCGATTGTCGGCGCGCCCGAGATCCAGACGGTCGGGCTCGGGGAAGTGCGCGGGGTCGCGGTCGGCCGCCCCGATGAACGGCATCACCATCTCGCCCTTGCGGATCGTGCGCCCGCCGATGGAGGCATCGTCACTCGCCACCCGCGCGGTCCGCTGGACGGGCCCGTCGTAGCGCAGGAGCTCCTCGACGGCGGTCGTGATGAGCCCTGGTGTCGTGCGCAGGCGGCGCAGCTCTTCCGGGTTGCGCAGGAGCGCGAGGACCCCGTTGCCGATCAGGTTCACCGTGGTCTCGTGGCCGGCGATGAGGATCAGGATGCACGTCGCCAGCAGCTCCTCTTCGTTGAGCTTGTCCCCGGCCTCCTCGGCGGCGATGAGCGCCGACAGGAGATCGCCGCGCGGCGAGGCGCGGCGCTGGCCGATGAGCTCGCGGAAATAGTCGCTGATCGCGTGGCGCGCCGCGGCGCTGCGGCGCGGGATCTCCGAATCGGGCGGCAGCCAGATCGAGTCGAGTCCGCGGGCGATGTCGAGGCTCCACCCCTTGAACCGCTCGTGGTCCTCGACCGGCACGCCCATCATCTCGCAGATCACGTTCACCGGGATCGGGTACGCGAACTCCTCGATCAGGTCCATCGCGCCGGCGGCCTCGGCGCGCGCGCCGAGGCCGTCGACGATCTGCTGGATGCGCGGCCGCAGCCCCTCGACGACGCGCGGCGTGAACGCCTTGCTGACCAGGCTCCGGAGCCGCGTGTGATCCGGCGGATCGCGGTCCAGCATCGAGAGTCCGACGCCGCGCGGCACCGCGTTGCCGAAGCGCGCCGCGACGAGCGCGGCCAGCGGCTCCTTGATGAAGCGCGCGTCGCGCAGCACGGCCGCCACGTCCTCGTATCGCGTGAGCACCCAGAACCCGAGGGGACTCTGATGCACGGGATCTTCGGTGCGCAGGCGACGGTAGGTCGGATACGGGTCCGCCAGGAACTCCGGATCCATCGGATTGAAGCTCTTCATGTCCCGGCCCCTGTCCCCTCGCTCACTTTGGCGGCTCGACGGGCGCCGTGGGCGCGGGTGTCGTCGGGACGACGACACCCGGTGCCAGATGGATTTCCTCGAGGAGCGTGATCCGCGTGATGTAGTAGCGCGTCTCGCCGAAACAGCTCGTCGGCAGCCCGACGCGCTGCTCGTAGTGGAGGTTCACGCGCCGGCCCATCAGCTTGTTGATCTCCTTCACGGTGCTCTTGTCCCACACTGTAAACGCAAACTTCTCGGTCGATGAGCCGGGCATCGAGACCATCGCCATCTCGCCTTCCCACGTCTTGCAGATCCAGCCCTTGCGGGAAAGCTTCTGCACCCAGCCCGCCCGCTCGCCGGACGCGTAGCTCCAGCTGAGCGCTGACCAGAAGTATCCGGCGACCAGCACCGCGATCACCAGCAAGCCCATCAGCACGCGGAGCTTGCCGATCCCACGTTGATCGAACGCCGTCATCTAGCACTCCTCCTGTCGTCAGGCGAGGTCGGCCCGCGATTGTCTCTCATCCCGCGCGTCGGCGCGAGTGGTCTTCTGAACCGCGCGTCCCCTCAGGGTGTCGGGCGCTCGAAGGTCAGCTCCCCAGATGGGCCGCTCAAGATGAGCCGAGAGCCGGCGACTTGATATTGCGTCACCCGGGCCAGGACGGCGAAATAACGGCTCTCGACTTGCCGCGCTTGAGCGGATTGCGTTTCATCGTCGCCTCCTCTCAGCCAAACCTTTGA
>CAYVHH010000462.1:0-6050 GCA_964450175.1 uncultured bacterium | reverse complement strand
ACCTCCGTGATCAGCCCGTCGCCGATCTCCTGATTGTGCACACCGCTTCCCAGGCCGACGAGCCGCACGCGCGCTTCCTTGGGTCCACTCGACTCGATACGATGCGTGACGGCCGCCGAGGTCTCGATGACGATCCGGGTGAACGACGGGTACGATCTGACCCGCACGTCCTCCAGGTTGACCTCGGGCGCTGCGGCCGCGAAGCGCGCGGCCGTCGGGGCCGGCGGCGCGCTCGCCACGAGCGTCGGAACGACGCGGCCGACGAAGGACTCGGGCACCAGCCACACGCCGCGCTTCACTCGCACCGGCGCGTCGAGGACGACCGGCTTGCCGTTGACGAGCACCTGCGCCCAGTTCCGCGTGAGGGTGACGACCTTATTCCCCGCGCGCAGCTGGGCTCGCGTGCTGACGGGAGTCGCGACGACTTTTGCCGCCGGCGAGCCCTTGCTTTGAATGGACGCGGCCACCCGGGTCAGCTCGACGTACGGGCGCCCGTCGTGGGTCACGATCGGCAGCAGCGCCGTCGCCGCCCAGCCCGTCGAGGCGAGCAGGAGCACGATCAGGGCGCCGGCCAGGCATTTGGCGCTCATCGGGAGCCAATTCTAACAACGGACCGCGCAAGGGGGCGGCTTTATAGGGGGAGGCCTAGTCCGCGGTGGCTCTGGGCTCCCGCGGACGCATCGCGGCGAAGGCGACCAGGCCGATCGCGACCCACACGGCCTCGCGAAGGCGCCTCACGAGGCTGAAGGACAGCGCGGTGGTCGCGGAGAGCCCGAACGTCGCCGACGTGGCGACGAAGCCGCCCTCGAGCACGCCGAGGCTCGCCGGCACCAGGAAGGTCGCCACCTTGATCCCCGTGCCGAATGCCTCGAGCACGGTGGCGGTCGCCAGCGAGACCTCGCTGCCGAGGAATTTGAGGATGAGCCACGTCTCGACCGAGCCGAGCGCCCAGGCGATGGAGTGAAAGCCGATCGAGAGGGCGAGCCGGCCCGGAGCGGTCCGGTAGAACCGTCCGAGCGAGTCGTCGACCCGGCCGAACATCGCCTGAACCTTCACCGGGCGAATGCCGATCCGGTCGAGCAATCGCCCGGTCCAGCCGAGCATGCCACGCATCTGGACCAGGACGAACAGCCCCAGGGCGATCGCCTCGATGACCAGAAACCACAGCATGCCGTAAAGCAAGGTCGACCCAGCCAGGCCCGTTTCCCATGCGACCACGACCGCCAGCAGGAAGAAGAGCCCTTGACCCAGGGTGATCGTCGTCTTGGCGACGATCACCGAGGCCAAGGTGGCGTCGAGCGGCGCGTACCCGCGGAGCAGCCAGGCCTTGACCGCCTCGCCGCCCACCGCGGCGGTGGGCGTGGTCATGTTGAAGGCTTCGCCGGCGAGCCGGGACGCGGCGAGGGCGCGGAACGGAACGATCTCGCGCATGAAGGCATAGCGCCAGCCCAGCGTGTCGAACAGCGCGACGAGCACGGCCGGGAAGCACAGGATCACGGCGAGCCGCCAGTGGAGATCGGCGATCGAGGCGAGGACTACTGCCGGGTCGTTCTGGGCGACGAGCGCGGTGAGCAACGCCACCCCGAGCACGAGGAGCGCGACGCGAAGGTAGCGCAGGATCAGCTTTCCCGGTAGAGGATGAGGGACAAGCCGACCAACGTGAACGCGACGGGCCACACGCGCCCGGCGAGCCGGCCGGACGGAGTCGGCAAGCGCAGCTCGAGCCAGCGCGACCAGCCCGTGATCATCGCCAGCACGCCCAGGGGCACGTGCGTGACCTCGATCAGGTACTCCTGCTTCAGGTTCAGGCCCGCGTGCGAGTGCGTGAGGAGCAGCCCGCCGCCGACGGCGCAGAGCAGCGGGAAGATCAGCGCCGCGCCGTGGACGCGGACGCGATCGGTCCGCACCAGCCACTCGAAGATGCCGAAGGCGATGACCAGCACCACGAAGATGCGGTGCTGGAGCACCTCGGGATAGCGCATGCTCTCCCAGAATCCGAGCGGCCCGAGCGGCCACGCGCCCGGATCGTTGCGGACGAGCAGGAAGCCCGCGAGGCCGAGGAACACGAGCGGCCAGTGACGCGCCCATCGCGCGCGTCCCGTCGCGTGCACGAGCGCCAGCAGCCCCATGACGAGCACGAAGATCCCCGCCCAGTGGTGATTGAACTCCGACCATGCGCGGTCGGCGTCGGTGCGCGGCGCGTTGCGGTCGTCCACCGGCATGTCCGCGATCTTCGGCGACGTGAGCACGGGCCAGCGCGGCGCGAATCGGACCCCGACTTCGGCGAGCGAGGCGCGGTCGGCGACGACGTCACCGGCGGGCGGCAGCGACGTCAGCGACGCGGCGACGAACAGCACGGTCGCACCCAGACCGAACTCGACCTCGACGAACCGCCGCAGCCGCGGCACCGAGACGTCGGCGCCGCCGGGCAGGCGTCGCACGGCGAAGAAGTTGGCCCCGCCCAGGAGCAAGACTCCGCCGAGAACCGCGACCTTCGTGAGGATCATGCTTCCGTACGAGGTGCCGAAGAGCGCTCCGGGGCTGCCGACGTAGGCGAGCGTGAGCCCCACGCCCGCGAGGACCAGACTCACCACCGAGACGAACGCCACGGTCGAGAAGCGTTTGAGCAAGCTCCCGGACCACCCGGCCTCCGCACGTGATGACGCGGCGATCGTCAGATGGAGCAGCCCGCCGATCCACACGCCCGCCGCGAGCTGGTGCAGCGCATCGAGGACCAGGAGTACCGCCCGAGGCCCGAGACGGCCGGCGGCGTGGCTCGTCCACGCGCTGCCCACGCCGAGGAGCACCGTGAGCGCCGTCAGCGCGATCCACCACAGACGCGTCTCGGGACGCCTGACCAGCGCCGCGCATCCCATCACGAGCCCGGCGCAGGCCAGAATCCGGACCGCGCCCGCGCGAAAGAAGCTCGTGCGAGCGACCTCGGCGATCGGCCACCCGCCCGCTGCATCGCCGAGGACGGAGAGCTGCACCCCCAGCGAGAGCATCTGGGCTCCGGCTACAACGGCGGCCCCCAGGGCCGTCAGCCAGAGGCTCCGCACCAGCCGCGCGCGCGGCGCCCCGCCGTCGGCAAGGGCCGGGCGCAGGAGGAGCAGAGCGAAGAGCGCGCCGCCGATGGCGACCGCCTGGCCGCACAGAGCAAGCCCTCGGAGCAGGACGTCGACGAACCCGGCCACCGCGACTCAGGCGCGCCGCCGCGCCCCGACCCAGAGAAGGAGACCGAAGAAGATCGGCGTGCCGATCGACGCGAGGATCAGGAACCAGTGGGCCTTGCCGAACGCCGACATGGCGATGACCAGGTAGATGAAGTCTCGGGAGGAGAACGCCTCGGCGAGGCGCGCAATCCACATGGCGTCGCCGCCGACCGCCGTATCCAGCATGATGTCGCGCGACTGGCAGGCGGCCGCGCCGAGGGTCGCGATGACCGTGAGCGCGCCGAGCGCCAGCGGCCAGGCGGCGTCCTGCGCGAAGCTCAGGCCGACCGCCATGCAAGCGAAGACGCCGACGTGGACCACGTTGTCGCCCCAGAAGTCGAGGATCGCGCCATGCGGCGACTCCATGAACTTGAGCCGGGCAAGCTCGCCGTCGCAGCCGTCGAGGATCGAGTGCGTCAGGAACAAGAGCGCGCCGACGAGCTGGTAGATGGGAGACTCCGACAGGAAGAACGGCGCGCCGAACAGGCCGATCCCCACGCTCACCACCGTCATCATGTCGGGCGTGACGCGAGTGAGCGCCAGCCGTCGCGTGATCGCCAGCGAGATCTTCCGCTCGAAGTGGCGCGACATGAAGCCCTCGCGCTGCTTGATCAGGCTTCGCAGGAGCCACGCCTCGGCCGGCCGCGCGTTGGCCGCTTCGAAGAGCGGGAAGCGCCCGGTCTCGTCGACCTCGAGCTTGGATTCGTCGAACCGGACGCGCAACGTCGCCATCAGCTCGCCGACGTCTCGGCACTGCGTCGCGGCCGCGAGCACGAACGCCGGGTCGTCGGTGTCGATGACCGCGGCGAGCTGTCCGTCGGCATAGACGCGCTCGGGCTCGACTTCAGCCTCGCGGAGCGCCCGGAGCCATTTGGCCTGGGGCACGACGTTGGCCGGGAGGATGACGATCCGGCGGTGCGAGTCGGGCGGCGGCGCCCCGCTCAGCACGCGCGCCGTCGTGCCGGCGAGCAGCCGCTCGGCGTCGTCGTGACCGCTCCGCACCAGCACACGCGTGAACCCCGCGCGCGAGCCGGCCAGGGCGATGCGGCGCAGCAGCGGAAGCCCCGCGACCACGGTGTCGGGTGCCACGCTGGTCGCGGTCCCGGGCTCGGCCGGCACGACCAGCAGCAGGCTGTCCACCGACTGCACAGGGACCGAGACCGCGGTCGTCAGGCCGGGACTCCCGCGATCGAAATCTCGCGGCCGCCCTGCCGGCTCGATTCGCGCGCCGCCTGCTCGAGCACAACGCAGAGCCGCGCTTCGGCCAGATTCGCGCCGCGTGACGCCGCCCCCGTCGTCTCCGCGAAGAACTGACTCGCCACCGCGTCGAACCAGTCCGGGTGATGCGACCCGTCCGACATCGGCGGCGGGCACGCCCACGAGGAATCCGCGCCGGCGTCGGAGCTCTTGAGCACGAGCGTGTCGTCGTGTAATTCGAGCGTTCCGGCGGTTCCGCCGACCTCGGCCCAGTTCCGTCTGACGTCCGACGCCCACGTCAGCAGGATCTCGGCGGTGGCGTCGGCGTAGCTCACGCGCACGGTCGCAGTGTCCTCGACGTCCCACGCGACATGTCGACGCCGCTCCAGCCGGGCGCTCACCGACAACGGCGGCGCGCCGACCCAGCGCTGGATGACGTAGAACACGTGCCAGCCGTGATCGGAGAGCACGCCCCCGCCCGCGACAGCCGGATCGACGCGCCAGTTCCCGCCGCGCTCGTCACCGGCCAGCGCGGGCCGGGTGCGCAAGGTGTGCCAGATCACGTGCTTGACCCGGCCGATGCGGCCCTCCCGGATCAGCTCCGCCGTGCGGCGCACGATCGGCGCGTGGTGCCAGTTGTGGACGGTATAGAGGACACGGCCGGTCCGCTCCGCCAGACGAACGAGAGGCGCCAGATCGTCGGGCGTGCTGACCAGCGGCTTCTCGCAGAGTACGTGCCGGCCGCGCTCGAGCGCGCCGCGGATCAGCGCGGCGTGACTACTCGGCGGGGTGCAGATGTCCACGAAATCGACGGACGCCTCGGCCAGGAGCTCCGCGGAGGTCGAGTACCAGCGCGCGCCGGGAGCATGAGCCGAGACCAGCGCGTGCTGTTCCGGCCGTGCGTCGGTGACCGCGACGATCTGGACGTCACGACGTCGCCGCCAGCCTGGGAGGTGACCGTGCAGGGCGACGTTGCCGAGGCCGATGATCGCGCCGCGCGGCATCCTATCGAAGCCCGTGATCTCTGACGACGACCTCGAGCGCCTCGTCCAGGATCGCGAGCCCCGCCAGCGCCGCGTCCTCTTTGATCGTGAGCGGCGGGTTGATCCGAACCGATGGCGCGTAGGTCATCGCGACGAGACCACGGCGGAGACATTCCTGGTAGAGCGCCTGTGTGACCGTCTTCGAGAGCGGCTGCTTCGTCGCGCGGTCGCTGACGAGCTCGATGCCGAGCATCAAGCCGCGCCCGCGTACCTCGCCGACGCAGCGGTACTTCTCCTTCAACGCCTCGAGCCGCCCGAGCATGACCTTCCCGACCCGCTCGGCGTTCTTGACCAGATCTTCCTTCAGGATGATCTCGAGCGCGGCGAGGCCGGCCGCCGAGGCGAGCGGGCTGCCGCCGTAGCTCGACGAGCTGGCGCTCGGATTGGACCAGGGCTTCGACGACGTGATCTGGTCGGTCGAGATCACGCACGATAGCGGATAGCCACCGCCCACCCCCTTGCCGACGGTCATGATGTCGGGCACGACTCCGTCGTGATCGCAGCCCCACATGGCGCCGGTGCGTCCGAAGCCCGTGATCATCTCGTCCGAGATGAACAACGCGCCGTGCTCGCGCGCGATCCCGACGACCGCGCGAAG
>CAYVHH010000461.1:0-3145 GCA_964450175.1 uncultured bacterium | reverse complement strand
GGGCCGCCGCACGTGCGCCGGGCTGCGGGTGCTGGTCCGCCGCCATCTCAGTGGCCAGCACTCGATCTGGTACGGCGGTCGCTGCCTCGGCCGCTACGATGCCGCCGGCCGCCCCCTGCGTGCCGCCTGAGCTCATGTCCTTCATCGAGCGGCCAACTCACGGTGTCAAACAGTTGCGGTCAGATCACGTATCAGCAACAGGCGAGCGGCGCCCGGCCAGCCAGAAGCACGCAGAGCCCACCGCGCAGAACAGCATCGACGTGAGGAAGACGACGCGGTAGGACCCCAGGACGTCGTGGACGACGCCGCCGAACCACGGGCCGATCGCGCCACCGATACCGTTCCCGACACTCAGCGCTCCGTAGATCACGCCGAAGCGGCGGCCGCCGAAGAGATCGGACGCCATCGCGGTGATGATCGGGCCACGGGCGCCGAAGCCGAGCCCGAACAGGAGCGCGTAGGCCACGAGCCAGCCCACTCGTCGGTCGCTGTCGAGCGCCAGGAGCGCGAGCGATCCACAGGCCGTGCACCCGTACGAGATGGTCGCCGCGAGCGGACCGCCAAACCGGTCGGCCGCCAGGCCGAAGCTGGCGCGGCCGGCGATCGACAGCAAGCCCATGACCCCGAATACGCTGGCCGCCAGCAACGGCTCGAAGCCGCGATCGATCGCGAACGCGACCTGATGAGTCGTAACGGAAAACACCGCCAGCGGCGTGCACATGTACGCGAACCAGAGCGCCCAGAAGGTACGGGTTGCGACGGCGCGCCGGAGCGTCCACTCGCGAGCCGAGCCGGGCTCTTCGCCGGAGCCGGCGGCCCTCGCGCGCGCCGCCGCCCCTGCGCTTCGACCGGGCTCGGGATCGCGTGCGCCGATCCAGACGATCGGTGCGAGGACGCAGAAGGACCCGAGGCCCAAGGTCGCGCTCGCGACGCGCCAGCCCATGTTGGCGATCAGCCATTGCGCCAGCGGCCCCATCACGAAGACGCCGAACCCCATGCCCGAGAAGGCGACGCCGACGGCGCGTCCTCGGCGCTCCGAGAACCAGCGCGAGAGCAGCACCCCCATCGGCACCGGGCCGACGCCCACCAGCCCCGCGGCACCGAGCACGCCGGTGTAGACGTAGAACTCGCCGGCCGAGTGAATCGTCGACGCGAGGACGGACGCGCTCGCCAGGAGCACCGTTCCGGTGAGGATCACGCGGCGTGGCCCGAAGCGATCGACGAGAATGCCCGCGACCGGCGCCAGCAGGCCTTGCAGGATCGTCGACACGGACTGGGCGCCCGCGGTCAGCGCGCGCGACCAGTGGAACTCCGCGATGAGGGGGACCAGGAAGACCGAGAACGAAAAGTAGAGGCCGTTGCCCACGGCGAGCGCGACCCAGACGACGAGGATGATCGGTGCGGGGCGAGAGACGGAAATGGTCCGTCGACCTAGGAGACCCGGCTCGTAGCGCCCGCGTCGTCGACGTCCAGCGTCCGCGCTTGACCCCGAACGCCGGCGCGGTTCGCGGCCTCCTCCATCGCTCGGCCGACGGCCGCGCCGTTCCCGTCGACCACCGCCAGCAGCGAGGGCCCGGCGCCGCTCAGCACGCAGCCGAGCGCGCCGGCCGTCCGAGCGGCGGTCGCGACGTCGGGCATCCAGGGAAAGAGCTTCAATCGGTACGGCTGGTGCAGACGGTCCTCGAGCGCGACCGAGAGCGCCGCGGGCCGCGCGGTCTGAAGACTCGCGAGCAAGAGCGCCACGCGCTGGACGTTGAACACAGCGTCCTCGCGCGGCACCGTGCGTGGCAACAGCGCGCGCGCCTCGGCCGTGGCGCTCGTGACCTCGGGAACCAGCACGACCCACGAAAGGCGCTTCGTCACCGGCAAGGTGACGGCGGTCACGCCGTCCGGGGTCGCACACGAGACCGTGAGGCCGCCGAAGACCGCGGCGGCGACGTTGTCCGGATGGCCCTCAGCCCGCGCCGCGAGCCCCAGCAGGGCCTCGCGCGAGAGGGGTGAGCCCAACAGCGCGTTGCCCGCCACCACGCCCCCGACCCAGGCGGCGGCGCTCGATCCGAGGCCGCGTGCGGTCGGAATGCGATTCACACACTCGAGGGCGCAGCCCTTGAACGCGCGTCCGGCGGCCTCGTAGGCGAGCTTGACGCCCCGCGCGACGACGTTGGCCCCGTCCCGGCTCAGACGATCGGCGCCCTCGCCCTCGATCTTCACGGTCACGCCGTCGCGCTCTTCGGCGACGAGTTCGTTGTAGAGAGCGAGTGCGAGGCCGAGCGCGTCGAAGCCGGGACCGAGGTTCGCTGATGTCGCGGGAACGCGGACGTGAACGCGCACGCGGCTACAGCCGCTTGAGGAGCCAGTCGGGGGTGAGCGAGACCGCCCAGGAGTTCAGCACGACGTAGTAGTTCGTGAAGACGAGGACGCCGACGACGACGAGCACCACGCCGGCCGCCCGCTCGACCACGGGGATGAACCGGCGATAGCGCTTGAAGAACGCCAGGAACGGTCCGAGCGCGGCCGCCGAGATCAGGAACGGGAGCCCGAGCCCTGCCGAGTAGGCGACCAGGAGGCCGATGCCGCGCTGGACCGTGTCGGCCGTACCGGCCAGCGACAGGATCGCGCCCAGGATCGGGCCCACGCACGGCGTCCAGCCGATCGCGAACGTGATGCCCACCGCGAGCGAGCCGAGGTATCCCGCCGGCTTCTCGCGGAGCTGCCATTGCTGCGAGCGTCCGAAGAACCCGATCTTGAGGATGCCCACGATGTAGAGCCCGAAGATCACGATGAGCACGCCGCCGATACGACGGATCCAGTCGCGATAGTCGAGCAGGAACTGCCCCGCGGCGCTGAACGAGGCGCCGAGCGCGACGAAGACGAGCGAGAAGCCCAGGACGAACGCGACCGCGTGGATCAGGACCCGGCGGCGCGCCGCGGCCGAGAGGTCGGCGGTAAGGTCGGCGACGGACATGCCCGTGATGAACGACACGTACGACGGAAAGAGCGGCAGCACGCACGGCGACAGGAACGAGAACAGCCCTGCCGTGAAGGCGACCGCGACGCCGAGCGACTCACCCGTCATTGCGCGAGCATCCCCTCGACCAGCGCGTGTGCCGCGCGGTTGTCCCAGGCGCGTGGCCCGAGCGCCACC
>CAYVHH010000460.1:0-11770 GCA_964450175.1 uncultured bacterium | reverse complement strand
ACGCCCTTCACGATGATCATGTGGTCGGTGCGTCCGAGCACCCCGCCCGGATAGAAGGCCCACGTCGTGCCGCAGCCGCACGGACGATCCGTCCGGCGAACCAGATCGTGAGTCCGATACTTGATCAGCGGCTGGCCGTCCTGGATGTAGCTCGTTACGATGTGCTCGCCGACGTCACCGTACTCCACCGGGTGGCCCGACTCGTCGACGACGAGGGCGTGATACCAGTCCTCGCAGAGGTGCACGCCTTCCTGCGAGGGGCAGCCCGGGTTCGTGGGACCGATCTCCGCGATCCCGTAGAGCTCGTAGCACCGGGCACCCCAGAGCTCTTCGATCGCGTGGCGCGTCGCCGGGATACTCCCGCCGGGCTCACCGGACACGATCACGGTCGTGATCGACGTCTCGGCCAGGTCCATCCCGATCTCGCGCGCGGTCTCGCCGAGATAGAGCGCATAGGTCGGCGTCGCCAGCATGACGTCCGGGCGGTACTGCTCGATCTGGCGCAGCCGCGCCTTGCTGTCGAGCCCGCCCCCCGAGACGACGGTGGCCCCGAGCCGGCGCACGCCCATGTACGCCGACCAGAACGCGGCGAAGATCCCCCAGTTGAACGGGAAGTAGAACGTATGGCGTGCCCGAAGCCCGGCCGCCCAGTAGAGGTACACCCACGACTCGCCCCACAGCTCCGCCGAGTGATACGTGAGCGGAATGTGGAGCGGTGCGCCGGTCGAGCCGGAGGTCGCGAAGCGTTGATGGAAGAAATCCTCGTGAATCGCGAGCGCGTCGCCGAACGGCGGGCTCACCGCCTGCGCGTCGAGGATCTCCTTCTTGTCGATGAACGGCAGCCGCTTGACGAAATCGTCCATCGTGCGGATCTGCGCGGGCGTGACCTGGTGACGCTCGAGGAGCTTCCGGTACATCGGGCTCCGCGCGTACGCGTACTCGATCGCCGTCTGGAGCTTTCGCAGGTGGAGCCGGTCGAGCTCGGCCCGCGGCATGGTCTGCGTGTACGGGTTCCAGAACTTCTGCGCCTCGACCGCGGGCTTGTAGAGGTTCATGGTATCGGTTTGCTCGGGACCACCGAGGGGGGCCTGAGATAGGTGCGAGCCGGCTCCGGCACGCCCGATTTACCCACGGCAGAGCTCTGCGCGAACTTGACGCGTGCCGGTGACGAGCGCCTGGAGCTTGGCGAACGCGAGATGGCGCGGGAGCCGCGCGAGCCCGCAGTCCGGGTTGATCCACAGCCGCTCGGCCGGCACGCTCTCGAGCATCCGCCGAACTCGCCGCGCGACCAGGTCCGGGCTCTCGACGTAGAAATTCTTCAGATCGAGCACACCGGCGCCGAGCTCCTTGGGACAGTCGAACTCGCGCCACAGCTCGCTCTCGGCCATCTCTCGGTTCGCATACTCGAACACGAGCTGGTCGGCCGAGACACTCGAGATCGCCGGGAACAGCGGCCGATAGGCCCGCTCGCCGTAGCCGAACCCCTCGAGCGTCCCGAAGCAGATGTGCCAGAACCGCCGCTCGATCGCGACGCCGTCGAAGCAGCGATCGTAGAGCTCGACGAGCCGCTTCGGCTCCATGATGAAGCTCTGGTAGACGTCGTCGAGCTGGAGATTGCGCGCGCCGGCGGCGGCGAGCGCGCGAAGCTCCCGGTTGACGAGGGTCGCCAGGTCGGCAGCGATCTCGACCCGATCCTTGTACGGTCCGCCCTTCGTGATCTGCGTCGCCAGGGTGAGCGGGCCGGGCAGGGTGATCTTGAACGGACGCGTCGTCATCGTCCGGATGGAGTCAAGCTCCCGGAGCGCGCCGAGCCCGGCCGGCGCCGAGATGCGCTCGACCGGCTCGTAGAACACGTGGCCGTCGTAGGAGAGCACGCCGACCTTCCGGCGCGGCTCGATCGGGCGGAGCCCCTGGAAGTACTTGAAGATGGAGACGATGAACCCCTGCCGTCGCATCTCGCCGTCGGAGATCAGATCGACCCCCGCCCGCTCCTGATCGCGGATCGCGGTGGCGACCGCGTCGTTCTCGGTCTCGGCGACGTCCATCGCGCCGAAGCCGCCGGCCTCGATCTTCTCGTACGCCGCCCAGAGCCAGGCCGGGATCGCGTAGCTGCCGACGACGGTCGTGGGAAGGATCGGCAGCGTCGAGGCCGTCACGTGGTCGTTACTCGGAGAGCGTGAAGACGCCCTTTTTGACCGTGAGCGCCCAGATCTGTCCGACGTTCACCCCCAGCTCGTTCATCGTGATCGCGCCGATCGCGCCGTCGTAGCTCTTGAGACCGCCCCAGCACTTCGCGAGCTTGTCCCGGTCGCTCTCGAGATCGTCGGGCTTGTTCGTGACACCGGCCGTCTCGATGCACATCTTGGCGATGAAGAGCTGGTCGTACATCGCGGGGCCGGACGAGTTCGGGCGCTTGCCACCGGAGCGCTCGAGGAACTTCTTCACGAACGTCTGCATGCGCGGGATCGGACGCTCGTTCCAGGCGTACGTCGTGGTGTACCAGCCCTCGACGGCGTCGCCGCCGAGCGTGACGAGATCGGGCGTGGCCGTGGCGACACCCCCCTGGATCGGGCCCTTGAACCCTTGCTTGCGCGCGTCCTTGGCGACCAGCGCCGCCTCGCGCGACGCCGAGCCGAGGAAGAGCATGTCCGGCTGCTTGGCGAGCGCCCGCGTGACCTGGGCGCTGAAGTCGAGATCCCCCGTCTGGAAGGTGATCGAGTCGAGGAGCTCGACGTTGGCCTGCTGGAACGTCGGCGGCATCACCACGGTCGCCTCGGCCTTCGAGATGGCGTCGGCCTGGTTGTAGAGCACCGCCGCCTTCTTCACCTCCGGGTGGTGCTTGCGCAGAGCCGCCAGCCCGGTGCCGAGCGCGCGCGCGGCGCCGGGATTCATCGTGTACGCCCAGGGACGAAACTTGTCGGTGAGTCCGGGCGCGGCGGCGGTCGGCGAGACGATCGGAACCTTGAGGCTCGCCGACAGCGGGTACATGACGCCGGCGCTCGAGCTCGAGATCGAGCCGTGGATCATCAGGACGCGATCGGTCTGCGCCAGACGGCGCGTGAGCGTCACGGACTCCTTCGGGTCGCCCCGGTCGTCGGCGATGACGAGCTCGAGCGGCAGCCCGCCGATGCCGCCGGCGGCGTTGATCTCCTCCCGCGCGATCTCGGCGCCGATCAGCCCGTGCTGTCCCCAGTCCACGAAGATCCCGGCCTGCGGCATGATGACGCCCAGGCGAACCTTGTCGCCCGCCAGCTTGGCGCCGACGGCCGGGGTCACCACCCCGGCCAGCAGCACCGTGACCAGCAGGACTGAAATCGAGCTACGGCGCATTCCGATCATGCGTGCTCTCTCCTGTCCATGCACCTCTCACCCGAGCGACAGCGCGAGCTGATCGAGCTCCGTGACCCGCATCTCGCGCCCCATGCCCCAGCGCGTGATCGCGGCCATGATCTCCGCGAGCTTCGCCGGAGGGTAGGCCGCGAAGACGAACCGCTCCCCGGCGCCCCACCGGTCGACCCGCCACGGCCGGGCGGCGAACTCCGGCGGAATACATTTCGTCCACAGCGGCAGGTAGCGCTCGAGATCGCGGTCGAGCGCCGCGTCGGCGCGCGCGAGCGCCGTGAAATACCGCCGGAGCACGTCGCGGTCGCTCGACTCGTCCACCCACCAGAGCGTGTTGAACTCACCGCCGAGGATTCGCCGCAGGCCCAGCTCCTCGGCCATGTAGATCTGCGGGTCGAGCAGGCTCGCCGCTTCCACCTCGCCCTTCAGGAGCGCGTCGAGCCGCCGGCCGAAGCCGCCGACGGGCTCGATCTTGATGTCGGCGAGCGGCAGGTAGCTCTCGAGGCGATACGGCACGTTGTAGTGGCTTCCCGCCATCAATCCGACCGCGACCGGGACGCCGGCGAGATCCTCGGGCCGCCGGATGCGCGAGTCCGGACGCACGTAGATCGCGTGCCGCGCCACGCCGTACGCGTCGGGGACGAACTTCCCCATGCCGGCGCCGGCGTTGCACACGCTGCCCCACGCGCACGCGTTCCCGATGGCCTGGGCGCCTTCCAGGAACGGCTGATCTTGCGGACGGGCCTTGTAGCCTCCGGTCCATCCCTTCATCTGGCCGAGGTAGACGTCCCACATCACGTCGGGCTCGAGGTGCTGCTCGCGGAAGTACCCTTCCTCGAACGCGATCCATTCGTGAAGCCGCATACCGGTGGGGAAAATGCGGATCCTGGTAGGCCCGTCCATCAGTTGGGCGACGGTAATACGGCAGACCGAGGGCTGTCAATCCAGGTGATATCATCGCGCACGATGTTCGCCCAGCAGCTCGTCAACGGGCTGATGCTCGGCGGCGCCTACGCCCTCGTCGCGATCGGCTACACGCTCATCTTCGGCGTGCTGAACCTGCTCCACCTGGCCCACGGCGAGGTCTTCATGGTCGGCGCGTATGCCGGTCTGGCGCTGGCGCTCGCCGGATTTTCGCCGTGGGTCGTCCTGGCCGGCGCCATGCTCGCCGCGGCCGCGCTCGGCGTGCTCGTCGAGCGCGTCGCGTTTCGGCCCGTGCGCGATCGCGGAAGCCATGTGACGCCGCTCATCACCACGATCGCCGTCGGGCTCGTGCTGCAGCACGCCGTGGTGAAGATCTTCGGCGCCGAGCCGGTGGCCTTCCCGGCGCCCTTCGCATCGGCGCCGCTCGATCTGGGCCCGGTCACGCTCTCGACGCTGCAGCTCATCATCCTCGGCACGTCGGTCGTTCTGATGGCGCTGCTCGAAGTGTTCCTGCGCTCGACGTCGACCGGCATGGCGATTCGCGCGACGGCCGAGAACCAGACGGTCGCCGGGCTCATGGGTATCAACGTGTCGCTGGTGATCGTGATCACCTTCGCGGTCGCCTCGGCGCTCGCCGGAGCGGCCGGCGTGCTGCTCGCCTGGAGCTTCGCCGGGCTCAGCCCGTTCTTCGGCGTCAAGGTCGGCCTCAAGGGGCTCGCGATCATGCTGCTGGGCGGGCTCGGCAACGTCACCGGCGCGATGGTCGGGGGCTTGATCATCGGCGTCGTCGAGGTGATGAGCGTCGCCTATCTCGCCTCGTCGTACCGCGACGCGTTCGCGTTCGCGGTGATGATCGTGATCCTGCTCGTGCGGCCGACCGGTCTCCTCGGCGCTCGCCTGCAGACCGGCTGAGACGGTCGTGCTCTCCGACCACGCGCTCTCGATCCTGATCTTCGCCGGCATCGACGTGATCATGGCGCTCTCGTTCTATCTGCCGGCGTCGGCGGGCCAGCTCTCGGCCGGCCAGGGCGGCTTCATGGCGCTCGGCGCCTATACCGCGGCGTACCTCACCGTGCAGCACGGCGCGCCGTTTCCGCTGGCGCTGGCCGCCGGCGGGCTCGTCGGCGGGCTCGTCGGGCTCGCGGTGGGCTTTCCGGCGCTGCGCCTGCGCGGCCTCTATCTGGTGCTCGTCACCTTCGGCTTCGGCGAGGTGGTCCGGGTGATCTTCCTCAACGCGCCGGCCTTCGGCGGGCCCGCCGGGTTTGCCGGCATCCCCCCCGCGACCACCATCTGGCACGTGCTCGGCGTCCTCATCGTCCTCGTCTATTTCTTCACGCGGCTCAGCGGCTCGCGCATGGGTCGCGCGTTCGCGGCGCTGCGCGACGACGAGGCGGCGGCCGAAGCGATGGGCGTGAACTCGACGTACGCGAAGCTGGCGGCGTTCGCGGCGGGCGGTGTCATCGCCGGGCTTGGGGGCGCGCTCTACGCGCACTACACCCTGTTCATCGACCCGGAGGCGTTCGGCGTCGGCCGGTCGCTCTTCGTGATGCTCTACGCCGTGTTCGGCGGCCTGGCGAGCTTCTGGGGCGCCGTTGTGGGCGCGGCGATCCTCTCGATCTTGCCGGAGCTCTTGCGCTGGGTGAAGGACTGGCGCGAGATCTTCTACGGGCTGCTGGTCCTGTCCATGATGCTCGTGCGACCGCAGGGCTTGCTGGACGCGGCCCTGCTCGCCCGGCTGTCGCTACGCGGTGAGCGTGAGCGAGCCGCTGCTCGCGGTTGAGGGGCTCTCCCGGAGCTTCGGGAGGCTCGTCGTTCTCGCGAGCCTCGATCTCACGGTCGAGGCCGGCGGGATCCACGCGATCATCGGACCGAACGGCGCTGGCAAGACCACGTTCTTCAACCTGGTGACGGGCGCGCTCACGCCGGATGCCGGGCACATGCGCTTCGGCGGCGACGACATCGGCGGCCTGCCCGCGTACCGGCGCACGGCGCTCGGCATCTGCCGGACGTTCCAGAACATCCGGCTCTTCGGGTCGATGACGGTGCGCGACAACGTCCTGCTCGGCCTGCACTGCCGGTCGCACGGCGGACTGCTCTCGCCGCTGCTCGGCGTTCCGTTCCGCCGGACGCACGCCGAAGTGAGTGCGCGCGAGCGCGCCGGGGAGATTCTCGCCCTGGTGGGGCTTGCGCACGAAGCCGGACGGCCGGCGATCGAGCTGCCCTACGGCGAGCAGCGCCGGCTGGAGATCGCGCGGGCGCTCGCCAGCGCGCCCAGGCTCCTGCTGCTCGACGAGCCCTCCGCCGGCATGAACACGCAAGAGACGATCGAGCTCGAGGCGCTGATCGCCGAGGTCAATCGCCGCGGCGTGACCATTCTCTTGATCGAGCACAAGATGTCGCTCGTCATGCGGCTTTCAAAGGTCGTCACGGTGCTCAGCTTCGGGCAGAAGATCGCCGAAGGACCTCCATCCGTGGTCCAGCGCGATCCCCGAGTTATCGAGGCGTACCTTGGTAGCGAGTAGCTCTTCTTCGGCGCTGCTCGAGGTCGAGGATCTGCATGTGAGCTATGGGCGGATCCGGGCCTTGCAGGGTGTGAGCTTGTCGGTGCCGGAGGGAGCGGTGGTCGCGTTGATCGGGGCGAACGGTGCCGGCAAATCGACCCTGCTGCGGGCGGTCTCCGGGATCGTGCGGCCGCGGCGGGGCGCGGTGCGCTTCCGCGGCGAGAATCTCGTCGGCTTGCCCGTGCACCAAATCGTTCGCCGGCGCGTGATCCACGTGCCCGAGGGGCGCGGCATGCTGGCGCGGATGAGCGTGCTCGAGAACCTTCGGATCGGCGCCTTCGCGCGGCGGGACCGCGCGAGTACGAGCGGAGAGCTCGAGCGGATCTTCGCGCTGTTTCCGGTGCTGCGCGAGCGCCGCGACCAGCGAGCCGGGAGCCTGAGCGGCGGCGAGCAGCAGATGCTCGCCATCGGTCGCGCGATGATGGCCGGCCCGCGGCTCCTGATGCTGGACGAGCCGTCGCTCGGGCTCGCGCCGTTGATCGTGCGCGAGATCTTTCGCATCATTCCGCGCCTCACCGCGGAGGGCACCGCGGTGCTGCTGGTGGAGCAGAACGCGCGCATGGCGCTCCAGTGCGCGGCCCACGCCTACGTGCTGCAGACCGGGCACGTGGTCCTCTCCGGCCGCGCAGCGGACCTGCTCGCCGCGCCGGAGGTGCAGCGCGCCTATCTCGGCGCGAGTGAAGCCTCGTGACCTTCGACGACGAGGCGCCGGACGATGGGCTGGTGACTTCCATCGTGGTCTCGTAGCCGCGGACCGCGATGCCAGACCTGGCGTTCTTCGTGTTCCTCGTGGCCGACGGGGCGCTGGCCGGATCGATCTACGCCCTCGTCGCGCTGGCCTTCGTGGTGGTCTACAAGGCCTCGCGCATGATCAACTTCGCCGTCGGAGAATGGACGATGCTCGGCGCGCGGACCGCCGCGGCGGCGAGCCACACCCTGGGGCTTGGGCTCGGTGGGGCGCTCGGAGTCGGCTGCGCCGGGATGGTCGCTCTGGCGCTCCTCTTCAATCGGATCGTCCTGCGTCCGCTGCTGCGACGCTCGCTGCTCGCGCTGATCATGCTCACGCTCGGGGTCGGCATCTTCATGCGAGGCGCCGCGACGCTCGTCTTCGCCGGCATCCCACCGCGAATCGCCTCACCGTTTCCGCTCGAGCCGCTCCTCGTCGGCGGTGTGCCGATCTCTGCCGACAAGGTCGCGGCCGCCGCGATCGCCGCCGCCTGCATCGCCGCGCTGAGCTGGTTCTTCCACGGCAGTCGCACGGGGCTCGCGCTGCGCGCGGTCGCCAGCGATCAGCAGGTCGCGCTGGCGGTCGGAATCGACCTCCATCGGCACTTCGCGATCACGTGGGCGCTGGTGGGCGTGCTCTCCGTCCTGGCCGGAACGCTCTGGAGCTTCGCGTCGGGCGGCGGGTTCGGGATCGAGCTGCTCGGCTTCAAAGTATTCCCGATCGTGATTCTCGGCGGCCTCGACAGCCTGCCGGGCACCATCATCGCGGCGTTCGCGGTCGGAATCCTCGAATCACTCGTGGCGGGCTACGTCGATCCGATCGTCGGGGGCGGCTTCAGCCACGTCGCCTCGTACCTGGTGCTGATCGCGATGCTCTTCGTTCGCCCCTGGGGGCTCTTCGGCCGGCCCGACATCGAGCGGGTCTGAGGCCGGCCGACGGCCGCGCCCTCAGGACTCGTAGACGCGATAGCCGCGCGCGTCGCTCTTCGCGCCGTCCTTGTAGTCGACGATCCGCTTGGGCGAGGTATGGGTGCCGAGCAGGCGGAGCACCTCGTCGCCGACCACGCGGAAGCTGTGCGGCACCTGCGGCGGGATCGCGATCGTGTCGCCCTTGCGCAGGGTCACCTTGCTGTCCTCGCGGCCGTCGACCCACGCCTCGGCGACGCCGTCCAGGATGTGCAGCACTTCCATGTAGGGATGCGAGTGGACGGGCGCGACGTAGCCGGGCTGCGAGGTCTGGATACCCGTGCGAATCGGCGTGGTCCCCTCGTCGTCGCCGAGGATCAGCTGGTACACGGCGTCCGGCCCGAACTTGACGACGTCGGTCTCGTCGAGGCGAATGACCTTCAGCTCGTCCATGGCTCCCTCCGTGGTCGGTCTTGCCGCAGTCTCGCCCATCTGGGGAGCCGAGCGCAAGCTATGCCATGATAGGCGCATGGCGCTGACCGCCGAGATCGTCAAAGCGAAAGCGCGCGAGCTCGGCGCTGACGGTGTCGGCATCGCCGACGCCTCCGTGCTCAACGCCCATCCGCCCGACCCGGCGTATCCGCAGATCCCGGTCCGCGTCTCGCCCGAGATCCGGAGCTGCGTCGCGTTCTTCAAGCGTATTCCAGCCGGCGCGTTCCGCGCGCGCGACAACGCGTGCATTCATCACGTCGACCAGCTCGTGCTGCGCGAGATGGACCGGGTCGGCTACCGGATCGCGCGTTTCCTCGAGGAGCACGACCACTGGGCGTTCCAGACGGCGGCGCAGGAAACGGTCTGGGAGATGAAGAGTGCCAGCTACGGCTATCTGTCGACGCGCCACGTGGCGATCGAGGCCGGCCTCGGCACGATCGGCTTCGAGCTGAATCTCCTCACGAAGGAAGCGGGGCCGCGCTGCTACACGACCGTCGTCCTCACCGACGCCGTGCTCGAGCCCGACGGCAAGATCACCGAGCAGCTCTGCATCGGCGAGCCGTGCTCGCGCTGCCTCTACTCCTGCCCGCCCGACGCCGTCCAGCACTGGGGGCTCGACAAGCGCCGCTGCGCGACCTTCGCGCAGGAGTTCGGCTTCTCGACGATCGTCCGCGTCTTCGGCGCCTTCGTAGGCGCCGACGGCGGCGCGAAGCTCGAGAAGCTCGGCGGCCACGAGTGGTTCGGCATCTGGCAGGGGCTGCTGCGCGTCGTCGGCGCCTTCGGTGATTGTCCCCGCTGTCTGGCCGTCTGCCCGGTGGGTGACGACTACAACCGGTTTCTCAAAGAGGCGCAGCGCGAGATCCCCGAGAAGAACGACGAGAAGGTCGCGCGGGCGCGCCAGCTGCTCGGGATCCGGCGGCGCGGCGAGCCGATCCGCGGCATGGCCGACGGGCGCGTTCGCTGGATCGGCGAGGACGGCTATCGCCCGCCGTCCCGGCGCGCCGGCACCCCCGCGTGAGCCTCACCGCCGACGCCGTCAAGCAGAAGGCGAAGGCGCTCGGCGCCGATCTGATCGGCATCGCCCGCGGCGAGGTCCTGGACCATCACCCGCCCGACCCGGCGCGCCCGCAGACGCCGAGCCGCATCACGTCTGACGACTCGAAGTCCGTCGTCGTCCTCGGGCGCCGGCTCTTGACGGGCATCAACCGCCTGCGCGGCCACGACGATCGGCACAAGCAGTATTCGACCGAGCTCGTGCTGACCGACCTGGAAGAGATCGAGCTGAAGCTCGTCTACTTCCTGGAGGACGCCGGCTTTCCGTCGATCACGGTGCCGCCCGTCCACTTCGACCCGCGTCACTACGATCCCAAGGGCGACACGCGCGGCCCGCTCTCGCTTGCGCACGCCGCCGTCGAGGCGGGCCTCGGGACACTCGGGCTGAATCTGATGCTGCTCACACCGGAGTACGGGCCGCGCGTGATGCTCGGCGCCGTGCTCACGAGCGCCGAGCTCGAGCCCGATCACCCTCTGGGTGAGGCGCTGTGCCAGGGCGAGGCGTGCGGCCGCTGTCTCCTCGCCTGCCCCGCCGACGCGATCGGCCAGTGGACGCTCGACAAGGAGCGCTGCGCCCCGCTCGCCTCGCCCTACGGCTTCACCTATCTGATGAGCCACATCGAGCGGCTCGTGAAGTCGCCGCGTGAAGAACAGCTCGCGCTCCTGAAGTCGAAGGAGTCCTTCATGAGCTGGCAGTCGATCCTGCGCGGGGTGGGCGTCTACTCCGGCTGCACGCGTTGTGTCGACGTGTGTCCGGTCGGACGCGACTACGAGGCGCACTTGCGGGACGCGCAGGACGCGATCGCCGAGCGGACGCCGGAAAAGGAGCGGCGCCTGGCAGAGATGGCGCGCCGCCGCGAGTCGGGCGACCCGGGGCCGTACTACGTGCGATCGGCGCGCTGGATCGGAGGCGCCGCAGGCCGCTCGTAGCCTCAGCCGCCTTGCGCGCTCACGCGAACGGGTCGTCGTCCGCGCCCTCGCGCCACACGTACTCCATGTTGCGCGCCGAGGTCAGCGCCATCTCGCGGCCGTGCAGGCGGGCGATCAGGCTCAGCGCCATGTCGATCCCCGCCGAGACGCCGGACGAGGTCAGCACGTTGCCGTCGTCGACCCAGCGCGCCTTGCGCTTCCAGAGGACGCGCGGTCCCTGCTGGGTCACCCAGTCCCAGGCGATCTTGTTGGAGGTCGCGGGCCGGCCGTCGAGCAGGCCGGTGCGCGCGAGCAGCGCCGAGCCCGTGCACACCGTCGTGGTGATGTGAGCGCGCTGGCTGGCCGCCGCAAGGCGTTCGAGGAACGACTGGTCGGCGACGGCTTTCCGGGAGCCGAACCCGCCCGGGATCAGAAGAATGTCGTAGTCCGGGGCCTTCTCGAAGGTCCACTCGGCCCAGGTCGCGGGCCCTTCGCCGGCCTTGACCTTCCCGGCCTCGCTCGCCATCGAGAAGATCTCGAACAGCGGGCGCCGGGAGCCGTCCGGTTGGATGGTCCGGCACGATGCGAACGCCTGGACGGGGCCGTACACGTCGAGGACGGTGAAGCCGTCGAAGAGCGCGACGGCGACCCGTTGAATTGGCGGCGCGCTGCTCATGCGAGGTCTCCGAGAAGCGGAGCCTTCGCCTTCGCGTAGGTCAGCTTCTCCGTGATGCGGCCGTTCACGACGTGGATGATGTCGAGTCCCCGCCACGCCGCCGGTCCGCGCTTGGTCTCGAGCGTGCACTGCCAGCGGATCAACGCCTTGCCGGCCGACGCGTCGACGAAGAGGTCTTCAG
>CAYVHH010000459.1:0-10229 GCA_964450175.1 uncultured bacterium | reverse complement strand
CGACGACGGCCAGGGCGGGCTCGAGCGGCAGGTCGTGATAGGCGAACACGCTGGCCCAGTTGTCCTGATCGTAGCCCTGGATGTTCGGGCTCTTCTCGGCGACGAGGAACCGGATACGCGCGTAGGCGTTCGTCTCCGAGTCGGCGCAATGGCAGATCACTTCGTGGGCCGACCATTCCTTCGGCGCCGGCCGCCACTTCAGGGCCTGCGGCGGCACCGTCGCGAGCGCCGCCCGGAGCCGCGCGGGCCCGTCGGCGTACTGCTGGATCAGCGCCTGGCGCTTCGCGCGGTCGAGCGCCATCTCAGTGGGCCTCGAGCTTGCGGCGCAGCACCTTCGCGATGCCTTCGGGCGCGAAGCCGAGCTGCAGGAGCGCCTGGCCCACGTCGAAGTACTCGCGATAGACCGCGATCTTCCCGCGCTCGAGTTCGAAGAGGCTCATGCCCCTGAACCCGATCTTCTTGCCGGTGCTCCGCGGCACGGCGTCGGTCACGACGTAGCCGAACGTCCACTCGGCGGTCGCGCGGTTCCCCGCCTCCACCACCGTGTCCATGATCCAGCTGTAGTCTCGCCCCTCGCGGAACATCCGCTCGAACATCGCGCGGAGCGAGGCGTGACCCCGGTGCTCGCCGTAGAAGTTGTCGCGATAGCTGGCGCCCTCGGTGAAGCATGCGACCAGCGCGCCCACGTCCTGGCGATTGAATGCCGTCTCGAAGTCGTTGACGATGCTCATGGGGTACCGACTCTACCGACACCCCGGAGCCGGTGCAAGGCGAGTTTATCCGGCGGCCCGGTCGGAGTATGATCTGCGGTACCCGTTCAAGACCTCCTCATTTCCGGAGCGGAAAGGATCACACGATGACCATCAAGCGGCACGGTGTCGGACCTCGATTGAGCCAGGCGGTCGTTCACGGCGACACCGTGTACCTCGCCGGCATGGTAGCGGCCGATCCGTCGGCGGACGCCAAGGGCCAGACCCAGCAGATCCTCAAGAAGATCGACGAGACCCTCGCGGCGGTCGGGAGCCACAAGTCGAAGCTGCTCGCCGCCACGGTGTACGTGGCCAATATGGGAGTCTACGGGGACATGAACGCGGCCTGGGACGCCTGGGTCGATCCCGCCAACACACCCGCGCGGGCGACCGTCGAGGCGCGGCTGGCTTCGCCAAAGTACCTCGTCGAGATCATGGCCACCGCGGCCGTTTAGATTTCATGGGGGCCTCGAAGGCCCCCAAGCCCCCCGCGCTCGGAGACGGCCCGGCTCCGCCGGGCCGCCCCTCGGACGGGCCACCGAAAAGGAGACTCTCAATGAGAGAAGCCGTCATCGTCGCCAGCTCGCGGACCCCGCTCGCCAAGTCGTTCCGCGGCGCGTTCAACCTGACGCGTCCCGACGACTTCACCGCGCACACCATCAAGGACGTCCTCGGCAAGGTGCCGCAGCTCGACCCGAAAGAGGTCGAGGACGTCATCATGGGCTGCGGTCAGCCGCACGGCTCGCAGGGCCACAACATCGCCCGCGTCGCCGCGATGCGCGCCGGCCTGCCGGTGTCGGTCGCGGGGCTCACCCTGAACCGCTTCTGCTCATCGGGCCTGCAGTCGATCGCGATCGCTGCGAACTACGTCATCAACGACGGCGCCGACGCGGTGATCGGCGGCGGTGTCGAGTCGATCACGATGGGCAAGCGCGACAGCGACCCGAACGCGTGGGTGAAGGAGCACCTCCCCGGCATCTACATGGTGATGGGCGACACGGCCGAGGTCGTCGCCAAGCGCTACAAGATCAGCCGTGAGGCCCAGGATAGCTACGCGCTCCTGAGCCAGCAGCGCACCGCGCGCGCCCAGCAGGAAGGATTCTTCAAGGAAGAGCTTGCGCCGATGAATGTCACACGCGGCATCCTCGACAAGAACTCGGGCGCGGTCGTCGGGCAGGAGCCGTACTACGTCGAGAAGGACGAGTGCAATCGCCCGGACACGACGCTCGAAGGCCTCATGAAGCTTCCGCCGCACTTCGACAAGGATTCCGGTCAAGGCACGGTGACCGCCGGCAATTCCTCCCAGCTCTCCGACGGCGCTAGCTCGACGCTCGTGATGTCGATGGATCGCGCGAAGGCCCTCGGCATCCGCCCGAAGCTCGTCTTCCGCGGCTTCGCGGTCGCCGGTTGCGAGCCGGACGAGATGGGCATCGGGCCCGTGTACGCGGTGCCCAAGCTCCTGAAGCGCCACGGCCTCAAGATCGACGACATCGACGTGTGGGAGCTGAACGAGGCGTTCGCCTCGCAGGTCGTCTATTGCCGCGATCGTCTCGGCATCGATCCGGCGAAGCTCAACGTCAACGGCGGCTCGATCTCGATCGGCCACCCGTTCGGCATGACCGGCTCGCGCATGGTCGGCACCCTCGCCAACGAGCTGCTCCGCCGCAAGGCGCGCTACGGCGTGGTGACGATGTGCATCGGCGGGGGTCAGGGCGCCGCGGGTCTGTTCGAGGCGTACCGCTAGACATCCAGTCCGAGTCGCTCGGCCGTCGCGCCGTCCCGGCAGCGTCCTGAGGCGGCGCGACGGCCTGCAGCGGGCAATATCCCGCCCCGAGGTTCCTGCGCTCCGCTTTGCTATCATCGGAAGTTGCCTATGCGCTCGAAGACCGTCAGCCTCGTGCTCCTCGCCGCGCTCGGCACCGGATGCTCGACCGGCAGCGCGCCGCGCTCGACCACGCCGGTCGGCGCCGTCGGCGATCCTGCGCCGGTCCCCTCACCGGCCGGGTCACCGCGTGAGGCGCGGGCCCGCGAGCGACTCGCACTAGGACGTGCAGCGATGGCGCGGGGCGACGCCGCGACGGCGACCGCAGCGTTTCGCGAGGCGCTCCGGCTTCAGCCCGATCTCACCGACGCTCGAGAAAGTCTGGGGCTCGCTCTCTACGAAATGGGCGACCTCGACGGCGCCGTCGAGGAGCTTCGTGCCCTCCTGCGCGGGCGGCCGGACGCCGTGCGCGCCCGGTACGCGCTCGCGACGGCGCTCATGGCGAAGCAGGATTGGCCCGCGGCGCGCGCCGAGCTCGAAGACGTCCTTCACCGGCAACCCGATCTGGTCTCTGCGCTCTACAGCCTCGGGCTCGTGCGCTACGCGCTCGGCGACCTGAACGGGGCGATCGAGGCGTACCGCCAGGCCCTCTCGGGCAGCCCCGATCAGCCGGACGCGCGGTACAACCTGGCCCTCGTGCTCAAGCTGACTCATCGCGACGCCGAGGCGACGCCGGAGTTCGTGACCGCAGCGCGCGCGGGACACCCTCGGGCGCAGTTCTTCGTCGGCACCGCGTACGCGAGGGGACTCGGCGTCGAGCCCGACACCGCGCGCGCCATCGCGTGGTGGTCGCGCGCGGCCGATCAGGGCTCGCTCGAGGCTGGCGCCGCTCTGAGCGAGCTACGGCAAACGGCCCTCGGCCGGACCCGGCGCACGCCGGCCGAGCGTCTCGCGGTCGAGCAGGCCTTTCGAGACTATCGAGCCGGACTCTGGAGCGACTACCCGGAGCTGGCGCGAACCGGCGACGACGACACGGTCGGCGGCGCGCTGCTCCGGCAAGGCCGCGGCGCCGAAGCCGTGCCCACGCTGATCGCCGAGGCGCTCGCGTTCAGCGAGCCGGCGCAGACGCTCCTGGAGGAGCTCTACTATCACGGCTCTCCGGGCCAGGTCGCTCCCTACGACGCGCGGATCCTGGGCTACCTCAAGACCGCCGCAGACGAGGGGCAAGTGCGAGCCCGGATCTCCCTCGCGAAGCTCTATGCGGGCGGGCTCGGCGTGCCGAAGGACACCGCCCGCGCGATCGGCCTCCTGAAGTCGACGCCGCACGAAGACGCCCAGCGGCTCCTCCAGGAGATCTCGACCGCCCCCGAGGCTGTCCCACCCTCGCCGGTTCGTCCCTAGGCCCGCCGCCGCAATGAGGACCGTGGCGCTCGCTGCGGTGATCGGACTGCTCGCCACCGCTCTCGCCGCCGGCGTGGCGCTGTCCGACGGCGCGGCGGTCACCGCATTCGAGTGGTCCGTCTATGAGCGGCTTCCGGCGAGACAGCCCTCGGGCCAACCGCCGATGGTGGTCGTTCGTGACACGGCGAGCGAATCGAGGTTTGGCCCGGGCGTCTGGGATCGAGCGGTGCTCGCCCGTCTCATCACGAGCCTGTCCCAGGCCGGTGCCGCCGTCATTGGTCTCGAGGCCTCGCTCGAACAGCCGAGCGCCCCGGGCCGCGGCGGCGCCGCGAGTGACGTGCTCCTGAGTCAGGCGATCGGCCACGCGGAGAACATCGTGGTCGCGATCACGCTCGAGCCCGCCGGCCCCGCATCGCTTCCGGGATTCGCGCAGCAGGCGCACGGCGTGGGGCACACGCTGACCGTCGCCGATCTCGACGGCGTGGTTCGGCGAGTGCCGCTGTTCGTCCGCGTCGGCGAGCGACGCGTGCCCGCATACGGCCTGGCGCTGGCCACCGCGCTCGCGAAGGTCGATACGGCTCGAATCCCGGTCGATCGACACGGACATGTCCTGGTTCCCGCGGGAGGCTCGCGAATCCCCCACGTCCAGGTCGTCAACTTTGCCGACATCTGGTCTCCGATCGAAGAGCGCCAACCGGATGCGCTCCGGAGCCTGGTCGCCGATAGGGCCGTGCTCGTCCTCGCCGAGCCAAGGGCAGGACTCGATCGAGCCCTCGTCCAGGCCAACCTGTTCGACAGGGCTCGGGCGGGCATCTGGCTGAGAGAAACACCGACCGCGTGGATCGTGCTCGTCAGCGTCCTGCTCTCGGCCCTGGCGGCGTCGCTATGGCTGACCGTCAGATGGTGGAAGGCCGCGCTCGCGGGCGCCGTCCTGACCATCGGCTACCTCGCGAGCGTCGCACTGGCCGCATCGACGATCGGCCTTCTGCTGCCGCTGGCGATCCCGCTCGTCGCGGCCGCGGTGGCCTCGATGAGCGCATTCGTCTGGACCCAGATCGGGTCGGCCTACCGGGTGCGCCACCTCGAGGGCGAAGTCACGGCGATCCGCGAGGGACTCGTCCGCCAGGAGTCGGCGGTCGAGGCGCTCGAAGAAGATCTGGAAGCGGCGCGAGCCGCGGTGGCTCGATCCTCCGGCGGCGAGGAGGCCTTGCGGGCGCAGCTCGCCGCCGCGCGCGCGCAGGAAGAGCGCACACGCGTCCGACTCGAAGAGCTGGAGCAGCGCGTACGGGCGGCGAGCGCCGCCGACCTTGGTGAGGCGGCGCTCGGCGACCGCGAGCTCGAACGCCTGCAGCACGAAGCCGAACGACTCGGCATCGTCACCCACGATCCGGCGATGCTCGCCCTCTTCCGTGATCTGGAGAAGGCCGCGCGCTCGGCGTTGCCGATCCTCCTCGCCGGCGAGCCGGGCACCGGCAAGGAGCTGTTCGCGCGGGCGGCGCATCGGCTGAGCGCGCGCGCCGAGGCGCCCTTCGTCGCGGTCAACATGGGAGCGATTCCCGCCGAGCTCTTCGAGAGCGAGATGTTCGGCCACGTTCGCGGCAGCTTCACCGGCGCGGTCGCCGACCGGAAGGGCCTCTTCGAGCAGGCCAACCGAGGAACGATCTTCCTCGACGAGGTCGGCGAGCTCCGACCGGAGCACCAGGCGAAGCTCTTGCGGGTACTCCAGGACAAGAGCTTCTATCGGGTCGGGGGAACCCGCCCCACCACCGTCGACGTGCGCATCGTTGCCGCGAGCAACCGCGATCTCGAGCGAGGCAGCGCCGAGGGGTGGTTCCGGGAGGATCTCTATTTCCGGCTGAAGGGGCTCGTCTTGCGGCTGCCGCCGTTGCGCGAGCGGCCGCGGGACGTGCCGCTCCTGGCCGCGCGCTTCGTGCGCGAGGCCGCTGCGGAGGTCGGACGACCGGCCCTGCCCCTGTCCGAGGCCGCGCTTGCCGCGCTCGAGGGGAACGACTGGCCCGGCAACGCCCGCGAGCTGCAGAACTGCCTTCGCCAGGCGCTGGCACTCGCCGACGGCGCCGCCATCACGGTCGCCGACCTGCGGCTCCCGGCTCGGGAGCCGAGCCGCGATGACTCCGGCGGCGACGAGGCCGTCCTCGCCACCCTGCGCGACCACGGCTTCGACATGCAGGCCACCGCGCGCGTCCTCGGCTGGGACCGGAGCACCGTCACCCAGCGGCTCAAGGGCCTTGGGTTCCGGGCCCTGGTCGAGTCGCAGGGTGATCGCGGCAAGGCCGCGCTGGCCCTAGCGGGCGACCCGGCGCTCGGCCGGACGGTCGAGCTGAAGCTCCGCGAGTACTCCGACCACCTGCTGAGGGTGGTCGAAGGCTTCGGCTCGCCGGACGAAGCCATCGCAGCCTGCCGGAAGCGCTTCAAGAACCTCCCCGAGCGCCACTTCCGCTCGCTGGAGCTCCTCGTCCGTCAGCACTTCGACCGCCGGTCAACGACCGCCAAGGTCTGATCGCGCCGGGAGCTGTGCGGGGATGCCGGGATTTCCCCGCGTCCCGGCGATCGACCATCCGCCACGCTCGCACGCCAAGCCTCCGAAGTCGTTGCGTTCCCGCATCACGAAGCCACGTGGCGCGGGCGTTGCTCTGGATCTCCGGCCGGGCGCCGGGCCGTACAGGGCGGTACGAGCGACCCGATCAACGAGACGCGCGACGTCTCGAGAAAGAAGGGACAGGGCAATGGGCGAGATGCAGCGGAAGGAGATCGGTGGAGTGAAGGAGCTGGTGATCCTCGTCGGAATCCTCTTCACGGTGATCGCCGGGGCGATCGGAACGTACTGGGTGCGCTCGCAGGGCGTCGAGGCCGCGCCGGAGGCGACGACAGCGACGGGCCCTCGTGCCGTGATTCCCGCGCCGCCAGCGGGAGTCTTCCACGCCGACGTGTACTTCGACTTCAAGAGCACGCGCCTGCGCGCCGACGCCGCTCGCGTGCTCCAGGAGACGACGGGGCGGATGGACCTCACCAACTCGTGGGTCGTGCTGGTCCAGGGCTACACCGATAGTCAGGGCCCGGCCGAGTACAACCGCGGCCTGGCTCAGCGTCGGGCTCAAGTGGTGAAGCGCTTCCTCGTCGACCTGGGTGTCCCCGAGCCGGCGATCAAGATGGTGACGATGGGCCCGGACGGGTCGCTGTGCGACGACCCGGGCAAGGAGTGCCAGGAGATCAACCGCCGGGTGCATCTCGAGTTTCGCAAGCTCGCCGCCGCGGTGCCGGCCGAGTCCACCTCGCCGGCCGGCGATCGGTAGTCCGATCCATGAGGTGCGTTCGAGGACTGATCCTCGTCAGTCTGATCTTCGTCCTGGCGGCTTCGGCCGCCAGGGCGGAGGCAACTATCAAGCGCGTGCATCCCTGGCAGCACGAGCGGGACAGCCCGGTGATGCCGCCGAACCTCTTCGGATGCAAGAACCCTTGATGGAGGAGAACTGATGGCGAATGTCAAGAACATCGCGAAAACCATGAGGAACCTGGTCCACAACGCCGGGGCCTGGGGCACAGGGCCCTACATGTACACGGTCGCTGGCTCGAACATCATCGAGTTCTACGCGGCTGCCAACGACAAGTCGACACCCTACCCCATGGCTTTCAAGCCGGGGGCCACGATCTACCATGACGGCCTCTACTTCACGGCGACCATCCAGGGAGGTGCGAGCCATCTCTGGACCATGGACCAGGTAGCCGAGAACACCTGGAACGGCTACCAGGACTTCTACGTGTCCGACAAGACCGCGGCCCGAGGCCGAGGCAACACCAACACCCCGGGCGCCTCCTTCATGACGATCGGCGGCTTGCTGATCCCAGATGCCGTCCACTACATCTACCAGTCGCCACTCGACGACGCCGGCAGCCCCGACTACTACGTGTACGTCGACACGATCCAGCCGGAGCGCGGGATCCATCCCTACACCCGCGACGTCGCGATCGGTTCCTTCAAGACGCCACCTCGCAATCAGTACGCCGCCACCGCCAGAACAGCCCGCCCGATCATGGACCTCGAGACCAGGGTTCGGATGCTAGAGGGAGCGCTCCGGGCTGGCCGAGCGGCCGGCTCCCAGGACAGCGACTCCCGGATCCGGGATCTCGTGGCTCGGTTCTACGCGATCGAGCAGAAGCTCAACGGCGGATCGACTCCGTCGGTCGGGTCCAACGCGACCTACACGGAAGACCAGTTCATGCTCTACGGCGAAGGCGGGAACGCCTAGCTCGAATCCAAATCCCATAGGAGGGGCACCAACATGGCAGCTAAGACTCTTCGCAATCTGATCTCGGGTTCGGGCACGATGTCGGTGACGTCGGGCTCGCGTGTCGCCACCTTCTCGGCCAACCAGACCTTCAAGCCTGGGGCCACCATCAAGACGAACGGCGGCAAGTCCTACACGATCGACAGCGGTGCCGGCACGACCTGGACCCTGATGCAGCCCGCGGCCTCGACCGAGTCCACTGTGGCGTTCACCATGACCGACACGGGCACCGGCCGCGGTCGTGGTTCCTCGGGTGACCTGGTCCCGGATGCCCAGCACTACGTCTATCAGTCGAGCATCGACGACGCCGGCAACCCGGACTGCTACATCTACGTCGACACTGTGATGCCGGAAGGCGGGGTCCATCCGTACACCCGCGACCACTCGACCGGATCCTTCAAGACCGCGAAGTCGGTCGCCCAGTTGGTTCCGGACCTCAACGCGCGGGTTCGGCGCCTCGAAGGTGTGCTCCGGGCCGGGCGATCAGCTTCCAGCCTCTCGCAGGACTTCCGGATCGCCGATCTCGTGGCCCGCGCCTACGCCATCGAGCGCTATCTGAACGGCCAGCAGGGTGTTCCGGCGGTCGGGACGAACGCCACCTACTCGGAGCAGCAGTTCATGGACAACGGCGACCCGGCGTAAGCCACCCCACCACTAATCGATTCGACGACCCAGCCCGACGGGCCGGGCGTCACTGAATAGGAGGCGCCACATGGCAGCCAAGACGATGCGAAATCTGGCCTCGGGCTCCGGGACCGTCAGCACGACGACGGGCTCCAAGGCTCTGACGTTCTCGGCCAACCAGGAGTTCAAGAAGGGCGCGACCGTGGTGATCGGGTCCCAGCTTTTCACCATCCAGGAAGGTAACGGGACCATATGGCAGGCCGTCCAGGCCGCGACTGCGACGGTGTCGGGTCAGTCGTTCACTACGACCGACACCAGCACCTCGAAGGCGCGTGGCTTCTCGGGAGTCCTGGTTCCAGACGCCTCGGTCAACTTCTACTTCTCCCACCAGGACGATAGCGGGAACGCCGACTACTTCCTGTACGGCGACACCGTATTTCCGGAGAAGGGCGTCCATCCCTACACCTACGAGTCCTACGTCGGGTCGGTCCTGGTGGCTCGCTCCACCGATTCGCCCGGCATCAAGCCGATCGACAGGGTCAGGCTCCTGGAGGGCGCGATCCGTGGGTCTACGGGCTCGATCATCGGGAACCCGGATGCTCGCCTCGACGCCATCGAGGGGAGGCTCTCTCCGGCCATGATCGCGGGCTCGGGCCAGCCGAGCAACTCGGCGACCAGCTACTACTCGGCCGTCGACTCTCGAGACGTCGGCCAGGCCTCCGACAACGCTGGCAACCGCTTCATTGCGCCCAGGGCCGGCGCCATCAAGAACCTCTGCGTCCAGTCCGACGTGGCGCCGGGCGCCGCCAAGACCTGGACTATCACGGTCAGGAAGAACGGCTCCGACCAGACCATGGTCGTGACCCTGACCGGAGCCTCTCAGACGACCGGCAACGACACGGCCCACCCCATCACGGTGGCGGCCGGGGATTCGATCTCGATCAAGGTGGCGCCGACCAGCACGCCGGCCGCGGCCCGCATCTCGTGGGGCATGGACTTCGTAGTGGCGGATGCCGGCGACGGCGGGACGGTCGACACGCTACTGAGCCGCGGCGACTTCTAGCATCACAGACCAACAGGAGGCAGGATCGGGTAACCGGTTTCGGCGTTTACCTGTATAGGAGGCCCTATGAGTTTAGATCCGAGAAACAACGACATCGAGGCGCGGTCGGAATTTCGCGAAAGCTCTAATTTCAGGGGCGAGGTCCTGTCCCAGGCATATTACGCCATGGGCAGGCTTTCTTTTGAAGAAGCGATGGCGAACAGTTCGATCGCGCTGGCGTTTGGCAATAAGGCGGCGATGCAGGCGTTCGCAAACATCAAGCTCGAGACCAAGGCGATCCTCGAGATGCCGTTTGCGTTGATGAGGGGCTTGCGAATAGGTGTCCT
>CAYVHH010000458.1:0-9149 GCA_964450175.1 uncultured bacterium | reverse complement strand
TGCCCACCTTGAAATGGCGATAGAGCGCCGTCACGTACTGATGGGTCGTGGCACGGCTCAGGCCCAGCCGCGCGGCCACCTGCTTTTCGCTGTCGCCCTCCAGCAAACAGGCCAGCGTCTGACGCAGCCGCGGCGAGAGCTTGTCAGGGCCGGGCTCGGTCGCGCTCACCAGCGAGTTACCGACGAGTCGGCCGAGCTCCGCGAAGAAAAAGCTGACGAGTCGCTGCTCCCGCGCCGAAAACTCGCGCTCCCCCGCCGCGCGATGCAGAGTCAGGACGACAATGGCTCCGTCGTCCGAGACCTGGTAGACGGACGTGAGCTGCCCGTCGACCCCGATGGGGCGCTGGTATTCCCACGCGCGCGATCGGTACCACACCGCATCGGGGACGAGTTGCCGTCGAGTACGGGTGACAAGTCGACCGGGAATTTGCTGCAACGCTTCAAAAATGGGGTCCTGGTGGGGTCCGAGATCGCGGTGATAGGCCGTGAGACGCTCGATACCGCGGGCATCGAGCCCGGCGGAGAAGGCCGAGATGGCCTGGACAGGCTGATCCGGGCGGATCCAACGCCCCTCACCCCCTACCGACACCGGAACGCCGACCAGCCGGCACGTCCCTTCCAGCATCGTCGGCTGCCACAGGGCGGGATCGGCTCCCAGGTCACGACAGTCGCCGATCAGCCGGTAGGCCTCGCGGACGTCCTGGAGCCGGAGCAGATCCGATTTGCTCACGGCCGCCTCCTCTACTCTTCTCCTGTAGTTGTAGAGGACGGCTTCGGCGCGATCACCTGAAAAAACCTTCACCCACGACGACTCGCTCGATCACCTCCTCTGTTTAGAGGAATAGCCGGTTGATCTCGCCGTGAACTTAGATATGCAGTATTCCCCGTGTGGTCGGGAGCCGCTCGCTGGGAGCAACGGCGCAGGCATTGAGGGAGCGTCAAATGAGCTACTGGTGTCGTCGAGCATGGATCGGGCCGGTTCTGGTCGTGATCGGCAGCATGCTTGCCGCGCAGTCGGTTCGTGGACAGGACGGCAGGCGCCCGGCCGGCTCGGTCTTCGACATCTTGAACGAGACGGGTCTGGCGCGAACGATCAACGTCGCCGGCTTCCCCATCGTGGCCAACGACAACCCATTCTTCCGCGACCTCGGCGTGAACGGGCGTCGATGCGTGACGTGCCATCAGCCGGCGAACAACATGACCGTCAGCGCGCTGGGCATCCAGCTGCGCTTCGCGGTAACGCGCGGCACCGATCCCATCTTCCGGGTCAACGACGGCTCGAACTCGCCGCTCGCGGACACCTCGACCTTCCAGGCGCGCCGTGCGGCCTACAGCATGCTGCTCGGCAAGGGCGTCATCCGCGTGGGCATATCGGTCCCACACACGAACGAATTCGAGCTGCTCGCGGTCGATGATCCGTACGGGTATGCCGGCCATAACGACAACGGGAACCAGCTCTCGCTGTTCCGCCGGCCGTTACCGGCGACGAATCTCGGCTTCCTCAGCACCGTCATGTGGGACGGTCGCGAGACACTTCAAAAAGGCTCTTCGTCGGCGATTCATTTCGACCTCGCCGACCAGTCGAACGCCGCGACGCAGGGCCATGCGCAGCGTCCATCGCCGATCGACGACGACACGCGCGATCAGATCGTCGCGTACGAGCTCGGCAACTTCACTGCCCAGATCGTCGATCGTTCGGCGGGCGATCTCCGCGCGGGCGGCGCACAGGGGGGCCCCGAGATCCTGTCCGACCGGACGTTCGCCTTCGGGATGAACGACCCGCTCGGGTGCGATCCGACCGCGACCACGTGCACCGGCAGCAACCCCGCCTTCAGTCCCATCGTGTTCACGGAGTACTCCGCGTGGGCGCAGCTTCCACCGCGCCGCGACGCCGCGCGCGCCGCAATCGCGCGCGGTGAGGATCTCTTCAACACCCTGGCCATTCCCATCGTCGCCGTCTCGGGCATCAACGACGACTTCGGTGGACCGGGCGACTTCAACGTCCCGATCGTGGGCACCTGCACCACCTGCCACGACACGCCGCACGCCGGCGACCACTCCGTGCCGGCGCCGCTGGACATCGGCATCGCCGAGCCGCCGGTACCGGTCGCGCAGGGCGGTGACGGCGTCCACAACCGCTTCGGGCTCCCAGTCGGCGACATGCCGGTCTACACCTTCCGGAACACGATGACCGGCGAGATCAAGGTCGTCACCGACCCGGGGCGCGCGCTGATCACCGGTCGCTGGAAGGACATCGGGCGCTTCAAGGGCCCGATCCTGCGCGGCCTCGCCGGTCGTGCGCCGTACTTCCACAACGGGTCGGCCGCCTCGCTCCGCGATGTCGTGAATTTCTACGATCTGCGCTTCGGGCTCGGTCTCACCGAGGATCAGAAAAACGACCTGGTCGCATTCCTGAGGGCGTTGTAGCGCGTCCGAACATCGGAGGGCTCGAAGGGGGGTGAGACGATGAATCGGCTCATGCTCGTGCTGTACGGCGTCGCGGCGGTGGTGGCGCTTCTGTATCCCGCGCTGAGCGAAGCGCGAATTGCGGCCAACCACAACGAGACGCTGGTTCGGGATCCGAGCTAGCGGAAGCGCCGTCCGGCGGAGCATCGGATGAGCTCGCGATTCCGTCTCCGCCGGGCGGTCGTTCGCTTCATCGCTCGCTTCACCCACCGGCTGGCACGTTCATCACAGACCCGCGGAGACCACGAGCGGGCCGAGCGTCTCTTGCGGCGTGCGATCGAGCTCGCGGACGGCACCCTGGGCGACATTGAATTCGCGGCGGCGCTGAACGATCTCGGTGTCCTGTACAAGACGCTCGGGCGGTTCGACGAGGCCGAGCGCGTGTATCGCCGCGCTGTCCAGCTCGTCGTCGCGAGCCGGGGCGAAAACTCCGTCGAGGCCGCGGCGCTGTACCACAATCTGGGCGGGCTCGAGCACGCGCGCGGCCGCCACACGCTCGGCGAGCCGCCCGCGCGGCGGGCGCTGGAGATTCGCGAGGGGCTCCTCGGACCGGATCATCCGGACGTGGCCGCCGACGCGGCTGCGCTGGCGGCGATCCTCGATGGTCAGGGCAAGCACGAGGAGGCCGAGCGACTCATCCGCGGCGCGCTCGTCGTGTTCGAGCGCGCCTATGGGCCGGAGCACTACGAGGTCGCCGTCAGCCTGAACAATCTGGCGGCGCTTCGTCAGGCCGTCGGCGACGGCGTCGACGCCGAGCGGCTCTACCGGCAGAGCCTCGCGCTCAAGGAGAAGCTCCTCGGTCCGGCCCATCCCGATGTGGCGGTCACGGCGAACAACCTCGCGGTGCTCTACAAGACCCTGGAGCGATTCGGCGAGGCCGAGCGATGCTATCGCCAGGCGCTGGCGATCTTCGAGCGCTCCCTTGGACCGAGCCATCCGAAGACGATCGCCTGCCGGGACAACCACGCAGCGGCGATCCGCGCCGCCGGGCCGGAGGTCGCGCGCGAGCTCTTCAGGGAAGAGCGGCGAGTGTGACCAGGCGACCCCGGTTGCCGCGCCGATACGAATACAGGAGCTCGGGATGGCAGGCCGTGCAGAGCCTCGGGTTCTCGATCGACGCAGGCTCCACTCCGGCATCGACGAGCAGCGCTTCGTTGGCCGACCAGAGATCGAGCATCACGTGGCCGGCGCGTGACGGCCGCACCCACGCGCGCCAGCGATCGCCGAAGGCGCGCGCGAACTCCGCCGTGACCGGCTCGTCCACCTCGTAGCAGCACGGTCCGATCGACGGTGCGATCGCGACGTGGAGCGACCCGGGTCGTGCACCCACCTCGGTGACGGCCTGCACCGCCCGGTGCGTTGCGCCCTTCACCGTGCCCCGCCAGCCGACGTGAGCGACCGCGAGCGCGGGCGCCGCAGGATCGCACAGAACGATCGCCAGGCAGTCGGCGGTGAAGATCGCCAGCGGCACGCGACGCTCGGCCGTGACCATGATGTCCACCAGTCCGGCGAATCCTCCACCCGCGGGCGCCCGTGCGGCCTCGGATCCGTGCACCTGGCGTGCGTAGCTCACCCGGGCCATCTCGAGTCCGGCCGCGCCCAGCACTCGCTCGGCCTCGGCGCGAAACGGCGGCTTCGGCGACTCGGGCACGATCGGCTCCGCGAACGAGCTGATACCCGGACAATGCTTCGTCGTGGTCGCATTCGGCACGCCGAGCGCCGTGAGCGAGCCAAACGTGAAGTACTCCGTCGTCGGAGACCCGTGAGCGACGAGGTTGGAGCTCGAAGTCATCGATTCCTCAGTATGCAAGACTCACGGGTTCTCGGACGGGGGACGGAGCGGGAGGGGGTGCCGGGCTCGCGACCTGCGGCGTGGGTGACGGAGCGGTCGGGAGGCCCGGCACCCCCTCCCGCTCCGTCCCCCGTCCGAGAACCCAAATCATCCAGGCGTCTGGGGAACGCATGAACTTCGAGGTCAGCGCCGTCGCCGAGAGCCTCCTCGGCGCCTTCACCCCGCGGGTCGGCGAACTTCCGCCGCCACGGCGCCACCGGCGCGGGCGCCGACGACGGAGCGGGGCGCGACGGCCGCGGAAGATCGACGACCTTGCCGCCGATACCCAACGTTTCCTTCTTGTCGGCGAAGCCGGTCGCGATCACCGTCATGCGAACCTCGTCCGAGAGCTGCGGATCGATGACGGCGCCGAAGATGATGTGCGCCTCTTCGTGCGCGGCTTCCTGGACGATGCGCGCCGCTTCCTCGACCTCGTGGATCGAGAGATCGGCGCCGCCCGTGAAGTTGATCAAGATGCCGCGCGCGCCCTCGATCGACGTCTCGTCGAGCAACGGGCTCGCGACGGCTTTCTGCGCGGCGTCGAGCGCGCGGTTCTCGCCCTTCCCGGTGCCGGTGCCCATCATCGCGAGCCCCATGCCCGACATGATCGTGCGGACGTCGGCGAAGTCGAGATTCACGAGGCCGGGCACCAGGATCAAGTCCGAGATACCCTGCACCGCCTGCTGGAGCACCGAGTCGGCCACCCGGAACGCGGCGATCAGCGGTGTGCCGCGATCGACCACGGAGAGGAGCCGCTGATTCGGGATCGTGATGAGCGTGTCGACGACGCCGCGCAGCGCCTCGAGGCCGGCTTCGGCCTGGAGCATCCGCTTGCGTCCTTCGAACGTGAACGGCTTGGTCACGACGGCCACCGTCAGGATGCCGAGATCCTTCGCCAGCGACGCCACGACCGGCGCCGCGCCGGTGCCGGTGCCGCCACCCAGGCCCGCGGTGATGAAGACCATGTCGCAGCCGCTCAGCAGCCGCGTGATCTGATCGGGATCTTCCTGCGCCGCATTCCGTCCGACGTCGGGGTTCGAGCCGGCGCCGAGGCCCTGCGTGAGCTTGGCGCCGAGCTGGATCTTGACCGGCGCCGGCGAGGCACTGAGCGCCTGGAGGTCCGTGTTGGCCACGATGAACTCAACCCCCGTGAACTGCGCGGCCATCATGCGGCTCACCGCGTTGCCGCCGCCGCCGCCGAGCCCGATGACCTTGATCTTCGCCGCCTGCGTCGCCTGCGGTTCGAGCTCGAAGAGCGGTCGCCGCGCGCGTTCCTTCTCCATCCCATCCTCCTGTGAGTGATCGCCGGAGGTACGCCTCCGGCCGCGTGAACGGTCCACGTCCGGCGTGAACAGGTGCGGCTGACGTCCGTCCCGACCCGACCTAGAAGAGGTCACCGAGAAATCCAGTCACGAGCCGTGCGAACCGGCCCACCGGCCCCGGGGCTCCGGCGGACTCACCGGACGCGCGCGTGCGCGCGCCGTAGAGCGCCAGACCGACGCCGGTCGCGTAGATCGGGCTCTCGATCACGTCGGCCATGCCGCCGACGCCGATCGGCACGCCGCGGCGCACGGGTTGATCGAAGATGCCCTCGGCCAGCTCGGGAACTCCCTCCATGATCGACGTGCCTCCCGTGACGACGACACCCGCCGTGGCCGCGTCCTGGAACCCGGCGCGGGCGAGCTCGCGCGCCACCAATGTGAAGATCTCCTCGACCCGCGGCTGGATGATCTCCGAGAGGAGCTGCCGCGAGAGCTGGCGCGGCTTCCGGCCGCCGACCGACGGGACGTCGACGGTCTCCTCGGCCGGCACCAGTGCCGTCAGCGCGCAGCCGTAGCGCTTCTTGATGTCCTCGGCGTCCGCGGTCGGCGTGCGCAGCCCGATCGCGATGTCGTTGGTGATGTGGTCGCCGCCGAGCGGCAAGACCACCGTGTGCCACACGGCGCCGTCCCGGAGCAGCGCGACGTCGGTCGTCCCGCCGCCGATGTCGATCACGAGGACGCCGAGCTCCTTCTCGTCGTCGAACAGGACGGCCTCGGCGGAGGCGAGCGGCTCGAGCACGATGTCCTGCACCGCCAGGCCCGCGCGATTCACCGAGCGCACCACGTTCTGCACCGACGTGACGGTCCCGGTGACGATGTGCACCTCGACCTCGAGACGCACGCCCGACATGCCGATGGGCTCGCGGATGCCGTCGCCGTCGTCGACGGTGAAGCTCTGCGGGAGCACGTGGATGATCTCGCGGTCCTGCGGGAGGTTGATGGCCCGCGCGGCCTCGATCACGCGCTCGACGTCGGCGTCGCCGACCTCGTGGTTCTTGCCGGTGATCCCGACGACGCCGCGGCTGTTCACGCCGCGGATGTGGCCGCCGGCGATGCCGGCGAACGCCCCCGAGACCTCGACCCGGGCCATCAGCTCCGCCTCGGCGACGGCGGCCTTGATCGCCTCGACCGTCGAGTCGATGTTGACGACGACTCCGCGCCGGAGCCCGCGCGAGGGCGCGGTCCCGACGCCGAGCACGTTCAGGACACCGCGCGGCCCCGGCTCGGTGATGACCGCGCACACCTTCGTGGTACCGACGTCGAGACCAACCACCAGGTCCGGCGCCTTCGGGCGCTTCATCGGACGCTTCCTCGCTGGAAGACCACCTGATCGCGGAACCGGAGATCGACCGTGCGCACGTCCTGCGTCGCGATCTGCGTCAGCACGCCCTCGAGGCGCGCGAGACGCTCGTCCCAGTCCTCGGTGCCCAGCCGTACCTCGACGCCGTCGATCGTGTAGAGGACCGGTCCCTCGCGGCGGCTCATGTCGATCTCCGAGATCTCGGCGGTGAGCCCGGTCCCGCTCCGCAGGAGCGCGCGGATGACGCCGATCGCCGCGCGGGCCTTCGGCCCGGGCGCGGTGCGCATCGACGCGAGCTCCTCCGACGACAGACCGCTGATGACCGGCATCGGGGGCGCCACCGCCTCGGGCGACGCGCCGAGCAGACGTCCTTCCTCGTCCATCCAGTGCAGCCGCCCGCCGTGGACCAGGGTGAACGGCCGGCGCTCCTCGACGCTGATGACGACGCGGTTCGGCAGCTCGCGCACGACGTCGGCGCGACGCACCTCCGGCAGCGACTCCACGCGGCCGATCACCTCCATCGTGTCCAGCTTGAAGATATTGGTGCCTCGCGGGATCGCGGCCACCGCGAGGATCTGGTCGGCGGGGACGCGCGAGACGCCGCGGACCTCGACGCTCGTCACCGCGAAGCGCGGCGTCGTCAGGAGCCAGTGCAGCGCGGCACCGCCCACCGCGGTGCTCACGACGATCGCGAGGACGACGCCGAGCAGCCGGCGCAGACGGGCGCGCCGTGCGGGCCGCGGGCGCTTCGAGCGCCCCACGCGCTGACCGGCGACGAATACCGAGCGCTCGCCCATATCGGCGAGCACCGACGCTCGGCTCCTCGGCGAGCTGAGACCGCTCGGCATCTACTCGCCGATGATCCGGATCTCGTTCTCGAGCGCCACCGAGAAATGCGACTGCACGCGCTCGCGCGTCAGGTCCATGAGCGCCAGGATGTCGGCCGCGGTCGCGCCGCCGCGGTTCACGATGAAGTTGGCGTGCTTCGAGGAGATCTCGGCGCCGTTGATGCGCTTGCCCTTGAGGCCGCACTTCTCGATCATCCGCGCGGCGACGTCGCCGGCCGGGTTCTTCCAGACGCAGCCGGCCGAGGCGAGCGCCAGCGGCTGGGTGGACTTCTTCACCTTGAGCCGTTGCTTCATCTCCTTCTGAATCTCGGCCAGGGGCTTGCGATGCAGGCGCAGGCGGCAGCCGATCAGCACGGCGCCGACCGGCGCGTTGAAGTTGCGATAGGTGAAGGCCCCGGGCGCCGGCTTGAATTCACCGAGGGAGCCGTCCGGATGCAGGAAGTACACGGCGCTGACGAAATCACCGATCCAGCCGTCGGCCGTCCCGGCGTTCATGGCCAGCGCGCCGCCGATCGTGGCGGGAATCCCGACCAGGCACTCGATGCCGCCGAGATTGAGCGCGGCCGCCTCGCGGATCAGCGCGGAGAGCGACACGCCGGCGCCGGCGATCGCCTCCTCGCCGTGGAACTCGGCGCGCCCGAGGCAGCCCTCCAGACGCAGGACGACGCCGCGCACGCCGCGGTCCTTGACGAGCAGATTGTTCCCGCCGCCGATCACCGAGACCGGCAGCTGCTCGCGCTCGGCGAACATGAGCGCGTGACGAATGTCGTCCACGTCCTGTGGCACGACGAAGATGTCGGCGGTGCCGCCGATGCGGAGCGAGGTATGGAAGCTCAGAGGCTCCTTGAACCGTACTTCCCCGCGAATCTCTCCTAGCATGTGGCCCTCCCAGTCAACGAGTCGCGTCCAAGCGCTTCAGCAGCTCCGGGCCGAGCTGGCTCACGTCGCCGGCGCCGAGCGTGATCACGAGATCGCCGCGACGGGCGATCTCCGCGAGGTGCTCGACGATGCGCGTGCGGTCGCTGCCGAGGTAAGTGACATCGCGATGGCCATGCGAGCGGATCCCGTCGGCGAGATCCCGGCCCGAGACGCCGGGGATCGCCGGCTCGCCGGCCGCATAGACGTCCATCACGATCAGCACGTCAGCCAGATTGAACGCCGTGAGGAACTCTTGCCGCAGATGCAAGGTCCGTGTGTAGCGGTGTGGCTGGAACACCGTCACGACCCGGCAGTCGAACCCGGCCTTGGCGGCGGCCAGGGTCGCCCGGATCTCGGCGGGATGATGGCCGTAGTCGTCGACCACCGTGACGCCGCGCGCGCGGCCGAGGATCTGAAACCGGCGCTGGACTCCGGAGAAGCCGGCCAGCGCTTTCTGGATCGTG
>CAYVHH010000457.1:0-3166 GCA_964450175.1 uncultured bacterium | reverse complement strand
CTACGTCGTCGAGAAGATCGCCGGTGAGTTCGTGGAGCGGCTGGTCGAGCACACGCGGACGCTGAAGCTCGGCAACGGCATGGATCCCGAGACCGATCTCGGACCGCTCGTCTGGGAGCGCGCCCGATCGCGCGTCGTGTCGCTGCTCGCCGGGGCGGTGTCGGAGGGCGCGCGCGTGCTGGCCGGCGGCAAGCGTCCAGCCAACGCCGGCCGCGGCTGGTTCTTCGAGCCCACCGTCCTGACCGAGGTGAAGCCGAGGGACCAGGTCGTGTGCGAGGAGGTCTTCGGCCCCATTGCCTCGATTCAGGTGGTGAAGGACGCCGACGAGGCGATTGCCGCAGCCGCGCGGTCCGAGTACGGGCTGGGCGCCAACATCTACACGCAGAACCTGACGTGGGCGCTGACGGCAATGCAGGAAATCAAGGCCGGCACGTTCTGGATCAACGACCCGCTCACCGACAACGACGCGGCCCCCTTCGGCGGCATGCGCAAGAGCGGCATGGGCCGCGAGCTCGGCGAAGAAGGCCTCGACGCCTTCCGCGAAACCAAGCACGTCCATCTCGACTTCGTCCCCGAGCGCAAGACGTTCTGGTTCCCCTACCGCCAGCGCCGATCGGAGATTCCCGAGTGATTCGACCCAGCCTCGGGCACATCGCCGTCGTCGGCGGCGCCGGCGCGATGGGCCGGATCACGGTGCGCGATCTCGCCGAGACCGCGCTCGGCGAAGAGATCGTGGTTGCCGACCGCGATGGCAACGCGGCCAGGAAGCTCGCCCGGACGCTGAAGCGCAGGGTGCGCGTCGTCGAGGCCGACGCGTCGAACCCGCGGCAGCTGGCCAGGCGGCTCGCCGGGGCGACGGTGCTCGTCAACACGTGCCATCACGACCTGAACCTCAGCGTGATGGATGCCGCGCTGTCGATCGGCGCGCACTACTGCGACCTCGGCGGGCTCTTTCACGTCACCCGTCGGCAGCTGAAACGGCATCGGGAGTTCAAGAAGGCGGGGCTTCTCGCGCTCTGCGGCATCGGCTCGGCGCCAGGCATCGTGAACGTCATGGCGCGCGCCGCGGCCGATCGCCTGGATACGGTGAGCGAGATCCACATTGCCGTCGGCACGAGCGATCGGACCGCGCGCGTCGGCGCCAGCCTGCTCGAGACGTCCTACTCGATTCTGACCGTGCTCGATGAAGCCTCGCAGCCCGCGGCCCTCTTCACGGGAGGCACACTCCGGTTCGTCGAGCCCCTGAGCCATCCCCTGTCGGTGGACTTCCCCCAGCCGGTCGGACGCATGGAGCCGGCCTGCACGCTGCACTCCGAGCTGGCGACGCTGCCCGACTCGTTCCGCGACAAGGGCGTGCGGGAGGTCAGCTTCCGGATCGCGTTTCCGGGCGGGCTGATGGATCGCCTGCGGTTCGTCCACGCGCTCGGCCTCACGTCCAGAGATGGCGTTCGCGTGGGCGCGACGACCGTGGCGCCGAGAGAGCTACTGCTGTCGCTGCTGTCGCGGGCGCCGAAGGGGAAGACCGTCGGTCCACGCGACGAGTACGAGGTGCTGCGCGTGACCGTGGCCGGCACGCGCAACGGCGAGGCGGTGACCGAGGTGCTCGACTGCCACGTCCCGGGGATGCCCGCCTGGGACGTCGGCGTGGACATCGACACCGGCGCGCCGCCTTCGATCGTCGCGCAGATGCTCGTCGGTGGCATCATCACCGAGCGCGGCGTGCTGCCGCCGGAACGGGCGGTGCCGCCCTCGCCGTTCTTCCGCGCGCTTGCCGGACGTCACATGCGCATCGTTCGCCGTCGTACCCGGAGGTAGTCATCAACCATGCCGCCAGCCAGGATGTGGATCGACAACACATGGACCGACGCGTCGAACGGCGCCACTCGCGAGGTGATCAACCCCGCCGATGCCGCGGTAATCGCGCGTGTGCCCGAAGCCACCGCCGAGGACGTGTCGCGCGCCGTCGCCGCCGCGCGAAAGGCGTTCGACGAGGGGCCGTGGCCCCGCATGGCCGCCCGCGACCGCGGCACGCTGCTCTTCCGGGTGGCCGAGGCGATTCGCGCACGCGCCGCAGAGTTTGCCGAGGTCGATACCCGCAACATGGGCAAGCCGATCGTCGAAGCCGAGTTCGACGTGAACGACGCGGCGCACTGCTTCGAGTACTACGGCGGCCTCGCCTCGAAGATCCACGGCGAGACCCTGGAGGTGCCCGACAACGCGCTGTCGATGGTCGTGCGCGAACCCGTCGGCGTCGTGGGGCAGATCATCCCGTGGAACTACCCGCTGCTCATGGCGGCGTGGAAGCTGGGACCGGCGCTCGCCGCGGGATGCACCGCCGTGCTGAAGCCGGCCGAGCAGACGCCGCTCTCGGCGCTGATGCTCGCGGAGATCTTCCAGTCCCTCGATCTGCCGACGGGCGTCGTCAACATCGTGACCGGCGATGGACCCACCGCCGGAGCGGCTCTCGTCACCGAGCCGCGCGTGGACAAGATCGCGTTCACCGGAGGCGTCGATACGGGCCGCCTCGTGATTCGCGGCGCCGCCGAAACCATCAAGCGGATGTCAATCGAGCTTGGCGGGAAGAACCCGAACATCGTGTTCGCCGACGCGGACTTCGAGGCGGCGGTGGACGGCGCGCTCTTCGGCGCGTTCGCCAACCAGGGCGAGGTCTGCTCGGCCGGGTCGCGGCTGCTCGTCGAGCGCCCCATCTACGATCGGATGCTGCAGGCGCTCTCCGACAAGGTCGCGCGCATCCGGCTGGGGGATCCGCTCGATCGCGAGACGAAGATGGGACCGCTCGTCACGAAAGAGCACCAGGGCAAAGTGCTCGGGTACATCGACATCGGCAAGCATGAGGGCCGCCTGATTGCGGGAGGCGGAACGCCGAAGGACAAGGCGCTGTCGCACGGGTGGTACGTGGAGCCGACGATTTTCGCGGACGTCGACAACTCGGCGCGGATCGCGCAGGAAGAAATCTTCGGGCCGGTGCTCACCGTCATCCCGTTCAAGGACGAGGCCGAGGCCGTGCGCATCGCCAACGACACGCCGTACGGCCTGGCGGGCGCCGTCTGGTCGCGCGACGTCTTCCGGGGCATCCGCGTCCTGAAGCAGATTCGCGCCGGCATCCTGTGGCTCAACACGTATCACCCCACCTACAACGAAGCGC
>CAYVHH010000456.1:0-6731 GCA_964450175.1 uncultured bacterium | reverse complement strand
TCGGGGTGAGCACGACGGCGAGGCTCGAGCCGAGTAGCACGACGGCTACTACCCAGAATCCAACCGTTTCGAGGGTCACTCGGCCGGCTCCTTCGTCTCTCCCTTGCCTTCGCCCCTCACCTCGGACCGCGCCGGCTTCGGCGGCGCCTGCATGTCGCGGAGCCGGTTACCGGTCGCCCACGACGGCTCGAACTGCAGACCGAGCGCGTGCAGGCGATCCTTGTCGAGCAGGAGCTCGCGCCGGTCCGAGGTCGCCAGGTCGAACGACTTCATCATGATGATCGCGTCGGTCGGACACACCTGCACGCACAGCTCGCAGAACTCGCACGCGTAGAGCTCGAGCGTGAACGTCTTCGCGAAGTTCCGCTTCTCGCTCTTCAGCATCTCGACCTTGATGACTTGCGGCGGGCACACGTACTCGCAGAGCCGGCAGCCGATGCAGGCCTCCTCGCCGGTCTCCTTGTCGTAGGCGAGCGCCAGGATCCCGCGGAAGCGATCCGGGTACTCGCGCTGGACGTCGGGATAGTGGACCGTCACCGGCGTGCGGAAGAGATTCCGCACGGTGACGCCCATCGCGCGGCCGACGGCGGTCACCAGCTGCCCGGTCTCTCGCCAGAACCCCGGCGCGGAGCCGCCGTTAGCCGCCACCGGCGCCTCGCATCGCGACGACGAGCCCGGTCGCCAGCAGCAGGACGAGCGTCATCGGCAGCAGGAGCTTCCACGAGATCGCCAGGATCTGGTCGACGCGGATCCGCACGAACGACCAGCGCACCCACGTCACGATCAGGAAGATGAGGATGGCTTTCACGAGGAGCCACCCCGGCCCGAGCCACGCCGGCCCGGGTCCGAGCCAGCCGCCCAGGAACAAGAGCGCGCCCAGGAAGCTCGTGCCGAGCATGTGCGCGTACTCGGCAAGCTGGATCAGGGCGAACTTCATGCCGCTGTACTCGACGCGGAAGCCGGCGACCAGCTCGGACTCGGCCTCGAGGATGTCGAACGGCACGCGGTTCTCGGCCGCGAGCGTCGCCACCAGGAACGCGACGAATGCGAGCTGGCCGATCACCGGATACGCGACGAACCAGAGGCCCTGCTGCGCGCCCACGATCGCCGACATCTGCATCGAGCCCGCGAGGACCACCGGGACGAGCGCGGCGAAGATGAACGGCAGGTCGTAGGAGATGATCTGGTTGACCGCCCGCATCGCGGAGAGCAGCGCGTATTTGTTGTTCGACCCCCAGCCGCCCATGAAGAGCCCGACGATCTCGAGCGACGAGACAGCCAGGAAGAACAGCACGCCGATGTTGAGGTCGGCGACGCCGAGCTCGGGCGCGAACGGAATCGTCGCGAAGATCAGGAGGCACGGCACGAGAAAGACGATCGGCGCCAGGTTGTAGACCGCGCGGTCGCTGGCGGTCGGGACGATGTCTTCCTTCATCATGAGCTTCAGCGCGTCGGCGATCGGCTGCAGCCACCCGTGCGGGCGCCCCACGTAGTACGGACCGATCCGTGACTGCATCCGCGCGGCGAACTTCCGCTCGAGCAGGGTGACGTAGGCGACGAGCCCGAGCAGCACGTTGAGGACGATGAATCCCTCGATCGCGTGCCGAGCCATTATTGCAGCGGGATCCGTGAGCCCGGCTTGGGCCGAGGGCGGCCTGAAACAGACGCGACCCGGCTCCGCATCGCGCGCTCCGTCCCTGGGTGGTTGGTCACCGGTCGACCTCCCCGAACACCGGATCGACCGAGCCCATGATCGCCACGACATCGGCCACCCTGTGCCCGGGCACGATGTGCGGCAAGTCGGCGAGGTTCGAGAACGATGCGCCCCGCCATTTCAGGCGGTACGGCTTCGGCCCGCCGTCGCTCACGATGTAGCATCCGATCTCACCGCGCGCGCCTTCGATGCGCGTGTAGCCCTCGCCCTTCGGCACCCTGACCTGGGCGACCGACTTCACGCCCGGCCGCGACGAGATCGGGCCCTCGGGGAGCCCGTCCAGGGCCTGCCGGACGATCCGGATCGACTGCCGGAACTCGACCATCCGCACGCGGTAGCGCGCGTAGCAGTCGCCGGCCTTCTCCACCGGCACGACGAAATCGAAGTCGCCGTACGATGAATACGGCTCGGCTCGCCGGACGTCGTAGCCCACGCCCGAACCGCGGATCAGCGGACCGGACACGCCGACCGCTTCGGCGACGTCGCGCGAGATCACGCCGACGCCCTGCGTGCGAACGCGGAAGAAGGTGTTCTCCTCCAGCATCGCCTCGTATTCGTCGAGCCGTTTCTCGATGAAGTCGACCGTCTCGCGCACTTTCTTGCCCCAGCCCGGCGGCATGTCGTACCGGGTGCCGCCCGTCTGGTGAAAACCGTAGAGCAGGCGCGCGCCGGTCAGCTCCTCGAAGCGATCCAGCACCATCTCGCGCTCGCGGATGCAATAGAGGAAGACGGTCGCGCCGCCTCCGAGCGCGCCGCCCATGTCCAGGCACCACGTGCCGAGCCAGAGGCAGTGCGAGGCGATGCGCTGCAGCTCGGCGACGATCACACGCAGGTACTGCGCGCGCTTGGGCACCTCGACCTTCGCGATCTTCTCGACGGTCGAGACGTAGGCGAGCTCGGCGGTCATGGCCGCGACGTAGTCGGTCTTGGACGCGATCGACGGGTACTGGACGTAGGTCAGGCTCTCGCCGAGCTTCTCGTGACAGCGGTGCAGGTAGCCGATGACGGCGTCGACGGCGACGACGGTCTCGCCCTCGAGCGTGAGGATCATCCGGAACACGCCGTGGGACGACGGGTGCTGAGGCCCCATGTTCATCATGAGGCGCTCGTTGCCCCCGTAGCCTATCTCGACCAGCTGCCTGGACGGCGTCTCGGACACGGTCGAGCTACTTCATGGGCGACGACGGCGCCGGGACGAGGGCCACCGAGCGCATCTCGACCAAGAGCGGCGTGGCCTTGCCGAGGAAGGCCTGCCATTCCGGGTCCTGGAGCGTCTTGCCACGCACGGCCGCGCGGTCGTTCAGATCGCGATACGCCCAGAGGTGCACGACCTCGTTCAGCTGGGCGACCTCGGTCTGAAAGACGCCGACGTTCTTCGAGTACTTCTCGCGCACGGGCATGATGCCCTTGAAGTGGCCGAGCCACTCGCCGGCGCGGCCGACCTGCGTGCGATAGGTGCGGAGCTCGTAGATGTGCCCGGCGTCGGCCGGCGGCTTCAAGGGGAGCTGCGCCGACAGGATCTTGTTCTCCTGGGCCAGCAGCAGCGGGCGGATCTTCGAGACGTAGTCCTTGCTCCACGCCTCGTTCTTCGCGAGCTCACCGCGCAGGCGCTCGCGCTCCACGAGGTCCGCGTAGGCCCAGAGATGAACGTACTGATTCAGCGTGCCGAACTCGGTCGTCCACGAGCCTTCGAGCTTGCCGTACTTGTCGCCGCGGATCGGGCGTCCGATCTCGGAGTTGAGCTTGAGATACTCGCCCTGCTTGCCGGGCTGCAAGGTGTAGCTGCGGAGCTCGTAGATCATGGGTCGCGTCTCCTCACTTCATCAGCGCGTGAGCGATCATCGGTACGGAGCCAGCGGCGTATCGACGGCGTAGTCTTTTCGCAGCGGGTGTCCTTCCCAGTCGTCCGAGAGGAGGATGCGCCGCAGGTCGGGATGGCCTTCGAAGACGATCCCGAACATGTCGTAGCACTCGCGCTCCATCCAGTCGGCGCCGCGATAGAGCGGGGTCAGCGACGGACAGCGCGTCTCGCCCGCGGCCAGGCGCGTGCGCATCGTGACCACGAGCGGCGCGTCGAGATTCTCGACGCGGCAGAGCACCTCGAATCCCTGGTCCTTCCAGTCCACCGCGGAGAGCCAGTTGAAGTAGCGGCAGCCCAGCTCGTCGCGGGCGAACCGGGCGAGCTCCTGCCAGCGGTCGCGCGGCAGACTGACGGCGAGCCCACCGTCGGCGACCGCGTCTACTCCGAACCGCTCCTGGATGCGCGTGCGCGCGTCGGCGGGCGTCATGCTCCCCCGGGGTCGGACGCAGCGGTGCGTTTCCCGGTCTTCTGAAACTCGTCGACCTGGGTCTGGAGCTTGAGCAGCCCGTACATGAGGGAGTCGGGCGTCGGCGGACATCCCGGCACGTACACGTCGACCGGAACGACGCGGTCGACGCCCTTCACGACGTGGTAGCCGTGACGAAAGGGGCCGCCCGAGTTCGCGCACGATCCCATCGAGACGACCCATTTGGGATCGGGCATCTGATCGTAGATGCGCTTGAGCATCGGCGCCATCTTGATGGTCACGGTGCCCGAGACGATCATCAAATCCGAGTGCCGGGGCGACGCCCACGGCACCATCCCGAAACGCTCGACATCGAAGCGCGACGCGAAGGTGGCCATCATCTCGATGGCGCAGCAGGCCAAGCCGAACGTCACCGGCCAGATCGACGACTTGCGCGCCCAGTTGAAGATCTTGTCGGTGGACGTCGTCACGATCCAGCCGCCCGGCATGTGGTGGATCGCGTCGGCGATGGAAGCGAGCGCGTTCGAGGTCTTGTCGTCGGACGAGCGTGACTGGTGGTACTTCTCCCACTCCTGCAGATCCTTGAACTCGCCCCAGACGGGCGCAGGAATCTGAGGTTTGGGCGGCTTCACTTCCATTCGAGCACGCCCTCCCGGTACGCGTAGAGCCAGCCGAGCCCGAGGACGCCGACGAACGCCGCCATCACCCAGAACGCGCTGAGGCCGACGAGGCGCAGGACCAGCGCCCACGGGAACAGGAAGACCGCGAGCGCGTCGAAGACGATGAAGACGAGCGCGACCAGGTAGAAGCCCGCCGGGAACTGCACCCACGCCGTGCCGATCGGCTCGGCGCCGCACTCGTAGTTCATGAGCTTGACCGCGCCGGGGCGGCTCGGGCGTAGGAGCCGCGCCACCGCGAGCGAGACGAGCCCGAAGCCGGTGATCAGCGCGGCAAAGATGAGAACGGGCAGGTAGCCCGACAAGATACTCCTCCTTCGAGATGCACCCGGGCGCTCAGTATAGCACGCGGGTCCGAGGCGCCCTCACGCTCTGCGTTCGTCATGGAAGTCGCACCTATCGTGCTAGGCTCGAAGCACGATGCGGGTGCTCGTGGTCGAGGATCAGATCGACCTCGGCGATGTGTTTCGCGACTTCCTCGTCGAGCTCGGCCACCATCCGCTCGTCGTTCACACGGCCGAGGCCGCGCTCGCGAGCCTCCAGACCGAGCGGCTCGACGCGATCTTGCTCGACGTCCAGCTCCCGGGCATGAGCGGCATCGATTTCCTGCAGCTCCGGCCGGTACGGGCGCTCGGCGTTCCGATCGTCGCGGTCTCCGGGGTCGTCAACGAGGCCCAGGCGCGCGAGTGCCTGAGGCTCGGCGCCGCCGACTTCATGGGCAAGCCGGTCCAGCTCGATCGGCTGAACGAGGTCCTGACCTTCATCGAGCCGCACGCCATGAGCCGGGTCGCCGAGCTCGAGCGGCGTCCCGAGAAGCGGCGCTCGACGCGCGCTCGCCTACCCATTCCCGTGCGGCTCTGCGAGTACAACGGACGCGAGCACCAGGGCACCCTGATCGAGGTGGGTCTCTCGGGCATGAAGGCGCGCTTCAGCGCGTCGTTCGACCGTGACACGATCGGGCGGGCGGTCTTCACGCCGCCGGATGGCGGCGCGCCCATCGGGGTGATCGCCATCCTCGTTCGAGTCGATCCCGACGGACAGGCCTTCACGTTCGTCCGGCTCGACCCTCACGACGCCGAGCGCCTGCGAGAGGTGATTCACCACCCACCCGCGTAGCCGCGGGCGGCTCGAGCTAGGATCGAGCCGGTGTCTCGGCGGCCAGCGCGACGGCCGCCGCCTCCGCGTCCGGGCCTTGCAGCACCATCGTGCGGTATCGCGCGGCGAGCGATCTCGATGCCTCGAACTTGCCGCCGGCCGCCTCACGCTCGGCGGTCCGTAGCGCTGCCTCCAGGAGGCGGTCGAAGTGGGCCGCCATCCGCCGGCGGACGTCTCCATATCCCTTGACGAGCTGCGCGGCGCGTGCGACCTCGCAGGCGAGCGCGTCGTCCCACTGCGCGCAGCGAGCGACCGCGGCGAGCCAGCGGTCCATCCGCGCGTGCTCCTCCCGGGCTCGGTACGAGATCGGCCGCAGCGGCCGCAGCCAGGTGAGCATCCACACGCGGAAGAACCCGCTCACGGTCGTCGTCTTCACGTGCTGGCCGAGCGTCGGGCGGCCGTGCGGCCAGCGCTGCTCGGCCCAGCGGGCAAACGGCGCGACCAACCGGTACGGAAGGACGCCGTAGATCTCGTCGAGGTCGGGCTTGAGGTAGTCGGTCACGACGATCTCGCCCGCGCCGACGCCCTTGTCCCGACGGATCCGCTCGAACCGGCCGGCCCTCGTCTTGAGCTGCGCCACCCGCACCGCATCCTCGTACGTCATCCACGTCGCAAGATGCCGCGCGACGATCTGGGCGAGCTCCAGACTCCCGGACCGGGCGATCGGCCGCAGCCGCTCCACATACCGCTCCGCGTACGCGCGATCCTGATAATCGATGAGACGCGGAATGGCCACACGGAGCACCGCCCGCAAACCCTCGGGAAACCCCGCCACGATCCTTTCTGAGTCCTGATCTAAGCCCGGGCTCGAAGGGAAGACGGCGGGGGCGTGGGGCGGGGGCCCGCCGGGCCGGGCCAGGGCGGCGGGGGGGGCGAACGGAAAGGGGCCCGCCACCC
>CAYVHH010000455.1:0-8465 GCA_964450175.1 uncultured bacterium | reverse complement strand
CCGACGACCGCGCCTTCGATGAGGCCGGCGCACAGGAGCTTCTCGGCTTCAGTGTCGTCGCCGACGACGCCGGGCCCGCGCGGTATGCCCGCGCGGTCGGTGAACCCGGCCACGGTCCACCCGCACGCGAGCGCCACGTCGGCCATCGCACGCGCATGACCGCCGGCGCCGAGGATGAGCAGGCGACCCGGCGTCGGCGTCGTCACCGTCGCCGCTCCGGGATCGGCGCGCGCCCGGCACGCAGTAAGAGCTCCGCCAGCATGAAGTCCCACTCCGTGTCGATGTTGACGGACGATTCGAAGCCCATCACGATGCCGCGGTTGTCGGCGCCGAGCACGCGGGCCTCGTCCATCAGCGTGCCGTAGCGGGTGACGTACACGGCGCCGGACGGTTGATACACGGCCGGCGCGTCCTGCCGACGGACGTATTTGTGGCCGTCGGGGAAGAGCGCGACCGTCCGATCGCCCTCCAGGGTCTTCATGAAGAAAGGGTGATACGACGCTTCACTCAAGGTCTGCGCCGAGTCCGCTCCCGTCTCCACCACCTTGGCGATGGTGCGGTCGATGTCGGCGCCGACCCGGAACGGTGACGTCGGTTGCAAGGTCACAACGAAGTCCGGCCGCCGCCCGAGCGTCGACTCGAGCCATCGCACGGCATGCTGAAGCACGGGGATCATTCCGGCCTGGTCGCTGGCCAGCGCCGGCGGGCGGAGGAACGGCACCTCGGCGCCATGCCGACGCGCTTCGTCGGCAATGGCCGGGTCGTCGGTGGAGACGATCGTGTGTGTGAGCCGCGTCGCTTCACGGACCGACGCCACGGCGTGGCCGACGAGCGAGAGCGCGCCCAGGGTCTTGAGATTCTTGCCGGGCAGGCCCTTCGAGCCGCCGCGCGCCGGGATCACGCCGAAGACGAACGGGAACTCGGCCACCGTTAGACCTTGACCCAGCGCCGCTCGGCCGCGGCGCGGCGCGCCGCGTCGATGACCTTCATAGTCTTGAGGCCATCCCAGCCGTCGCAGCGCGGCGTCGCCTCGCCGCGCATGCAGGTCAGGAAGTGCCGCGCCTCCTCGACGTACATGTCGTTCAGCTGCGCGCCCGAGGGATAGATCTCCCAGCGGTCGGCCTCGGGATCGAAGAGGCGGACTTCGTTCTCGAACCGCCGCCACTGCAGGACGCCGCGCTCGCCCATGAGTTCGAAATGGCTGTGCATGTTCCAGGCGAACAGGTTCATGTGGATGTTGCCGATCGCGCCGGACTCGAAGCGGACCGTGAGGTCGGCCACGTCGTCGGTGTCGATCTCCAGGCTCGAGACGCGGTCGACGACGGCGCTGACCTCGACGATCTCGCCGCACAGCCAGCGCATGTAGTCGATGGCGTGGCTCTCGTCGAGCAGGCACCCGCCACCCTGACGGGCCTGCGCCATGTAGCCCCGTCGATAGTCCGTGGCCGGGTACCGGTGGCGGATCAAGTGATACGCGTACTCCGTACGGGCCGCACGCAAGGCGCCGATCCGACCTTCCTTCAGCAGCCGCTCGACGAGCAGCATGGGGGGCCAGTACCGCCAATTGTGGGCGACCAGGACCCGGAGGCCGCGCGCGTCACACGCCTGGAGGAGCGGCTCCACGCCCTCCGCGGAGACCGCGAGCGGCTTTTCGATCATCAGATGCGTTCCGCGCTTGGCCGCCGCCTGCGCCAGCGCCAGGTGCGATTCGGGCGGCGTGCAGAGGACGGCGCCGTCCGCACCGGTCAGCGCGCTCTCCACGTCGGAGACGACCTCGGCGAACGGGAACTGCCCGGCGGCCGCCTTGCGCTGGGCCGGATCGGCGTCGTAGGCGGTGAGCGTTTCGACTCCGACGGCCCGGAAATTGCCCAGGTGACGGCGGCCGATGGAGCCGAGACCGACGATGGCGATCTTCATGAACGTTCCTTCTCCGCGTGGGTGCGACTCCAGTGCGCTTCGTATTCCCGGATCTGCCGACGATCCCGATGGACCATCATCTCGCGCAGACCGTAGAGCTCGACGGCGTTGAACTTCTTCGAGATGACCGCGGTCACGCGGGTCGCGTCTCCGAGGTCGAGCAGGAACTCTTCCAGATTGCCTCCGTACTGGTCCAGAATGCGTTGCTTGTACTTCTGGTACCACTCCGTGCCGGGATAGGGCGTCGCGAAAAACGGCTTCACCTGCAGTCCGAGACGGTCCCAGGCGTCGAGGTTGTCGTAGATGCTGTCGAAGTCGTCGTCCGGAAAGCCGATCATCTGGTTCGGGATCGGCCGGATCCCGGCCTCGATCGTCCAGCGCAGCGAGCGCTCGTTGGTCTCGGGCGTCGCGCCCTTTCCGATCGTCTTCATCACGCGCGGCGAGAACGTCTCGTAGCCATACAGCAGGTGCGCGCAGCCCGCCTCTCGCATCTTCTGCATCAGGCCGAGGCTGGTCAGCGTCGCGTGGCTGGTGCCACCCCAGTGCACGCCGGAGCACCGCGTGGGGTCGTGGGGGACGCCGTCCCTCACGCATTGCGGCTGGAGCCCCTCCGCGATCCACAACTCGCAGATCTCGGTCAGCCACTTCTTGCCCGAGGACTGGTGCATCGTCATGAGGTTCTCGTCGAGGAAGCTGATGAAGTCGACGCCGAACCGCTCGCGCGCGTGCTTCACGAGGTCGACGACGTAGCGCGGGCTGTGGTAGCGGATGTTGCGCTTGTAGCCGAAGGTCACATCGCGACGGCCGTCGCGCTCCACCATCTCCATGTCGCCGCTGAGGCCGAGGTGGAAGCAGAACCGGCAGATCAGCGAGCAGCCGTAGCTGGCGTTGATGTCCAATCGACGCAGCGCGGTGGTGCCTTCCTCGGAAAAGAGGAACTCGCTGTTCTTGAAGTAGATGTCCAGCGGGAAGAGATCCCAGGCCGGGTACGGGAGCGTGTCGATGTCGTCGAGCAGGGGCTGCTCCGGGTTCAGGTGCGTCACGCCCGACGCGTCGCGCCAGATCACCCCACGCACGCTCGACCAATCGCGGCTGCCGGCGTCGATGCGGCGCAACAGCTCGGGAAACGACGCGAACGCCTCCCCGACGACTCCCACATCCACGCCTGGCACGAGGCGCATGATGTCGTGCGGCATGCTGGTCAGGACGCCGCCGCCGACCACCACCAGCGCGTGCGGCGCGATCCGCTTGGCCGCCTCGACGATGTGCTTGATGGACTTGTATGCCGTGGTGATGCTGCCGAGGGCGACGACGTCCCAGCGGTCAGCGGCCAGCACCTGGTGCAGCACGGCGTCCGATGCCCGCCACGCATTGGCGTCGTACACCTGGACCTCGTGCCCCTGCTTCATAACGATGGCGCCGAGAAGCGCCATGCCGTAGGGGACGTGCTTGGGGTCCTCCTCTTCCCTGATCACCGGGTTGACAAACAGGATCTTGGCCATCAGTCCTACGCGCCTCCGGTGCCGCCGACGGCCGCGAGCGTCCACGACGCGGGTGCCGCCTCGGCGATGCTCGGCAGATCGTTGGTGTCCAGCCGCGGCAGCTCGAGCGGTCTCGAGAGATCGCCGGCGATACCGACCCGCGTGCTGAAGCCCACCGCGCAACCGGCGCGCGCGGCAAGATCCAGGGTCACGTCGTTGTACGCGCCGAAGGGGTAGCAGAGCGCCCAGTCCGGCGGCGGACACTTGTACACGCGCCCGAGGAATTCGACCGTCCGCGTGATCTCGATGGCCTGCGCGTCGCGGTCGAGCGAGTCGAGCCAGCGATGCTCCGCGCCGTGGCCACCGACGTCCATACCGGCCGCGATGAGTGCGCGCAGCTGCGGAACGTCCATGTACAGCTCGTGCGCGAAGGCCGCCTCGTCGACGGCGACGTATTCATCGAAGAGGGCGCCGACGATGGCGCTGCGCGGCGCGTCGGGTAGACCACGCTGCAGAACGCGCTTGATGAACGTGACCTCCGGGCCGTCGAAGCGTGACGGTCGCGCGTACTCGGCGTACAGCCTCTCCGGGGCCGGGACGCCCGGCACGTCGCGGAAATCGCCGACCATCCCGAGAATGGTACGAACCACGCGCGCGGGATCGGATGCCGCGGCCAGGATGAAATGGATCTTGTGCGTGTCGAGCACCCGCTCGTGCTCCACCGCGACCGCCGGCGGAAAGAAGCTCGCGGTCAGCCCGCGCGCCACCAGCCGCGGGAACACGACGGTGAAGTGGTCGAGGAAGCCGTCGTCGAAGGTCAGCACGCACGCCCGCGGCGGTAGTGCCCGGCCACCGCGAATTGCCGTGACCACGTCGGCCAGCCCCACGATCGTGTAGTGCCTCATGAGGTGGTCGAGCTGGCCCTCGAATGCGTCGACGCGGAGACCCTTGATCTCTGGATAGCGTGTGCGCGCGAGGTCACGGACGTAGTGGTACATCACCGCGGTGAGCCCGCTCATCGTGTAAAGATCCCGAGGAACGTCGAGCTCCAGGCCAGGCTCGCGGGAGACCGACCGAGGGCCTCGAGCACGCCGGCCAGGCCGTTGTAGAAGCGTGGCGCCTCGGACTCAAGCGCCGGCGGAAACGGATGTGGGTGCACCGCCACGAACGCCGGGGTATTGAACCCGGCCGCGGCCGCCGCGGCCGCCAGCTCCCGCGGCGTGTGCTGACGGCGTGGCTGACGGAATGCGAGATCCTCGGCACGGGCGAGCGCGGCGTCCTTGACGTCTTCGGCCAGGGCCGCTTCCAGCATGGGGAGCGCGTCACGCAATCGGGCCAGCATGTCGGCCAACGCGGGGCGCCAGTCCGAGCCCGGCACGAACGTCGCCATCTCCGCGAGCAGAGCGGGCGCCGTCTTCTGCTCGATCTCGCGCCGCGTGTAATCGTTGAGGCTCGCGAGATTGAACAGACGGTTTCGACACGAGACAACCAACACCCCGCCCGGTCGCAGCAGCCGCGCCGCCTCGCGCAGAAAGCCTCGGTCATTGTCCAGATACTCGACGAGCCCGAGCGCGGTCACCGCATCGGCGGCGTCGGCGCCCCCGCGTCCATCGAGCACGTCGCCGACACGGAACACGATGCGTGCGGCCACATCGGGCGGCAGCGTCACGCGCCGCGCCTCGGCCACATCGATCATCCCGCCGGCAGTGTCGACGCCGAGCGTCTCGAATCCGCGCGTGGCCGCCTCGATGCACAGGTCACCGCCGCCGCAGCCCAGGTCGACGAGTCGCCCGCGGCACGCGCCCAGCCGCTGCTCGACGGCTTCGAGACAGCGCCGGACCCGTTCGCGGCCGACCGGGTAGCGATCCGAGCGTTCGCCGCCATATGCGGCGTCCAGCCACGCGCTGGCGTGATGCGAGAAATGACGCCGCGTGAAATCGACGTCGGTCATCGTCCGTGCTCGGCGAGGAAGTCGTCCAGCCCGATCATCGGCACTCCGGAGCCGTACAGGATTCCGCCCTCGGTGCAATTGACGGTCTGGCAGTCCGCCTCCGCCGCCATTTCGAGGAAGACGTCCCGAAACCAGTAGTACGCGGGGTCGCAGAACCACCGCTCGCCCGTGTAGGGATTATCGACATGCACGTAGGCGTCGGCGAAGCGCTCACCGAACATCTCACGCAGCTCGGGATAGTACTGGGTCTTCTCGTACGGCGTGCCCGGCGCATAGCCGAAGTCGAGCCCGACGATACCGATGTGCCGTTTGCGGAGCACGGCATGGGCGACGACCCAGGCGGCGGTGCCGACGTTGCCCCCGCCATTGAGGCACGGCAGGCCGTTAGCCTCGTGCAGCCGCCGCGACAGGCTGTTCGGCGCATCGTAGTCGTCGTACATCGGGTTCCACCAGAAGAGCGCCATACCCGCGGTCGTGCAGCGGTCCACCACGGCGGGTGACGCGGACGTGGCGACCGCCAGGTGTATCGATGGGCCATGTTTGTCGACCAGCTCGAGGAGCTGTCGGTTGGCGGTGAGCTCGGACTCCGCGTGGACGGCGTCCATTTCCTGCCGGCGGAAGTAATCGTCCTTCGAGGGAGCGATGAGTGTCGGGTCGCCGAACCAGCGCACGATTCGCTCTCGATGCGGATCGACCGAGACGACGACGTCGGGCACGACGCCGGCCCGCAAGCAGGCGCCCAGCGCGCCGTCGGCGGCGACGATGGCGCCTCGAAATCCGCTGGCGGCGAGTCGCTCCAAGCTACGGCGGCGCCGCAGGCTCGGCCCGGCGCCGACGACGATCGCCGCATCACCCGCGCCCGGCGGGGCGGCCGCCAACTCGAGAATCGATCGGCCGATACGCGGGCCGTTCAGTCTCGCGTTCTCGAGGCCGATCGTGGCGACGCGCTGGAACGTCGCCGCTTCAAGCCGGGCGGCGATCCGGCGCCCCAGCTCCGTCACGCGACTCGCCTGTCCAGAGGAAGGACTTCCGGCTCACGAAGCAGATTGATCCGCCCAGCCGCGACAGCGCCTTCTTCTCGAATTCCTCGGTGGCCCCGGCCGTATCGGCCGCCGGCGCGTCCTCGATGACGACGTCGAGGCGGTAGTTCCCCTTCAGATACTGGTTCATGGGGCCTCCAGTCACCGTGCGCCCGCACCGGCCTCCGCGGGCACGGCTCGGCGCAGGGTGATGAGCTTGGCTCGGTCGACGCCCAGCGCGGCGAGTGCCTCGAGGTGGCGCTCCGGCCTGTCGAACGTGGCAACGATGACCGCGTCGAGCTCGGCGTTCCGCAGGTCGGCGACCGGGATGACGGGAAAGCCGAGAAATCGGCCCCCAGCCTGGTCCGCGTATACGCCGGCCGGCTCGATTCCGAGCTCCTTCAGCGTCAGGTACGCCAGCTCAGCGGCGTCCTCGGCCCCGTAGAGCGCGACGCGCTGGACGTCCGGGAGCAGCGCGATCGACTCGCGCAGCGTCTGGCGGGCACGTCGGTAGAGCGAAAGCGTGTAGGTCATGTGCTCGTACGTCAGACGTGTCTTCTCGGCAAGCCCCTTGGCGGTCAGAACGTATTGCAGACGCTTTCGGGTCGACGGCCTGCTTCCAAAACCGACGATCTTGATGTAGCCCTTCCTGACCATCCGCTTGACGTAGAGATTGGCGAGGCCGACGGCCACGCCCAGGCGGCTGGCGAGCGCCCGTTGCGTGACGGTGTTGCCCTCTTCGAGGGCGCGCAATATCTCGAGCTGGCGTTCGACCTGGGGTCGCATCGTACGTTCAAGAGTTGAACACAGGGCCGGGCCCTCGGTCAAGTCTTCGCGGGCCGCGGCCGGGTCAGCCCTCGACGCCGAACTGGATCCGGTAGAGGCGGGCGTAGGTGGGGCTGGAGGCCAGCAGCGCGTCGTGCCGGCCGATCGCCTCGATGCGCCCGGCCGCCAAGACCACGATCTTGTCGGCGTGCAGGACTGTGGACAGCCGGTGCGCGATGATCAGTGAGGTGGCGTCGCGAATGACGCGATCGATCGCTTGCTGCACGAGCTTCTCCGATTCGGTGTCGAGGGCGCTCGTGGCCTCGTCCAGCACCAGGATCGGAGGCCTGGCCACCACCGCACGCGCGATTGCGATGCGCTGGCGCTGGCCGCCCGATAGCCGGATGCCGCGGTCGCCGACGATGGTGTCGTAGCCCTCCGGAAGCTCGCGAATGAACTGGTCAGCGCTGGCGATGCGCGCCGAGCGGATGATGTCATCCTCCGTCAGATCCGCGCGTCCGAACGCGATGTTCTCGCGGACGGTGGTGTTGAAGAGCAGTGCCTCCTGGGAGACCACGCCGAAGAGCTGACGATAGTCACGCTGCCGGAAGCAGCGAACGTCGCGGCCGTCGACAAGCAGCCGGCCGGTGTCCGGATCGTAGAGGCGCAGGATCAGGTCGGCCAGAGTGGATTTGCCGGCTCCGCTGGGCCCGACGAGCGCGACCGTCTCTCCGCGCGCGATCTCGAGCGAGATACCGGTCAGCACAGGCGTGCCCGCGTAGGCGAACGATACCGACTCGAGCCGCAGCCGGTCCCGGAAGCTCGTAATCTCCTCGGTGCCGTCCGTGACGTCCGGTCGCTCATCCAGCACCTCGAACACCCGCGCCGCAGCCCCCAGCGTCGCCTGGATCTGGGTCCAGGCCGCTCCGAGCTGGCCGATGGGAACCATGATCGAGCGGCCGACGTAGAGAAAGAGCAGGAACGTCGGGGCGCTCATCCGGCCGGCCAGGAGCTCCCAGGCCGCGACCGCCACCAAACTGCTTTCGACGAAATAGTTGATCGCGCCCCGCGCGGGCAGCTCGACATTCTTCACCGCCGCGAAGCGCAGGTGTGCCCGGAACGCCCGGGCCGAGTCGCGGGCGAGCTTGGCGAGCTCCGTCGCCTCCGCTCCGAACGACTTGACCACGCGGATCGAGAGGAACGCCTCCTGGAGCCTGGCCGCGATGTCGCCGTAGATGCGCCAGTGCGTCTCCGAGGCCTTCCGGATGCGGTGTTGAATGCCGCGCGAGACCGCGACGTGGAGGACAGCAGCGCCCAGCGCGGCGACCACCA
>CAYVHH010000454.1:0-3861 GCA_964450175.1 uncultured bacterium | reverse complement strand
CGCCCTCGCCGCATCCGTACTTGGTTCCCATCAGGCCGAGACCGTCACGCAGCAGATCGAGCACGGTCCAGTGATCCGGCGCCTCGGTTGCGCAGGGCTGCCCGTTGAGCGTGAGCGCGAGATTCATGCCGGTCGCTCGATCGCCGAGCGCACGTTCGCGGCGAAGTCGCCGGCGAGCTGCTTGGCCTTGATTTTCATCACCGCGTCGCCGACCGAGCCGAGACGGCCGAGCACGCGAACCTCGCTGCGGTATCGCACGAGCGTGCCGGCCCTGGCGCCGGGCGCGAGATCGAGCGTGTTTCGAACTTCGACCTGACTCGCGAGCTTTCGATCCTCACCCCGCGCGAGCGAGACCAGGTGGCGCGGCCGGTCCGATTCGACGATCTCGACCTTGAGGTTCTGCGTGGTCGAGAGGAACCCCACCTTGACGGTGAGACGCACCCGGTACGTCGTGGCGTCTTCTACCTCGACGCTCTCGCAGCCCGGCAGACAGGGCGCCACGCGCTTGGGGTCGAGGAGAAAATCCCACACGGCCTCGGGCGCGGCGCTGACGGCGAATTCCTCCTCGAACAGTGGCATGCGTTACGCCCGCCTGGAGCGGAGCGCCGCGAGCACGCGCTCGGAGGTGATCGGGAGCTCCGTCATGCGCACGCCGAGCGCGTTCGAGACCGCGTTGGCGACAGCGCCGATGCTCGGCGTCATGGCCGGCTCCCCCAGCCCCTTGGCACCGAACGGACCGAGCCCTTCGCCGGACTCCAGCAGCACGGTCACGATCGCCGGGGCGTCGAGCGAGGTCGGAATCTTGTAGTCGGCCAGGTGCGGGTTCTTGCTGACGCCGTTCTCGAGGGCGATCTCTTCCATGAGCGCGTAGCCGAGTCCCTGTACCGCGCCGCCCTCGAGCTGGCCTTCGGCGTTCGCGCGATGGATGACGCGGCCTGCGTCGAAGCACGAGACGAGGCGCGTCGGGCGGGTTCGCCCGGTCTCGTCGTCGATCTCGACCTCGAGTGCGTGCGTGCCGAACGTGTAGTCGTTGAACGCCTTGCCTTGACCCGTGGTCGGGTCGATCGTCGGCGCCGAGGGCGCGTCGTATTTCTCGAGCACCTGCACGGGCCGCCCCTGGCCGGTCGCGCCCTTCACGACGCTCGCCATCGAGAGCGCCCGATGCGGCGTGCCGCGGACGAACGCTCGCCCGCCCGCCAGCTCGATGTCGCCCGGCGCGGCCTCCAGCAGTGCCGCCGCCGCCTCGACCAGATGACGGCGCAGCTCGCGAGCCGCGCTGAGCACCGCATTGCCGGACATCAGGAGCTGTCGCGTGGCGGTCGTGGTGCCGGCGCGTGGGGTGAAGTGACTGTCGCGACCCACGGCGGTCACGTGGTCGAGCTCGAGCCCCAGCACCTCGGCAGTGATCGCGCAGAGGGACGACGTCTGGCCGCCGCCGACGTCGGGCGCGGCGCAGCGGACGACGGCGGTGCCGTCGAGCTCCATCCCGATCCAGGCGCTCGCCGAATCGCGCGTCCAGCACATGCGCCCGTAGGGAGAAAACGACGCGGCGACGGCGCGACCGATGCGCGTGGGCGCGCTGGAGCGCCGGCGCTCGCCGAGCCCCGCCCAGGCCCGGCGCATCGTCTCGGCCAGCATCGGCTCGGTCTCGAGCACCTGGCCCGTCGCGAGCTTGTCGCCCTTGCGCAGAAAGTTCTTCTCGCGGAGCGCCAGCGGATCCGTGTGGAGCGCTTCGGCCAGCGCGTCCATCTGGCCCTCGTAGGCCAGGCAGGTCTGGATCGATCCGAAGCAGCGATAGGCGCTCGCGACGGGGTTGTTCGTGTAGACCGTCGTCGCGTCTACCTTGATGTTCGGGATCCGGTAGGGCCCCGTCGAGGTCACCAGGCTGTAGAGCAGGACCCATGGCGAGAGCGCCGCGTAGGCGCCGGAGTCCGAGATCAGCTCGGCCTCGAGCGCGACCAGGGTGCCGTCGCGCGCGGCGCCCGTGCGATAGCGCATCACGTACGGATGGCGCTTGCCGTGGCCTATGAACGACTCTTCGCGCGAGAAGACGAGCTGCACGGGTCGGCCCGTCTTCCAGACGAGCAGGCCCAGCAGACACTCGACGGTCACGTCTTCCTTGCCGCCGAAGCCGCCGCCGAGGTACGCACCCTCGAGCCGCACCCGTCCGTGCGGCAGCTGCAGGACTTCGGCGACGTCGCGGTAGTGCTCGAGCACCTGGGTGCTCACGCGCATCGTCAGCACGCCCTCGCCGTCGATCCAGCCGATCCCGCTCTCGGTTTCCATGTAGACGTGATCGACGAACGGCGTGCGGTAGGTGTTCTCGACGACGACGGCGGCACGCGCGAAGCCCTGGGCGATATCGCCCGAGCGCAGATGCCAGCTCCGCAGGAGGTTGCCGCCGTCGTGGACATGGGGCGCATCGGGCGCGAGCGCCGCGAGCGGATCGTACACGCCCGGCAGATCCTCGTAGTCGATCTCGACGAGATCGGCCGCCGCCGCCGCGATCTCGGGAGTCGCCGCCGCGATCGCCACGACGGGCTCGCCCTGGAATCGCACGCGATCGTCGGCCAGCACCGGCTGCGTGGCCAGCACCGCGCCGGCGGTGGCTTCGGCCATGCGCCCGGGCAGCTCCATCCGCTGCTCGTTGCGCGGCACGTCGCGAGCGGTGAGCACCGCGATCACACCGGGCAAGGCACGCGCCGCGCCCGTGTCGACGCGCACGATGCGGGCGGACGCATACGGACTGCGCACGATGCGGCCGTGGAGCATGCCGGACAGCGCCAGGTCGCCGGCGTAGATCGGGCGGCCGCGCACTTTCTCCCACGCGTCCGCCCGCGCCGGGCTGGTGCCGATCACCTGCATGGACTGCGCCCGAGAATTCCCCGGATCGACGTAGGCCGCGAGCGCACGCTACACGTCCCAGCCGCCGTCGACGGTGACCGACTGCCCCGTCATGTTGGACGAGTCGTCCGAGACGAGGAAGAGCACGGCGTTGGCGATGTCCTGCGCGATCGTCACGCGCCGCAACGCCATCTCGTCCACGTACTCCTGATAGACCTGCTCGGGCGTCCAGCCGCGCTTCTTGGCCTTCTCGCGGCAGAGCTTGTCCATGCGCTCGCCGCCGACGATGCCCGGGTGCAGCGCGTTGACGTTGATGTTGTACGGGCCGGCCTCGAGCGCGACGGTGCGCGTGAAGCCGCGCAGCGCCCACTTGGAGGACGAGTACGCCGCGCGGTACTTGTAGCCGCGCAGTCCGGACGTGCCGCTGATGTTCACGATCTTGCCGTAGCGCTGCTTGATCATCCCGGGCAGCACGTGCTTGGTCGGCAGGAACGTGCCGCGCAGGTTGACGGCGATCACCTGATCGAAGTCGTCGGCCTTGATCTCCCACACCGGCGTCTCGATCGGGCCGGTGACGCCGGCGGCATTGACGAGGATGTCGATGCGGCCGAGTGCCGCGTGCGCGCTCGTGACCAGGCGCTCGACGGCGGCTTCATCCGTGACGTCGGTGGGCACCACGACGACCTTGCGGCCGAGCGCCGCGATCTCACGGCCGAGCGCCTCGAGCGGCGCCGCCTCGCGTGCGGCGATCGCCAGATTCGCGCCCTCGCGGGCGAGCGTCAGGCAGATGTCGCGGCCCATGCCCTTCGCGGCTCCGGTGACGACCGCATGGCGATCGGCGAGCTTCATGACGCTTCCTCCGCGCGGTCACGCGCTTTCAGCTCGGCCGACCGTTCGCCCGGCGGACCGTAGCCGCCGCCCCCGCACGTCTCGATCACGACGAGATCGTTCGCGGTCAGCCGGATCGTCTCCTTGCCGCGAATCACGCGCGCACGCGGGCCGGGATTCAGGGTGATC
>CAYVHH010000453.1:0-19511 GCA_964450175.1 uncultured bacterium | reverse complement strand
CTGGGCCAGGACGGGAAGTCGGGGGCGGCGGGCGAGCGGGTGCGGGAGGGGTCGACCGGGCCCGTTCCCTCCAAGCGACGTCGGAAGTCGCGCGCCGAGATGGAGTCCAGCCGCCGCGGAGCAGCGCACGCGTGCCGCGTGGTCCGGTGACCCCTCCCGCTCCCGCCCGCCCGGCCTCCCCGACGTTCGGTGCCGGCCCAAGACGTGACGCCATCTCTATCCATCGTTCCGGCCCGGGCCGCGTGTGATTCCACGGATCCAGCAGATGGCGTCGTGGTTGGGCTTATGAGAGGGGAGGCGCGGGTCGTCATTATTGGTGGGGGGATTGCGGGGTGTAGTGTTGCGTATCATCTGGCGCGGAAGGGTTGGACGGATGTCGTGCTCGTCGACAAGGGGGAGCTGACGAGCGGGTCGACGTGGCATGCCGCCGGGATGGTGACGCACTTTCATACGTCGCCGACGCTCATGCGGATGCGGAAGTACAGCATCGAGCTATATCGGCGGCTGCAGGCGGAGCCCGGGTCGGCAGAGCACTGGCACGAGGTCGGGAGCCTTCGCGTCGCCTCGAGCCACGATCAGCTTCGATTTCTCCAGCGACAGGTCGGCATGGCCCGGGCGATCGGGCTCGAGGTCGACACCATCTCGCCGGCCGAATCGCTGCGCATCTTCCCGTTGATGTCTTCGGAGAGCCTCCACGGCGCGATGTACTTGCCAGGCGATGGCTGGCTCGATCCGAGCGGCGCGACGATGGAGCTGGCCGCCCAGGCGCGCCGCCTGGGCGTCGAGCTCGACACCGGCGTGCGCGTCGCCGGGATCCGTCGGACCCCGCGGGGCTCCGTCGCGGCCGTCGAAACGGACCAGGGCGCGATCCACACGGAGATCGTGATCAACGCGGGCGGGATGTGGGCCTCGCAGATCGCCGCGATGGTCGGCGTGAGCCTGCCCATTACGCCGCTGGTCCATCAGCATCTCGCGACGAAGCCGATCCCCGGCTACGAGCTCGCCCGCTCGACGCCGTGCCTGCGCGACCCCGAGAACCTCGTCTACATGCGTGAGGAGGTCGGCGGGTTTCTCGTCGGCGGCTTCGAGCGGAGCCCGGTCGCGTGGTCGGTCGGCGGCGTTCCGTGGGACTTCACGCAGCAGCTCCTGCCGTCCGACTGGGAGCTGTTCAACGAGATCCTCGAGGGCGCGATCCGGCGCGTGCCGGTCCTGGCGAAGGCCGAGATGGCGCATCTCGTCAACGGCCCCGAGGGCATCACCCCCGACAGCCGTCCCCTGCTCGGTCCGGTGCCCGGCGTCCCCGGGTTCTGGGTCGCGGCGGGGCTGTCGCACACGGGCTTCGGCGCCGGCGGCGCGATCGGCCGGATCGTGGCCGACTGGCTCGTCGACGGCGAGCCTCCGCACGACGTGACGGAGCTGAACGTCCGGCGCTTCGGGCCGGTGTACGCGGATCGCGCGTACGCCGCCGAGCGGGCGCGCGAGTCGTACAAGTACTACTACCTGCTCCGCTACCCCCACGACGAGAACGAGTGGGCCCGCGCCCGCCGCCTGAGCCCGCTCGACGCGCGCCTCGCGGAGGCCGGCGCGGTGTTCGGCGAGAAGAACGGTTGGGAGCGTGCCAACTATTTCGTGCCGGGCTCACCCGGTCGCCGCGCTGGCACGGATCAGCGCCGCTGGGGCTGGGGGCGCGCGGCCTTCTTCGACCGCGTGGGCGCCGAGCACCGGGCCGTTCGCGAGCGCGTCGGCCTCTTCGACTTCACCTCGTTCGGCAAGCTCGACGTGAGCGGGCCGGGGGCGCTGGCGCTGTTGCAACGGCTGGCCGACAACGACGTCGATCGCCCCGTCGGGAGCGTGATCTACACGCAGCTCCTCAACCCGCGCGGCGGGATCGAGAGCGACCTGACCATCACGCGCTGGGCTTCCGATCGCTTCCGGGTGACGACCGGCAGCAACTTCGTCGCGAGCGACCTCGGGTGGATCCTGATGCACCGGCCACCCGACGACAGCGTGCAGGTGCGCGACGTGACCGACGAGTTCGCGTGCATCGGACTCTGGGGCCCCGACGCGCGTCGCGTGCTCCAGGCCGTCACCACGAGCGATGTGTCCAACGCAGCCTTCCCGTACATGTCGGCGCGGTCGATCGAGATCGCCGGCGCCGCGGTCGGTGCGCAACGGGTGACGTACGTCGGCGAGCTTGGCTGGGAGCTCTACGTCGCGAACCGCCACGCCGTCGCCGTCTGGGATGCGCTGCGCGCGGCCGGTCGGCCCTCCGCCATCGAGCCCGTCGGGTACAAGGCCGTCGACTCGTTGCGACTCGAAAAGGGCTACCGCTACTGGAGCAGCGATCTCACGCCGGCCGAGAACCCGTACGAGGCCGGACTCGGCTTCTGCGTGCGCCTGCAGAAGGGCGACTTCGTCGGCCGCGAGGCGCTGCTCCGGATCAAGGCCGAGGGGCTCGAGCGGAAGCTCTGCACGATCACCCTGACGGCGGCGATGCCCGAACACTCGGATCTCTACGGCGGTGAGGCCGTGTACGCCGCCGGCCGTGTGGTGGGGCGGCTGCGGAGCGCGGGCTGGGGCTATACGGTCGCGAAGCAGATCGGCTTCGTGTACTTGCCGTCGGCGCTCTCGGCGACCGGCACCACGCTCGAGGTCGAAGCCTTCGGCGCGCGCTTCGCCGCCGAGGTCGCGCCGGACGTGCTCTACGACCCCGCGGGAGCCCGGCTTCGCCTCTAGCGCCGAACCGCCGGGCCGTCGTCCGCCGCGAGCGTCTGGGACCAAAGTCCGATGGACGCCGGCGACTCATCTCGGCATGGTGCCTTCGCGTGCATCGTGCCCGCGCCGGCCTCCTCTTGGTCTCCCTTTTGCTCGTGGCCATGCCCGCACGGGCCGAGAACGATTCCGATTCGACCGAGTGGTGGATGCAAGCGACGGCCGAGAATGCGCCGAAAAAGTTTCATCTTCTTCCCGACGATTCGGAGCAGCCTCGCGACTGGATCGGACTCGCGCGCGACACCGGGTTCATCATCGGCTACCAGGTCGTCGGCGCCGCGATCCTCTACGTCGTCCCGCCGAGCGTCTCGAAGTGGTCCCATCAGGACAAGGAGGTCAGCTTCGAGAAGTGGTGGGAGAGCGCTTCAAGCCCTCACTGGGATGACGACAGCTGGCCCGTGAACTACATCGGGCATCCGTACTTCGGCGCCACCTACTACACGCGCGCCCGCGAGCGCGGCTTCGATCGCATCGACTCGTTCCTGTACTCAGCCGTCGCCTCGGCGATCTACGAGTTCGGGGTCGAGGCGATCTTCGAGCGGCCCTCCTACCAGGATCTGATCGTCACGCCCATCGGGGGCGCGCTGCTCGGCGGCTTCGTCTTCGAGCCGTTCCGAAACTGGATCCGGCGCAAGCCCGAGCTCAAATGGTACGACCACGTCGGCCTGATCGCGACCGACCCGATCGGCGCGCTGAACTACATGGCCGAAAGCCTGCTCGGGATCAAGTCCGACATCCGGGTCGGGATTCCGCGGGGCGGCGGCGTGCTCGTCGAGTTCCGCATGCCCTTGAACTGACGCCGCAAAGACATCGCCCGTCCTTATAATAGTGAGGCGATGTCGAGTCCGTTCCTCACGTCCTCACAGCTCGCCGAAGCCCGCACGCTGCTCGAGCGTCTGATCGTCGAGCACCAGCCCGGCCACGCGCTCCAGCGAGAGTTCCAGACCGATCCCGGCATCTACCAGCTCGACCTCGAGCGGATCTGGCGTCGTGGGTGGCTCTTCGCCGGCCACACGTGTCAGGCCAGGAACCCGGGCGACTACTTCGTCTTCGACATCGACACCGACTCGATCATCGTCATCCGCGGCGACGACGGGCACGTCTCGGCGCTCCACAACACCTGCCGCCATCGCGGGATGAAGATCTGTCAGACCAGCTCCGGGCACGTCACGCGGATCGTCTGCCCGTATCACCAGTGGTCGTACGCGCGCGACGGCGAGCTCGTGGCGTGTGCCGGGATGGACAGGGACGGCGACCTCGATCGGCGCGACTACGGTCTGCACCGAGTGCAGGTCCGTGAAGTCGGCGGATTGATTTTCGTCTGCCTGGCCGACGATCCGCCCGCGTTCGAGGCGGCCGCGGAGGCGCTGGGCGCGCTCCTGCGCCCGCAAGGGCTCGAGCGCGCGCGGATCGCCGCGAGCCGGAGCTACGCGGTCCACGCGAACTGGAAGCTCGTCTGGGAAAACAACCGCGAGTGCTGGCACTGCAACGTGAACCATCCGCAGTACGTGAAAGCCAACTACGACAACGCGCCGATCGACGACCCGGCGCTCAAGCACGCGATCGAGACGCAGGCCCGGGCGACGTCCGATCGCCTGGCGGCCGACGGGCTTCGCATCGACTATCAGGAGGCGGGCATGGTGCGCTTCCCGTCGCCCGACTACTGGTGGTCGATCAATCGCACGCCGCTGGTGCCGGGCTGGGTGAGCGAATCGATGGACGGACGGCCGGTCGCGCCGCTGATGGGCTCGTACCGGACGCGCGACGTGGGCACCTTGCGCATGCGGACGATGCCCAACTTCTGGAACCACTCGAGCGGCGATCACTCCGTGTCCACACGGCTCGCGCCGGCCGGGCCCCAGACGACCCTCGTGCAGGTGCAGTGGCTCGTCCACGAGGACGCCGTCGAGGGTAAAGACTACATCCTGGACGCGCTGCTCCCGTTCTGGGAGCTCACCAGCGAGCAGGACTGGGATCTCTGCGAAAACAATCAGGCCGGCGTCAACTCGTCGGCGTTCACCCCCGGCCCCTACTCGACGAAGCGCGAATACAACGTGATCCGCTATACGGAGTGGTACCTGCACCAGATCGCCCGAGCGGTTCCGCGCTAGCTCTCCCGCCGTCGAGTCTCGCTCGCGGCTCGCGAGGCGAGCCGTATGGAGCCCAGCCACCCCGGAGCAGCGCACGTGTGCCGCGTGGTCCAGGCACCCCCTCGCTGACCCGGGCCCGGCGCCGCCCCGATAGGTCGATCACGGCAAAGTGAATGGTGGTGCCACCGACGCCCCGTCCGGCAGGAGAATCTTGATCGAAGCGCGCCGCCGCGCGTCGTCGAGCCACTTGGCTTGCGCGTCCAGCGCGGCGCGACGGATCAGCTGGTCGCGCACATGCTCCCGCGCGGCCTCGTCGTGCTGCCCCGGACCGAGCTCGCGGGTCACCGTCTCCTCGTCAGGAAAAATGAACGCGGCGAATCGAGCGTCGAAGAACGTCGACTTCACGATGTCTTCCCCGACCATCAGGCGCGCCCAGTCGCGGTCGATGGCCTTGTCGTCGAGCCAGCGCGTCAGCGCCGCCTCGCCTCCGGCGCGCGCGGCGACCGCGGCCCACGCCGTGTCGACCGCGGCCGGCTCACCCTCGACTCCGATCCTGGCGGCCTCCGCGAGGATCAGCAGGACGTCGACGAAGCGCTCGACCTCGGTGCGCGTGATCGGCGCGCTCGATGGCGCGAACCCGAGCACGCCGAGAGCGCGCGCCAGCGCGATGTCGCTCGCCGAGATCGTGCGCGCGTCGACCTGCGCGAGCAGGGTGTCGACGGGCTCGGCCGGCGCGAAGGACACGTGGAGGAGCGCCGCCAGCAGCGCGACCACCACGACCACCGGTCGGCGCGGGCCGTGCGACATCGGCCGCGCACGCACATCAGAAGGCTTGGCCAACCGTCAGATAGACCTGGATTCGGTCGTCGGTGCGAATCTGGCGGAGCCCGTAGCCCACGTCGAGGCGAATCGGTCCGATCGGCGTGGTGATCCGCAATCCGCTCCCGACCCCGGGGAAGAAGGCCGACCACGCGAAGTCGGACACGCTCGGTGTCACGGTACCCGCATCGAAGAATACGACACCGCCGAGCCAGCGGTAGATCGGAAAGCGCCACTCGATATTCGTGAGGATTCTGAGATCGCCGCCTCGCGGATTCCCGCCGTCGTCGAGCGGCCCCACCTTGTCCTCCTTGTAGCCGCGAACGGTCGTGCTGCCGCCCGCCTTGAACCGATCTTCGATCACCAGATCCGCGGTGTCTCCGTACGGGCCGGCGATACCCAGGCGGGTCGAGAGCGCCAGGACGCTGCGCAGCGGCAGGGCTACGAGCCAGGTGTCCTCGAGCCGGAACTTCACGAAGTTGACGTTACCGCCGAGCGCCGAGCTGCCGACCTCGAGCGCGGTGAAGTGATAGCTACCCTGCCTGGGATCGGAGGGCTGGTCGCGAAGCTCGAGCGTGAGGAACGACTGCACGCTGGTGACCAGGTCGTCCTGCTCCCGGACGCTGCCGTCCGCGATGAGGTCGGGATCGATGTTCGAGCGCTTGAACTCCTCGACCCGGTACCGAAACCCGCCGCGCAAGCTCTTGGGATGGTCCGTCGGCTCCTCGGGAATGAAGAGGCGGGGCAACAGATCGCGCTGCAGGGTGAGCGTCGAGCCGAGACTGTTCCGGAGGTAGCCGATCTCCTGCTTCTGCTCGAGGAACCCGATGGCCTCGCCTTGCCAGTCCGAGCCCAGGACCCAGGGCTCGCGATAGTCGAGCTCGGTGCGATACCCCTTCTCGCTGATGCGCTGCCGGATCGAGGCGCTCCGGCCGGTCCCGAACAGGTTGTCGTAGGCGAGCGTCAGGAAGCCGCGAAAGCCCTCCTCGGTCGCGTAGCCGGCGCCGAGCTCGAAGCGCCAGGGCTTCGCCTCTCGCAGGGACACCTGCACGTCCCGGATGGGCGCGGCCGGGTCGCCGAGCGGCTCGACGTCGACGCGGTCGAAGAGGCGCGTCGAGTCCAGGCGGCGTCGAGCCTCCGACAGCGTGACCGCGGTGAGCGGATCACCCGGCGAGAACTGAAGCTCGCGCTCCACGACGTACGCCTTGGTGGCCGTCAGACCGGACATCACGATCTGGCCGATCCGCGTGAGCTCGCCCTCCTCCACGGTATACGCCGCCGATACGGCGCCGTCCTTGTCCGCCGAGCTCAGGCCCACCGTGGTGCCCCGATATCCCCGCCGCTGATAGAGCTGCTGCACCTTGTGCCGCGCGTCCTCGGCGCGCGACGCGTCCCACGGATCGCCGGCCTTGAAGCCGATGTTCTTCATGATGGTGTCGGTGTCGAGGAGGCGGTTGCCGGTGACCGTGACCGCGGCGACCATGCGTCGCGTTCCCTCGACCACCGGAATGACGATCTCCGCGTGGGTGCGGTCCTCGCTGAAGGTCACGCGCGGGGGCCCGATCTCCGCCGACGGAAACCCCTGTGTGCGGTAGTACCCTCGAATGAGTCGCACGTCCTGCTCGAGCCGCTCCTCGACGAAGAGGCCGCGGAAGATCCCGATCGGGATCAGCCCGGCGGGGCGCGTTTGCATCTGCTCGGCCAGCTGCTGCTCGGACAGCGTGGCGAGCCCCTCGAAGGTGATGCGCTCGACGACGACGCGCGGCCCCTCGTCGATCTGGAACTTCACGGTGCGTGCGGTCGCGTCACCGCCGAGCGTTCCCGTCACCTTGGCGAAGTGGTAGCCCGCCTCGTGGTAGCTTTTCTCGATCTGATCGGCGCTGGCCCTCACCTCGACGTCGTCGACGATCCGGTCGTCGCCGAAGACCAGCCGCTCGCGGAGCACGTCCTCGGTGAGCGCGTCCCGGCCCACGAACTCCACCGTGGTCGGCGGACCCTCGATCACCTCCACCGTGAGATCGACCGTGTTCGTCGCGGCATCGAAGGCGGGCTCGCCCGACGATACGCGCGATTCGAAAAAGCCCTGCGTGTGCAGGGCCGCCTCCAGCGCGCGCACACCGTCGCGGAACTTGCGTTCCTTGAACTTGGCGCCCGGGCCGAGATCGAGCGCCTTGCGGAGCGGCTTCTCCTCGGCGCGCGCGAGCCCGGTGATCTCGAGGCGACCGATCCGCGCCTCCTTGCCGGCGGCCACGACCATCGTCACCGCGCGTCCGTTGGTGGTGGGGTTCTCGCGCACGTCGAGGCGCACCGTGGCCGCCAGATAGCCTTCGCGACGCAGGCGGGCGAGGACTTCGCTTCGCGCGCGCTCGAGGCGCGCGGGCTCGGCCGGGCCTCCGAGCCCGAGCGCCGCGGTGCCGGCGAGGTCCACGGCATCGACGCCCAGCTCCCCGGTCCACTTCAGGCTTTCGAGGAAGGGCCGCCGCGAGACACGGAAACGCAGCCGGACGCCGCCGGGCTCGTCGACCGACTCGACCTCGACGTGGTCGAAGACGCCGAGCGCCCACAGCCGATCGAGGCTCTCGCGCACGCGCGCGCGCGAGAACGGCTGGCCGGCCAGGCCGGTGAGGAATTGATCGACCGGCGGTCCGGTGAGCTGATGGGGCGAGACCACCTCGACGGCCGTCACCATCGGAGCGGGCGGGCCCGGACTCGAGGCGGCGATCGCGGGAGAGAGCGCGGCGAGGATCGCCGCGAGAGCCACCGCGAGGCGGCGGCTCATCGAAATCTGAAGCGCAAGATCACGTCGCCCCCGACGCCCCCGCTGAACACCTGCTCACCCGCAATGAGCACGGGTCCGAACAGTTGATACTCGACGCGGAGCTTCTGCTTGCCACCCTCGGCGAAGCTCCCCGAGTACGTCACCAGCGTGCGGTCGTTGAGGCGCTTACCCACGCGAAACTCGTTCTGGCCTTCCTCGTTCTTCCCGAACTCGAGGATGTCGACCGTGGGCGCGTTGAGCTCGCCGCCCAGGAGCTCTTTGGAGATGAGCTGCGCCGCTTCGGTCGCGAACACCGTGCCGCCGCCCGAGTTACCAAGCTCGGTCTTCGTCGCGCCGACCGTGACCAGCGCGAGCAGATCCTCCTGCGCGAGCGGCGGCTCGGACGCGAGTCGGATCGTCAGGTCGTCGGCGCGGCCCGAGAGCCACATCGTCACGTCATAGGTACGAATCCGGGTGGTGGCGCGCAGGTCGATGTAGGGATTGATCCGTCCGGGATCGTCGAAGCGCACGACGGCGTTCTCCAGGACGAACCGGTTCCGGCGGAACGTCACCCGGCCGTCCTGCGTCTCGACCGTGCCCAGGACCGTCGGCTGCGCGACGGTCCCGCGCAGCACGAGCGTGCCGCCGCCGCGGACCTGCGCTTGCGGCGAGCGAATGACCAGGTTGTCGTCGAGCTGGACCTGGATCTGCAGCGCGAACTCGCGGCCCCAGGCGGCCGGCTCGGCCCGCCCGCCGCCCTTGAGCAGCAGCGGGAGGATCGAGAGGTCTTTCGTGTACGTACCGCGTACGAGGTGCGCGTCGCCACGCACGAGCCCTCGCGGCCCGCGGCCGACCAGCGCGAGCTCGGCGTTCCAGACCGTCTCGAGACCCTCGACCGGGGTGAGGCTGACCCTCTGGGCGGTGAGCGCGATCTGGTAGGCGCCGACGGTCCCGCCGTCGATCGCGATCTCGCCGGTCGCACGCGCGGTTCCGGTGCCGACGCCGGCCTTCAGCTCTTCGATGCGAAGCCGCGCGGGCGAGAGCACCACCCGCCCTTCCAGGTCGCGCACCACGAACGGCAGATCACGAAGCGCGATCAGTCCGCCGCTGATCGTGCCGCGCCCCAGGAGGGTCGGCTTCGCCACCGTCCCGCCGACGCGGACGTCGAGGTCGAGCTTCCCCGACGCGTCACGCACTTCGTGCCGCAGTACGGCCAGGAGGGCGAGCGGCACCTGACCGCGGAGCGTGCCGTCGAGCGTGCCGGCATCGTCCATCCAGCCCGAAGCGGTGGCGGTCCCGAGGCGTCCGGCAATCTCGAGGCGCTCGACGGTGAGCCGGCCGGCCTCGCGCCGGACGATGATCGGTCCCTGGGCCTCCCAGCGCTCCCCCGCGATCTCGAGCGAGACCGGCTCGAGACGAACGAGGCCGCGCGCGGCGCGCGGATCACGCGCGGGCACGTCGAGCGTGGCCACGGCCGAGAGTCGACCGGCCGCATCGCCGAAGAGATCCGGACGCAGCTGGCGGAGAATCGATCCGAGCTCGAAGTCGGTCGCGGTGAGGCGCGTCGCGATCACACCGTCCAGCCGGCCCTGCGCGCTGGCCGTGATCCGCGCTTCGGGCAGGGCCGCGTCCCCGGTGAGCGCGTTGTCGTCCAGGGTGATGTCTGCCGTGCCCGGACCGAGCGCCCAGCCGGCCACCGCCAGACGCTCGCCGACCAGCTTGCCCGAGCCGCTCATCCGGCCATCGCGCACGCTCGCGGTGACGCTCGCGCGCGCCCGGCCCTCGACGCGCAGCCGAGCCGGCAGGCCCGGCACACTCGCGAGATCGACCAGCCCGGTGCTGGCCTCGGCCTCGCCATCCCCCGCCCACCGCCAGCGCCCGCGCGCCGTCAGGGGCGCGTCGAGCACCACGGCCTTGAACGCCCGGAGATCGATGCCATCGGCTGTCGCCTCGAACGTCGCGCTCAGGTCGCGCGCCGCGGGAATCGTCGGCCAGGAGAGGCTGCTCGATTCGACCTGCCCGGTCGCACGCCACGCGGCGAGCGTCCCCTTCAGCGCGACGTTCGCGCGCACCGGCCCGCTGCCGTGGCCGGCCGGCGGAAGCCACGGCCACGCATCCTCCAGCCGGGCGTCTTCGGTCTGCACCTGGAGATCGAGGCGAACCCTTTCCGGGGACGGTACGGCGGGAGTCGCGCCCTGCGGCCAGGCGAGATTGCCCGACGCGACGACGCGCGCGCGCCCGAGGCGCGCGCCGGCGGCCGCGAGCTTCAGCGAGTGCCGGGTGAGCTCGAACGGCAGCACGATCTCGTCGGCGCGCAGATCGGCGACCGCGGGCGAGCGCAGCTCGAGCCGGCCGGTGACGACCGGGTCGCGCCAGCGTCCCGTGAGGTCGGCCACGAGCACGCCGTGGCCCGACGCCGATCTCTGCCCCATCAGCGGACCGAGCCTCGCGAGCTCACCGGTCAGGGTCAGGTGAAGACCCTTCGACCCGTCGACGGTCACCTGCCCCTGCGCGTCGGCCTTGAGACCCGGCCAGCTCGCGGCGCCGCGAGTCAGCGTGAACGTGCCTTGCTGGCCGTGCGCCTCGGCGTCGACCGTGCCGGAGCCGAGCGACGCAAGGCGAGCGGGAAGCCGGAGCGCGCGCGCCTCGAGGCGCACGCGGCTCTCGGCGCGCACCGGATCGCGAAGATCGCCCCTCGTGTCGACGCTCGCGTCGAACCGGCCGCTGACGCCGCTCCGGGTCCCCGTGAGCGGCTCGAGCGCGGCGACCGAGATTCCGCGGGCGACGAGCACCAGGTGCGCGCGGTCCACGTGCTGCAGCTCGACTGTGAGCGAGCCGCTGATGGCGCCGTCGAACGCTCGCGCGTCGAGCTTCGTGACCGAGAGCACGCCGTCGGCGAGCGCGGCGTGCGCCTTGCCGGATCGCGCCGTCACGGGCCCGGCGGTGAGCTCGTCGAACGCGACGTCGGCGGCCACCCGCGGCGAAGCGGCGGGGCCCTCGAGCCTGCTGTCGACGCGCACCACACCGGCCAGCGGCACGGTCGCGCCGAGGCGGCTGCCCACACCGGCCAGCTCGACGTCGCCGCGTGCGGCCAGGTCGATCCGGGTCTGATCGAACGGCCCGTCGATGCGGCCGGCGACGGTCATGCGCGCCTTCTCCCAGGTGGCCGCCACCCGATGGATCTCGAGCCGCATCGGCAGAATGCGCACGTCGGCGTCGAGCTGCTCGGCGCGCTCATGGATGTGTTCGACGTCGAGCCCCACCTCCTGGGCGGCGACGGTCGCGCTCATCGCGTCGCGACCGGGCACGAGGCTCGCGGTGATGCCGTGCACCTGGATTCGCGTGGCCGTCGCCGGATCGTCGTAGACGAGGCGCCCGCGGCGAAGCTCGATGGTTCCGAGCTCGACTTCGATCGGCCCGGCTCGCACGACCTCCGGGAGCATCGGGATCTCGCGCAGCGCGGGGCCGCCGCCGGCGCGTATCGTGAGGTCGAGGTCGTCGAGCCGGATCGATCGCAGGATCAGGCGACGCCGCCACAAGCTGCTGATGGCGAAGTTGACGTCGAGCCGTCCCAGCTTGAAGAGATGAGGCCCGGGCTCTCCCGGGAGCGCACCGGCGGTGACGTTCCCGATGACCACACGACCGAACCAGGGCTCGACGGAGATCTGCTGGACGCGAGTCGGCCGGCCGAGTGCTGCGGTCATCGCGGTCTCGAGCCGCTCGCGCGCGAACTCCGGGCCCCAGGCGCGCACGGCGAGCCACGTCCCGACGACGAGAACGAGCGCGAGGAGCAGGAGGGCGCCCGCGGCGTAGCCGAGATAGCGCCAGAGCCGAGCACGCCTCGGGGAGCTCTCGCTCATGGCTGGCCTAGCATACCAGCGCGCCCGACCGCCGGGCCTCGCCCCGCGCGGTCGGCCGGCGCCAGCGAATCACTCGCGGCGCGCGGAGCGTGCGCGCGCCTATTCGGGCAGCGCGTGCAGCGCGTACATCGCGATCAGGAGGTTGCCGGGCTCGCCGAGCTTGCCGAGCCACCGGCTGTAGATCTGCATGACCTCGCGCGACCGGTAGAGGCTCGAGAGCACGCGGTTGACGGCCAGCCGGAACGGCGCGTCGCCCCGCCGCAGCATGAAGCCGTACGGCTCGTAGGACAGGTACTGCTCGCCGATGGCGAATTGCCCCTCCTTCGCCGTCAGTACGAGGCCGATGAGGATGACGCGGTCCGAGGCGTAGGCGTCGGCGCTCCCGCTCTCCACCGCGGCGAGCCCCTCGCGATGGTCCTTCACCGGAACGATCTGCGCCGTCACGAACGCCTTCTGGAGCGCCGCGCGCACTGCCGGATCGGTCGTCGTCCCCGGGATGACCGCGATCTTCTTGCCCCCGAGGTCCTGCATCGCGGCCACCTTGTCGGCCTTGATGAGCAGGCTGCTGCCGTCGACGAACGTCATGTGACTGAAGTCGACCTGCTCCTGGCGCGAGAGCGAGCTCGTCGTGGAGCCGCATTCGAGATCGATCGTGCCGTTGACGACCGACTGAATCCGGTTCTCCGGTGTGACCGCGACCCACTTCACGTCGAGCTTCGTCAGCTTGAGCTGCTGCTGGACGCCCGTCACGATCCGCTGGCACAGATCGACCGAGTAGCCGGCGGGCTTGCCGTCGGGGCCCCGGAAGGAGAACGGCATCGACTGCTCGCGGTAGCCGATCGCGATCGTCCCGCTGTCCTTGATCTTCTTCAGTGTTCCGGTGAGCTCTTGCGCCGGCGCGACGCCGGGGAGCAACAGCGCGAGCGCGGCCGCGGCGACGAGCCGAGCCAGTGCGCTCACAGGCCGGCCCGGTCGAGCGTCACCGCCAGCGCCTGGGTGTACGTCAGTTCGGCCACGTCGCCGGCCTCGACTCCCGTAAGGTTCGTCGCGTCTTTCACCTTGATGGTCTCCGTATTGCCCCGAGGGCCTTTGATGGTCACGGTCTGCGCCGTTCGGTCGATCGCGGTGATCGTCGCGGTCACGACGACCTCACGGCCGACGGCGCCGGCTGGGGTTTCGTCGGGCTTCGACGTCACCCGAGCTTCGGTCACGCTCACGCCGGGCGTCGCGCCCGGGACTTTCTTGACCTGAAGGGCCAGCGCCTCGATGAACGCCGCGACGACCGGATCGCCGACCGCGACCGCGTCGAGCTTTTTCGGGTCCTTCACGTCGAGCGTCACCGTGCCGCCCCGCGGCCCCTTCAACGTCACGGTGCGGTTGGTCTTGTCGACGGCGTCGATCCACCCGCGGACCGTCACCATGTCGGCCTCGCCCACGGCTCCGATGGCCGGCTTCTCCTCGGCGCTCGGCGTCTGGGTGGACGTGCAGGCCTGGACCGTCACCACCGCGGCCGCCGCGAGCACCGCGATCAGCGTTTTCATCGAGCTTCCTCCAAGTTCTGCTGCCATCGGTCAGAACGACCAGCCGACGCCGAGGAGATAGCGTACATCTTCCTTCTTCGCTCCGGGCGCCGGGATCGAGTCGTAGCGGAGCTCGATCTTGGCCTCGGCGAAGAAGCCCTCGTAGACCGTCGCCCGCAGGCCGACGTCCGTATTCAGGTTGTAGTCGCCGATCGGGTCGGTCAGGCTCGGCAGCCACTCGAGGTTGTGAAAGAGCTTGATCGTCTTGTAGGGCGTCCAGTCCACGTGGTAGGCGAGCCGCGCGGCCATGTGGTCGTCGGTGCCGTCGTTCTTGAAGCTTTCGTATATCCACGCCAGGCCGGCCTCCGTGGAGAGGTTGAAGGTCGGCGTCTCGTACCACTGGTAGCCGACGCCGCCGCCGATCGTGAGGCGCAGGTCGAGGTCGGCGATCTCATCCTGCTCCACGCGAGCCCCACCGTAGAGGTAGAGCTGCTTCGTCAGGAAGTAGTCGTACTTCCCGAGGATGAACCAGTTGTTGACGGTCGTCTCCTTCTGGTCCGTGGCCTTGTCGAGCTGCCGCCCGTAGTAGTAGGCGGCGCCCAGGGTGATCCGGTCTATCTCGGTGCGCCGCACGGCATTGAGGCTGAGACCGAAGTTCTCGGTCTCCGAGTTGCCGGTGGTGACCAGCGCGTTGGCGACGAAGGAGCCGGTCCACTTGACCGGCGGCGGGTTGATCTTCGCGACGTCCTTGAGCGCGATCACCTGTGGGCTACCCCCGGCGACGGGCACGATCTGCACCGTGCCGTCGGCCCCGCCGGTGACCTTCGAGGTGAGCGTCGTATCGCCGCTCTTGATCACGATGGGCTCGTCGGTCGAGAAGGTCTTCACCTTCGCCAGATCCACCGTGACCTCGCCGGCGGTCTCGGTCTTGATCGTGAGCTTGCCGCCGTCGGCGCTGACGATCTTGCCGGTGAGCCGGTCGCCGTTGAGAAACAGGATCTCGTCGGCCGCGGCGTGACCGGCAACGATCAGCGAGACCGCGAGCGCGCACGCGAGCATCTGCAGTGACCGCACTGTCATGTGGGCACCCCCCAGGCGCGCGGGACAATAGACAACCGGCGCCGGCTCGTCAATTCGGACCAACGACCTAATGGCCGATTCGGAAACCGTCACCTGGACGAAGGTCCAGTTGATCGGCGTCAGCGGGAGGAGCGTGCGCGGAGCTGCGCGACGAGCCGCTGCGCCTCGGGATCGTCGGGGTACTGCGCGGCCATCCGCTCGGCGTAGCGAAGAGCCGAGCCGATCGCGCCCTGGTCGCGGTTGAACGTGACCAGCGCGATCAGCACGTCGCGGTCGTTCGGGCGCCGCTGGAGCGCCTTCTCCAGCACCGCGATGGCCTCCCGCGCTTTGCCGGTGGAATACAGGCTGACCGCGTAGGTGTAGACGAAGCGCACGTTGTCGGGCGCCCGAGTCGCGGCGCGCTCGATGTGCGTCAAGCCCTCGGCCGTCCGCTGCGCGCGCACGAGGGCCAGTCCCAGCGCGTAGTGCAGCGACGCGTCGTCGGGCACGGCCGTCAAGCCCTCTGCCAGCACGCGGCGGACGTCGGGCTCGCGCTGCTCCGCGCGGTAGATGTCGGCCAGATTCACGTACGCCGGTACGAACGTGGGATCCAGCGCGAGCGCCGCGCGTATCTCTGTCTCCGCCGCGGCCACCCGGCCGCGGGCGGCGAAGTAGGTGCCGAGATTGGTCCGCGACTCGGGCCGATCGTCGTTCGTGCGCTGGACCGCGACGAACTCGGCGGCGGCCCGGTCATAGGCGGCGCGAGAAGTCTGATCGAGCGTCTCGGGCCGGACCGGAGCCATCACGCGCGCCGCCTCGATCCGGACGAGTCGCGCGGTGTCGCTGAGGAGCGGCGTGGCCAGAGCACTCCGCTGGTCGGGCGGCAGCGATTCGAGCGCCGCCACGGCGGCACGTCGCACGAGCGGATCCGGATCACCGAGCGCTTGCTTCACCGCGTCCACGCCCGAAGCCGATCGACCGAAATCGTGGGACATCCGCGACAGCGCCGAGGCCCGGACGATCGCGGGCTGGAGCGGGTCGCGGGAAATCGCGGCCAGTTGCTGGCCGGCGGCGCCGTCCATCTCGGCTGCGTGAAACGCCTCGGCGAATCGCTGATAGCCGGCCGCATGGTGGCCGTACCAGGTCTGCATCGTGGCGACCGCCCAGTCCGCCTTGCGATCGGCGTGGCAGCGCGTGCACGCGTTCGGGACGCCGAGCGCGGCCGACTGGTCCGGCCGCGGCACCCGCAAGCTGTGGTCGTGGCGCGGGTCGATGAGCATGTACCGCGTCGCCGGCATGTGGCAGCCGGCGCACTCGGCGCCGGCGCCGCCGGCGCGGTGAAAGTGATGCGTCGCGGCGTCGTACTTCGCCGGCGCGTGGCACTGGGCGCAGACCTGATTGCCGGGCGCGCGGAGCTTCTGGCCATGGGGCTCGTGACAGTCGCTACACGTCACACCGGCGGCGTGCATCCGGCTCTCGAGGAACGAGCCCCAGGTATACACCTCGTCGCGCTGCTGTCCGTCGGGCCAGTAGAGCGGGGACACGAGCAGGGCCGGAAGGTAGTAATCGAGGAACGGTCGACCGGCGGCGTAGTCGGACGAGATCTGGCTCCGCCGCGAATGACACTGGGCGCAGACCCCCAGCTCGAGGGCGGTGGCGCGCGCCGCACTCCGCTTGGCGTTGCCCGAGGCCGGGTCGATGGTCCATTGCACACCGCGCCGTTCGCGCAAGACCACCGTCAGCCCTTTGCGGTCGTTGGCCTCGTACGTCCGGCCGGGTCGGCTGGCGCCGGCCCAGGCCACGTGCCCCGAACCCGGGCCGTGGCATGCCTCGCAGGCCACATTGATCTCCGACCACGTGGTCGCGTAGCGGTTGGCGGCGGAGTCGTAGTTCTTGCGGACGTTCGTCGAGTGGCAGTCGGCGCACATGTAGTTCCAGTTCTGCTGCCGCCGGGTCCAGTGGAGCTCGTCGCGGAAGTCGATGTTCTCGTTGGGATACAGGTGAAACCAGCGCCGGCCGCCCGCCTCACGCGAGCGCGCGTCCCACGCGATCGACAGTGCCTGGAGCCGGCCGCCCGGCAGCTCGATCAAGTACTGCTGCAGCGGCCGCACGCCGAACGTGTACTTGATCTCGAAGTCGGCGAGCTTGCCGTCCGGCCCGTCCGTCCGGACCATGTATCGGCCCTCGCGCCGGAAGAACGTGGAGGTGGTCGCGCCGTACGCGAAGCGCCGATCGGCGAAGTCGCCGAGCACGGTCGTCTCGTTCGCGTGCTGCATCGCCCGCGCGTGATCGGACTCCGCCCACGCCGCGTGCTCCTTCGCGTGGCAGCCGGCACAGGCCTGAGCCCCGACGTAGGTGGCCGCGGGCGCGGCGCCGCTCGGCCCCGGCGATCCCGTCAGGGCGGGAGGCCAGGGCCCGAAGTAGCGCAAGGCCATCAGAGCCCCGACCGTGAGCAGGACGAGAATACCGGCGACGATCGCAGTCGTTCGCATGAACGGCGTCACGATCGCTCACGGCAAGCAGGCGGACCAGCCGAGGACCGACGAAGCACTCCGGCCAAATTCCGACCGAACTCTAAGGTCATGACGGCGGCAAAGCAAGCGGCGTTGACGATCGGGCGAGAGCTCCGCTCCGTCGTTCGCCGACACGTTCTATAGGCCAAAAGTCTCGTAGCCGCACGCTGCTACGTGGTGAAGATGCCCCCGGGCGTGCTCCTCGGAGTGTGCGGCCGGCGCGGGGACCTCGGCGCCGGGCCTGGCCGCGGTACAGGCAGTTGCGAAGAGCAAGTTTCCGACGCTACGCGATCGGCAACGTCCTCTCGCATTGTGGGGCTCGACCATGGTGGGGCTCATGGCGTGACGACGCGCTGCGATCATGACGCGCGCTACGACGAAGGTCCAGTAGCGACGCCCGCCTTCCGACCTGTTACCTGGGGCGGGGGAGGCGCGAGCATGAGGCTCACGTTCGTGTTCTTGGCGCTCGGCGGTGTCCTGGCCGCTGGTTGCGGCGCTGTGCAGCGGGCACAGATGGCCAATGCGCCGACGGCCAACGTTTCCGGCGTGTGGACCGGAAGCGCCAGGACCGGAGAAACGTTCATGCCCGTCACGATGACCCTGATGCAGAACGGGACAACCGTGACCGGGGACATGAGCGTAGGGGGCCGGTCGGAGCTGACCGGGGGCGTGAAGGGGTCGATCCAAGGCGAGCTGCTGACCCTGATCTTGGAGCGCGTGACGCTCGGTGAGCTCACGGTCAAGGAAGACACGATGAGCGGCCAGGTCTCCGGCGGACTTCCGGTCAGCCTCCGTCGATCGAAATAGAGCGGCCGCACGGCCTACGCCGGCTGTCACAACCCGGCCGCCGACCGAGTCACTCCCGGAGCGCGTCAGGGCGAGGTCGTGTACCATACGAGCTCCAGATCCGAACCGGCTCCAGTCGAACGCGACGAGCTTCGTCCGGATCGACGGGCCACTGCGGCGTGACCCGTGGTCGGTAGAGGAGCGAGATGAATCGCTCGTCCGATTGCTCCTGGTCAGAATGGTCGTTCCGCGAAGTCCCCCGCGCCGCCGTCGCGTCGGCGGTACTGCTGCTCGCCCTGCTGGCGACGCCGCCGATGGCGGCCGCCGATCCACGGCCGTCGGTCGGTGACACCTCGTTCAACGTGCTGCTGCTGTTCGCCTCTCCGCGGCTGACTCCCGCCCAGATCGCGATCGACGAGGCGTTTCGATCGACCCTGACATCGCGGGTGTCGGCGCCCGTGTTCTTCTACACCGAGTATCTCGATCTCTCGCTGTTCCGCGGCGACGAGCCACGGCCCGAGCTCCGCGCGCTGCTGAAACGGAAGTATCACGGCGTCAAGCTCGACCTGGTGGCTTCGTTCGCCAGTCGCGCCGTGCGGTTCGCGGTCCAGAATCGCGCCGATCTCTTTCCGGGCACGCCCATCGTGTTCAGCAGCGTCGACCGCGCTGCCCTCGGCGATCTCAAGCTCGACGACGACGTCACCGGGGTCTGGCTGAACGCCGACTGGGCAGGAACCCTGGATGCCGCCCTTCGTCTTGAGCCTGACACGCGCCGCGCGGTCGTGATCACGGGAACTTCCGCGATCGATCGGGTGTGGCAGGGCGCCGCCCATCGTCAGCTCGACGTCGACCGCTATCGCGGACGAGTCGCCATCGAGTACGTGACCGACCTGGCGGTCGACCAGGTCCTCCAGCGTGTCGCCGCGTTGTCGCCGGGCACGATCGTGCTATTCGGAGCGTTCACGCGCGACGCGGCCGGCCAGAATCTTCTCGGCACGGAAGTCGTCCAGCGCGTCGCCGCGAGCTCGCGGGTGCCGGTGTTCGGACCGGGTGAGACGTATATCGGCGCTGGTATCGTCGGCGGCCATGTCGTGAGCTTCACCTTGCAGGGCACGCGAGCCGCCGAGCTCGCCTCGCGCGTGATCAGCGGAGACCGGCCTCGTCCCGTCGACGGCGCGAACACCTACGTGTTCGACTGGCGGCAGCTCCGGCGGTGGGGGCTCGACGAGACGCGCTTGCCGACGGGGAGCGAGGTGCGCTTCCGGGAGCCTTCGCTCTGGGATCTCTACAAGTGGCCCGTGATGGGCGGCGTGGCGGTGGTGGCGCTGCAGGGC